>JBJDYM010000284.1:0-12123 GCA_051867315.1 Faecousia sp.
GGGCCACCCAGTCCAGCGACGGCCGGTGGTCTCTGACCCCCAAGGGGTATCTCATCTCCAACGACATCATCTCCGACCTGCTCATCGCCCAGGACGAGGCCGGGTCCATCAAAAGGGTATAAGGGAACCCCTGAATAAATACCCATGCTGCGCACCTTAGCACCACGAGGAATGAAAGTCATCAAAATGTTTGAATTTTGCCATTGTTTTTGAGACTTTCACAGTAAATCGTCTGCGGCTGGGCGGCGGGTCTTGCCGATTTCATCAGAGGTTCCTAAGGTGTTTGACGAGATATCAGGTGTGAGATATAAGCTACAAGATATCGTAAACGAAAGCCTGCGCAATCATCTGAACAGCATACTACGGTCAGGGCGGGATGTTGTGCGGATTCGCCGAACCGGATTCTGTGCTGGCAGCCGGAACCGCGCGGGAGGCTGATAGCGTCCCCTGCAGCGGCGGGCGCGTATTTTCGGTTTTCTGATGAAAAAACACCCCGAAACTTACGTTTCGGGGTGAATTGTTTGGAAATCAGTCAGTGACGTAGGGCAGCAGGGCGATCTGACGGGCGCGCTTGATGGCGGTGGTCAGGTCACGCTGGTGGGCGGCGCAGGTACCGGTGGTACGGCGGGGCAGGATCTTGCCGCGCTCGGACAGGTAACGGCGGAGCTTCGCGGTGTCCTTGTAATCAATGCTGGTCACTTTATCCACGCAGAACGCGCAAACCTTCTTGCGCTTGCGCGGACGCATACGCTGTTCGTTAGCCATGGAATAACCTCCTTCGTAAATATCCTGTTGAAAAGTTCGTTAGAAGGGCAGCTGAGCGTCATCGTCCTCCAGCATCGCGAAATCGGATGCGGGAGCGCTGGGAGCGGAGTAGCTGCCATAGCTGGGGGCTGCGGGCGCACTGTAGCCGCCGTAATTGGGGGCCGGAGCGCTGCCGCCGTAGCTGGGCGCGGTGGCACTGTAGCCGCCGGAATGCTGCTCGCTGCGCTTGCTTTCGCCGAAGTAGACATTGTCTGCCACGACTTCCGCAGTGCGGCGCTTGTTGCCGTCCTTATCGGTCCAGCTGCGAATCTGCAGCCGGCCGGACACCACCACCATGCTGCCCTTGGTGAAGTACTTGGAGACGAACTCTCCCGTCTGACGCCAGGCGACACAGTCGATGAAGTCGGTTTCCCTTTCGCCGTTTTCATTCTTGCCGAAATCGCGGTCAACCGCGACGGAGAAGCTGGTGACGGCGATGCCGCTGCCGGTACGGCGCAGCTCGGGGTCACGGGTCAGGCGGCCCATGATAACAATGTGGTTGAGCATTTTGAATTACTCCTCCACCGCGGTGGTCAGGCAGCGCAGGACGCCTTCGGTGATCTTCATCACACGCTCCAGCTCTGCGGGGAACTCGGGCTTGACTTCCATGTTCATCAGAACGTAGTAGCCCTCGGCCAGGTCGTTGATGGGGTATGCAAGACGACGCTTGCCCCACTCATCGATGCTGGACAGAGTACCCTCCGCCTCCACCATTGCCTTGAACTTTTCCACAAGTGCTGCGATGCCCTCCTCGCCCTGAGCGGGGTCGATGATGTAGAGCACCTCATACTTACCGGTGATCTTAGCCATGTTGATTGCACCTCCTTTTGGACTTTTGGCCCACGGCCGCGCCGTGAGCAAGGATTGTCCGCAATTGCAGACCGTAATATACTACTATATTCCGCCCCAATTGTCAAGAATTTTTTCCGCTCCAAAGGGCAATCTGCAAATAGGAAAACGGAACCGCTTTTGCACACAAGGCGGTTCTAATTGTAAGCTTTTATGGTAAAAAGCTATTGCGCTATCTGTCGAATCGCCTGACAGGTGAATTCGGAAAGGACTTTGATGAATCTAACCTGCGAAAAATGCGCCAGTTTTACTGCTGTTTTCCAAATTGGGACACACTGTGTCCTGAATTGAGCTGGTCTCATTATCGTGTTTTGATGCGCATTTCTGACGGGACAATTCGTACTTTTTATATGGAAGAATGCGTCAAATCCGCCTGGAGTGTCCGCTTTTCTTTCGCAGGGCGGGCTCAGGAAACCGCCCTGCGAAGGTGAATTTTTAAAAAAGCTGCTGCGGTGGTGTGTGCGTTATTTCGGGCCGGTGCACTGGACTTTATTTCTGAATCATTCTCCACAGGGTGGTCCGGCTGATGCCCAGGCGTTTGGCGGCCAGGGTCTGGTTGCCGCCGGTTTCCTCCACCACCCGGCGGACAATGTCCCGGTTGATTTCCTCCAGGGGGCGGCTCAGGTCCAGGGGGATGGCGTCATTTTCCGCGTGGGGGGTGAAGGAGCCCACATACCGCTCCTTGCGCAGCAGGGCGCGGACCTCCTGGGCGGTGATGAACTGGCCGGAGGCGGTGGCGGCCAGCTCCATCATCACCCGGCGGAACTGGGCGTAGTTATTGGGCCAGGGATATTGCTGCAGCAGCTCCATGGCCTGGGGCTCCACCCCCAGGATCTGCCGGGACACATCCTCGTTCACCCGGCTTAAATACATATTCACCATCATGGGAATCCGGTCGGACAGCTCCCGCAGGGAGGGCAGCTGCAGCGTCATGCAGCACAGATTGTCGATGATGGCGTTTGCGGCCTGGGAAACGGATTCTCCCTTGGGGCAGACGCAGGAGAAAAACACCCGGTTCCGGCTGCACACCCGCATCTCTATCAGCACGCTCAGCAGCTGCCGCACCCGGTCCATGGGCAGGGTATCCGCGTTGATGAAATACAGGGTGCTGTCCTTGTCCGCCAGGGGGGAATTGTGGTGCTCCAGCAGAAAGTCCCAGCCCTTTTCCCCCAGGGTGGCGCAGTTGATATGGATCAGGGGATTGTTGCGCAGCTGGCTGTGCAGGAACAGAATATCCGCGGCGGACTCCTTGCCCGTGCCGTCCTCCCCCACGATCATCACCGGCGCGGCGTTTTTCTCAATCTTCTCAATTTCCTCCTCCGCGTCCGTGGGAAAGCCCGAGGTGCTGAACACGCCCCGGCAATAGCGCTCCTCCGCCTCGGGCCGGGTGAAGGTCCGGATGCCCATGTGGCCGGAGCTGAGGGGGGTCTTGCGGATGTCATAGAAGAAGGCGGTATAGGCGGTGGGGCCCACGTGGATGCGCTTGGTGCGGATCATATACAGGGTGCCTCCCAGGCTGCGGCTGATTTTCCGCTCCGGGGTCTGGATGCACTCCGGCAGCTCCCGGCGGAGCATGTCCATCAGCTCCGGGCTCACCGGGTCGGCGGTGGACAGGTACAGGCTGCCGCTGTCGTCCAGGATGATGGTGTAGCCGATCTGCCATTGCAGCAGCTCCCGCAGGAATTGGTTCTCCCGGCGCAGCTGGGCCTGACTGCGGGAGAGGAAGGCCGCCTGGTCGAAGGCCTTGCGGATGTTGTCCACACTGGAGGTGATCAGAAAGGCGTTCAGGCCCATGGTCTTCGCGGTGGTGAAGGCCACCATGTCGCAAAGCAGGGCGTCGTATTCGTTCCGGTCCAGTTGGGAAATGGTATGGCGCAGGGAGGCGGCGCAGTCATAGGTGAAGATGTCCATGTCCAGGTCCATCAGATCCCGCAGCCGGTGGGCTCCCACGGAGATGTTTTCGGCGCAGACCATGGCAACCCGCTTTTCCAGTCCCCCCGCCAGGCGCAGGGCGCAGAGCAGATCATAGGTGGAGATCTCGATTTCCACCACCGGAAGGGGCAGCTCCTTTTTCAGCATGGCGGCTGTGGCGCCCCGGGAGATCACCACGTCGTAGTTCCCGTGGAAATTCTGCCGGGCAATCTCCAGGCCCGCCTCCCGGTCGCCCACAAAAATCGTCAGCTCCATCTGGGGGTATTCGCAGGCCAGCTCCCCCATCACCCGTTTCATGTTTTCATAGGGCGCAATGCCCAGCACCCGGATTCGTTCGTTCATGAAAAGCCCTCCCGATCCTCTGTTCTGATTGTTCTAATCTGAAACAATTATACCATTCGCACAAAAAAATTGCAACCATTTTTACGACTGTTTCAAAATTAAACGTCAAAAAACGAAAAAACCGTGGAAAGCTCCAAAGGGTTTTTGGTATGATATACCACAGAAAGAAACCCTTTGGGGCAATTTTTCCGGAGGAAAGGCATTTTCCGGGGCATTCCCCCAGGCGTTTCAAAAATGAACACATGATATAAAGGAGCCGATTCACATGAAAAACGTAGAACTCAAGGGCATCATTCCTCCCATTGTCACTCCCATGAACGACGATGACGAGCAGTCCGTCAATCTGGAGGTCCTCCGTCAGCAGGTGGAGCGCCAGCTGGCCGGCGGCGTGCATGGCCTGTTCCCCTGCGGCACCAACGGCGAGGCCTTCATCCTGAGCACCAAGGAAAAGGAAGCCGTTATTGAGACCGTCATCGACCAGGTGGCCGGGCGGGTTCCCGTTTACGCCGGCACCGGCTGCATCTCCACCGCCGACACCATCTACATGAGCAAGCGGGCCGAGCAGATGGGCGCGGACGTGCTGAGCATCATCACGCCCAGCTTCGCCCTGGCCAGCCAGAAGGAGCTGTACGACCACTATGTGGCCGTGGCCAAGCATGTGAACATCCCCATCGTCCTGTACAACATCCCCGCCCGGACCGGCAACAAGCTGCTGCCCGAGACCGTCCAGGCCCTGTGCCGGGATGTGGACGTGATCATGGGCGCCAAGGATTCCAGCGGCGATCTGGAGAATCTGAAGGCCTACATCCGCCTGACCCAGGAGCTGCCCAAGAAGGTGGCCATCCTGGCCGGCAACGACGGCAACATTCTCAACTGCCTGAAGGCCGGCGGCGCCGGCGGCATCGCAGGCCGGGCCAACCTGTACCCCGCCACCGTGGCCAGCATTTACGACAAGTTCGTCGCCGGTGACATCGAGGGCGCAGAGGCCGCTCAGCAGGCCATTACCGGCATCCAGAGAGCCATGAAGCTGGGCAACCCCAACACCGTCATCAAGCTGGCCACCCGGATGCTGGGCAATCCCGTGGGCGAACCCCGCCGTCCCTTCAACTACCTGTGCCCCGAGGGCGTGGAGGTGCTGAAGCAGGTGCTGGCCGAGGACGCCGCCATGGGCCTGCATTGATCGCCCGACCCACTGCGCGGGAGGCTGTCATCAGCCTCCCCCGCGGTACGGATCATCAATGATTGACCGGGTTGGGCAAATTTGTACCAGCCAACGGTTTCGTATCGGCGCCCGGTGCCGTTCATCCAAGCACTCAGTAATCGTTACCTGGCGGGAGGCTAAGGAACCTCCCCTGCGGTGGCGGGGTCTTTGTTGAGGGGGATCTGTGAGAAACGCACAAAAATGAAATATCGGTTTTTACATACGTTACATATTTAAACATTCCCAGTGGGAGAAAATCATGGAAAACCCTGACCGAATCCTGTAATATATACAACAGAACCCGGCGCTGCAAAGGGATATTACAGCACATTTTCACAAGCGTCGATTCGCTGTTTAAACCGTTTCAAAAATGAACATACCACGAGGTGCTGCATGAAACTACTGATCATTGCCGACGATTTCACCGGCGCGCTGGACACCGGCGTTCAATTCGCCGCCAAGGGCGCTGCCACCTGTGTAGCGGTGGACCCGGAGCTGCCCATGGAGCAGCTGGGAGAGGCGCTCCAGGTGCTGGTGCTGGACGCGGAAACCCGGCACCTTTCCGGGCAGCAGGCCTATGAGGTGGTGTTCCGGGCGGTCCGCCGGGCACTGTCCGCCGGCTTCACCCATATCTACAAAAAAACCGATTCCGCCCTCCGGGGCAATGTGGGCGCGGAGCTCACCGCCGTGATGGATGCCGCGCGCAGCGACCGGATGGCGTTTCTTCCGGCCCTGCCCAAAATGAACCGGGTCACCCGGCAGGGCATCCACTACATCGACGGCGTGCCCGTGGCCGAGAGCGTCTTCGGCGCGGACCCCTTTGAGCCCGTCAAAGCGTCCTCGGTGGAGGCGATTGTGCACCAGGGAAGCCGGGCGGAGGTGGTGCTCCACGGTCTGGGCGGCGACCCCCGGATGACCGCTCCCGGCATCCATGTCTACGACGCCGAAACCCAGGAGGACCTGGAAGCCATTGGCCGGGCCCTGGGAGAAGACGGGCTGCGCCTCAGCGCGGGCTGCGCGGGCTTCGGCGCGGTGGTGGCGGAGCTGCTGCTGCCTCCCGGAGAAAAGAAAGCGCTTCCCAGGCTGGAGCCGGGGCTGTTCGTGGCCTGCGGCAGCGTCAATGCCGTGACATTGCGGCAGATGGCGGAGGCGGAAAAAGCCGGCTTCGCCCACATCCATCTGACTCCGGTCCAGAAGCTGGACGAAGCCTGGGCCCGGGGCGAAGAAAAGCAGGAAACCGTCAAGCACTGGCTGGAGCTGGCCGGAACCGGCCGCTGCATCCTGGATGTGAACGATCCGCCCGGCTGCGACGACACCGTGCAATATGCCCGGCTTCACGGCATGGATGTGGAGTTCCGCCGCAGGCGGATCTCGGAAAACCTGGCCCTGCTGGTGAAGGCCCTGCTGGACGGCGGGCTGGAGGGCACCATCCTGTGCACCGGCGGCGATACCCTGCTGGCCCTGATGAAGCAGGTGGGGGTCTCCCAGCTGGTTCCCGTGGGGGAGCTGGCCCCCGGCGCGGTGCTCACCCGGTTCCGCTACCGGGACAGAAGCTACAACATCATTGCCAAGTCCGGCGGCTTCGGCGCGCCTGACCTGTTCATCAAAATTGCCGATGGGCAGTGAAATTCTTTTTAGGAGGAATGCGTTATGTTATTGAAGTACAATCTGAAAATGCCCCATGCGGTCTACGGCGGCGAGAACGCCATGGACAGCATTGCCGACATCATCAAATCCCTGAACGCCAAGAAAGTGGCCATGTTCACCGACAAGGGCCTGCGGGGCCTGGGGCTGTTTGACATGCCCGAGGCCGTGGTGAAGGCCACCGGCGTGGAATATTACGTTCTGGACGATCTGCCCCCCGAGCCCTCCTACATGGCGGTGCAGGCCGTGGTGGACGAATTCAAGAAAAGCGGCGCCGATCTGATCGTGGCCTGCGGCGGCGGCTCCGTGATGGACGCGGCCAAGCTGGCCTCCATCCTGGTCACCGATGAGTACGGCGTCAAGGAGCTGCTGGACAACCCCGGCATGGCGAAAAAATGCGTGCCCATCGTGCTGATCCCCACCACCGCCGGCACCGGCGCGGAGGTCACCCCCAACGCCATCGTGGGCGTGCCCGAGAAGGAGCTGAAGATCGGCATCGTCAACGAGAACATGATCGCCGACTACGTGATCCTGGATGCCCGGCTGATCAAGAACCTGCCCCGCAAGATCGCCGCCGCCACCGGCGTGGATGCCCTGGCCCACTGCATTGAGTGCTTCACCAGCAACAAGGCCAACCCCTTCAGCGACATGTACGCCCTGGAGGGCTGCGATCTGATCATCAATAACATCGAAAAGGCCTGCGACGATCCCACCGCCATGGTGGAGAAGAACCGGATGCAGATGGCGGCCTACTACGGCGGCCTGGCCATCACCGCCTCCGGCACCACCGCCGTCCATGCCCTGAGCTATCCGCTGGGCGGCAAGTACCACATCGCCCACGGCGTGTCCAACGCCATTCTGCTGGCTCCCGTGATGCGCTTCAACGCCCGCAGTGCCGCCTTCCGGGAGCGGCTGGCCCTGGCCTATGACCGCTGCTGCCATGAAGAAGTGAAGGCCAAAACCGTGGACGAAAAGGCAAAGTGGATGATCGAGCGGATGGAAGCCATCGTCAGGCACCTGGAAATCCCCACCAGTCTGAAGGAATTCAATGTCCCCGCCGAGGATCTGGAGGGCCTGGTGGAGGCCGGTATGTCCGTCCAGCGCCTGCTGGTGAACAACATGGTCACCCTGACCCCTGACGACGCCCGGAAGCTGTACCAGGAAATTCTGTAAAACCATCCCCACCGCAGGGGAGGATATTATCCTCCCGCGCGATACGGGCCCACAGACACCTGCCGGATTCGGCGAATTCGTACGAAGGTCCAGCATCATTCCACGCAATCCAGCACGCAAAAATCGATACAAAAGCGGGAGGCTGATCGCCTCCCCTGCAGTGACATTTTTAAAACTAAGAGGAGGAGACTTACTATGAACGAACGTCCCATTCTGGGTATCTCCATGGGCGACCCCTTTGGCAACGGCCCGGAGATCACCATCCGCGCTCTGGCGGACAAGACCATCTACGACCGCTGCCGCCCCCTGGTGGTGGGCGACAAGTCCAGCATGGAGTATGCCGCCAAGGTGGCAAGGAAGATCGGCGTGGCGGATGTGAAAATCCGTGCCGTCTCCGATGTGAAGGATGCCAAATTTGAGTTCGGCACCATCGATGTGCTGGATCTGGGCCTGGTTCCCGCGGACAAAATCCCCGACACCAGCGACCTGGACAAGCCCAAGCCCTTCGGCATCGGCGCCTGCGCCCTGGGCGGCGAGGCTGCCTTCCAGTACGTCAAGAAGGTCATTGAGATGGCCATGGCAGGCCAGGTGGACGCCACCGTCACCAACGCCTTGAGCAAGGAAGCCATCAACATGGCTGGCCACCACTACTCCGGCCACACCGAGATCTACGCCCACTACACCGGCACCAACAAGTACACCATGATGCTGGCCCACAACGATTTGCGGGTGGTCCATGTTTCCACCCACGTCTCCTTGCGGGAGGCCTGCGACCGGGTGAAGAAGGACCGGGTGCTGGACTGCATCCGCATCGCCAACGCAGGCTGCAAGGCCCTGGGCATCCAGGTTCCCAAGATCGGCGTTGCCGGACTGAACCCCCACTGCGGTGAGAACGGCATGTTCGGCACCGAGGAAATCGAGGAGATCCAGCCCGCCATCGACGCCGCCATGGCCGAGGGCATCTGCATCCCCGAGAAAAAGCCCACTCCTCCCGACACCGTGTTCTCCAAGGCGCTGGGCGGCTGGTATGATATCGTGGTGGTCATGTACCACGACCAGGGCCACATCCCCCTGAAGGTCAAGGGCTTTGTGTACAACAGAGCCGAGGGCCACTGGGACGCCGTGGCAGGCGTGAACGTCACCCTGGGCCTGCCCATCATCCGGGCCTCCGTGGACCACGGCACCGGCTTCGGTCACGCGGGCTCCGGCACCGCCAACGAGCTGAGCCTGGTCAACGCCATGGACTATGCCATCACCCTGGCCAAGCACAAGGAGGACTGAACATGAAATTTGTAATGACCCAGGCCGTCTGCCCCGAGGGAATGGCCATGCTCCAGGGCAAGGCCGATGTGTATGTGGCCGATAACGGCGACCCCAACAACTATCTGGATGCCATGGCCGACTGCGACGCGCTGATCGTCCGCATTGCCAAGTGCGATGCCAGCGCCATTGCCGGAAGCCCCAACCTGAAGGTCATCGGCCGCACCGGCGTGGGCTACGACAGCGTGGACGTGGCCGAGGCCACCAAGCGGGGCATCCCCGTGGTCATCACCCCGGGGGCCAACAACCGCTCCGTGGCAGAGCACGCCGTGGCCATGATGTTCGCCCTGTCCAAGAACCTGGTGGAGGCCCAGAACGAGATGTGCGCCGGAAACTGGAAGATCCGGGACGCCAAGAAGGCCTTCGAGGTGGAGGGCAAAACCGTGGGCGTCATCGGCCTGGGCGCCATCGGCCGGGAGACCGCCAAAATCTGCCAGGGCTGCGGCATGAAGATCGCGGGCTATGACCCCTTCCTGCCCCAGGAGAAAATCGAGGCCCTGGGCGCGACCTATTACGCGGACTATGAAGAGCTGCTGAAGGTCAGCGACATCGTAACCATCCACGTTCCCCTCACCGAGGGAACCAGAAATATGATCGCCAAGCCCCAGCTGGAGCTGATGAAGAAAACCGCCATCATCATCAACTGCAGCCGCGGCGGCATCATCAACGAGGAGGATCTGGTGCAGGCCCTGAAGGCGGGCACCATCGCAGGAGCCGGTACGGACGTGTACTGCAACGAGCCGCCCAAAACCGACGATCCCATGCTGAACTGCCCCAACCTGATCGTCAGCCCCCACTCCGCTGCCCAGACCCGGGAGGCCGTGATCAAGATGGCTCAGATGTGCGTAAGCGGCTGCCTGGCAGTATGCCGGGGCGAGAAGTGGCCCTATGTGGCCGATAAGGCTGTTTACGACCATCCCATCTGGGAAGGCAAGCCCTGGGCCCAGCCTTGAGCAGCGCCGAGTCCCTTCTTTTTCTGCGGCAGCGGAGAAAGAAGGCAGCCTATGCCAATGTGCTGATCAGTCTGGCGGCCCTGGCGGTGGGAATCTTGCTGGTGGCATTCCTGTGGGACTCCATGGGACTGCTGTGCGCCCTGCCGGTGCTGCTGGTGGTGGTGATCTACCGGGTGATTCTGGGAATTCTCAAGGCCGGGCTGGAATGTGATTACAGACGGGTGCTGCTTCACGAATCCATCTGCCCCGGCTGGGACAGCCTGACCTATTCCCCCCGCCATGGGGTGGAGCCGGCAACCTTTCTGAAATCCGGCCTGTTTCCCCATGTGCGGGCCAGGGATCTGTTCCGGGTGGAGCATGTGTTCGGCCAGGTGGGGCCCATCGAAGCGGAACTGTGCGACGTGGACTTCCCCCTGACGCCGGAACCGGAGGACAAGCGCCGCTTCACCGGCTGCTTTCTCCACCTGACCTGCCCCGGCGCTCAGCTGCCGGAGCTTCGGGTCTGCGGCGGCACGCCGGAGGACACCGGGCTGCACACCAAGGCGCTGATGCTGGTGCGGGAGCTGTTCAAAGAATCCCAGGGGGTGTATTTGAGTCTCCACGGCGATACGATGGATGTTCTGCTCAGCGGCCGCATCCTCGGCTTCCGGCCGGAGATGGGACAGGCGCCCACCGAGGAGGATTGGAAGGAAAATCCCTTCCCGGAGGTGCAGACAGCCCTGAAGCTCATCCGCCTTCTGGCCGAAAAAGACAGGAGAAGCGAACATGACTGACTACAATCCCAGAACCCATTACGAGCACTACTACGTGCGCATGGCCCGGCTGCATGGCAGGGAGGAGCTGCAAAAGCGCTATCCCGACGACTTCTACGTCAAGCCCTTCCGGATCGCGGGGAATGTGTACTACATCGGCACCAAGGCGGTGTGCTCCCACCTGATCGACACCGGCGACGGCCTGATCGTCATCGACACCGGCTTTCCCGAGCACGACCACCTGCTGATAAACAGCGTCTGGGAGGCGGGCTTTGATCCCCATGATATCAAAATCGTCCTCCATACCCACGCCCACTACGATCACTTCGGCGCCACCAATACCCTGGTCAAGCTCTTCGGCGCCAAGGCCTGCCTGGGCCGGAAGGAATACGAGAGCATCCAGCGCAAGCCGGAGCTGGCCATGATTCCCGACGAGCCCTATGCCTCCCACCGGATGTTCCGCCCGGATGTGCTGCTGGAGGACGGCAGCCTCATCACCCTGGGCAACACCGCCATCCGCTGCGTGGAGACCCCGGGACACACGGAGGGCACCCTGTCCTTCTTCTTTGAGATTGAAGAGGACGGCAAAAAATACCTGGCCGGAACCTTCGGCGGCGCGGGCTTCATCACCATGTACCGGGAGTTCTTCGTGCGCTACGGCCTGCCGGATCTGCAGCCGGCGTTCCGCCGGAGCCTGGAAAAGATGAAGGCCCAGCCCGTCCAGCTGATGCTGGGCAACCACCCGGCCCCCAACCACATCCTGCAAAAGCGGGAGCAGCAGCTGCGTGACCCCCAGAAGCCCAACCCCTTCCTGGACGAAACCGGCCAGGATTGGCAGCGCTACCTTGCCTGGGTGGAGGCGGAATTCGACACCTTCCAGGCAGACGGCAACTAAGGAACCTCTGAATAAATCGTCTGCGGCTGGGCGGCGGGTCTTTTGCCGTCAGCTCTTGCCGATTTAATCAGAGCTTCCCTAAAAAGGCACCGCCGGCGTACGGCGTGTGCCACTTACAAGAAAGGGATGATCACAGAATGGAACAACAATACAAGAAAGGTAGAAACGATCTGTTCAGCGGTGTGATCCTCAGTGCCTTCGCAGTATGGTATCTGGTGATGGCCACCCAAATTCGGATCATGAAAATGCTGGCAGCCA
>JBJDYM010000284.1:12223-15728 GCA_051867315.1 Faecousia sp.
GTATGGTATCTGGTGATGGCCACCCAAATTCGGATCATGAAAATGCTGGCAGCCACCTGGCTCAACGCTTCCTCCATTCCCAAGCTCTGGGGCGTACTGCTTCTCATTCTTGGGGTAATCCTGATTGTGCGGGGCCTGGGCAAAATGAAGGGCGCGAAGGCCGCCGGCTATCAGCCCCCCAAGGTTTCCGCCAAGGAAGCGGCCAAGGGCTTCTTCGGCAACAACCTGGCCGTGGTGGAGATGTTCGTGGTGCTGCTGGCCTACATCTTCCTGATGCAGCCCGTGGGCTTCCTGATTCCCACCGTCGTCTTCTTGTTCCTGGAATTCAACATTCTCTCCCGCCGGGAGGAACGCAAGTATGTGCTCAATGCCATTCTGGCCGTGGTGATCGGCGTGGCGATTTACAGTCTTTTCAAGTATGGCTTCAACATGCCCCTCCCCCAGGGCATCCTGAAGGGCATTTTCTAAAGGAGGAACCGACGATATGATGATTGAAGGCTTTCTGGCGGTTCTGACCGACCCGCTGAGCATTATTCTGGTGGCGCTGGGTACCCTGGTGGGCACCATCTTCGGCGCAATCCCCGGCCTGACCGCAACCATGGCCGTGACCATCTGCCTGCCCATGACCTACGCCATGTCCGACAGCCGGGCCATCGCCCTGCTGATGGCGCTGTACATCGGCGGCATCTCCGGCGGCCTGATCTCTTCCATTTTGCTGAACATCCCCGGCACCCCCGCCTCCATGGTCACCGCCTTCGACGGCGCGCCCATGGCCCGGAAGGGCCAGGCGGGCAAGGCATTGGGCACCGGCATTTTCTATTCCTTCCTGGGCACGCTCTTCGGCCTGCTGGCCCTGATGGTCATCGCCCCCTACCTGGCAGCCGTGGCCATCAAGTTCGGCCCCTTTGAGTACTGCGCCCTGTCCATCTTCTCTCTGAGCCTGGTCATCGCCCTGGCCGGTAAGGACATGGTCAAGGGCCTGAGCGCCGCTTTGCTGGGCGTGATGTTCGCCACCTTCGGCATCAGCAAATTCGACAGCGTGATCCGCTTCGACTTCGGCAGCGTGAACATGCAGTCCGGCTTCCAGCAGCTGGTGGTGCTGATCGGCCTGTACGCCATCCCCGAGGTGGTGGGCGTGGCCCAGAAGGTGATGAAGCCCAAGGTGACCATGACCCAGAACGCCACCATCACCCACATCAAGGGCCTGGGCTTTACCGCCAAGGAATTCGTGGAGCAGATCCCCAACTTCCTGATCGCGGCCGTCATCGGCACCGGCATCGGCATCCTGCCCGGCATCGGCGGCGGCACCGCCGGCATCCTGTCCTACACCACCATCAAGAACCGCTCCAAGCATCCTGAGAAATTCGGCACCGGCGTGATGGAGGGCATCATCGCCTCCGAGACCGCCAACAACGCCGCCATCGGCGGCGCCATGATCCCCCTGCTGACCCTGGGCATCCCCGGCGACGGCATCACCGCCATTTTGCTGGGCTGCCTGATCATCCACGGCGTTGCCCCCGGTCCGCTGATCTTCACCAAGAGCGGCGCGCTGATGTACTCCATCTATCTGATCATCGGCCTGAGCAGCCTGTTCATGGCCCTGTTCATGTTCGGCGGCCTGAAGGGCTTTATCAAGATCCTGTCCGCTCCCCAGAACCTGCTGATGCCCGTGATTCTGTGCATGTGCTGCGTGGGCGCCTTCGGCTGCTCCAACCGGATTTTCGACGTGTGGTGCCTGCTGCTGTTCGGCCTGATCGCCGTGCTGATCCGGGCTATGGAGCTGCCCACCATGCCCGTGGCCATCGGCTTCATCCTGGGACCCATTTTTGAGCAGAACGTCCGCCGGGCCGAGAGCTATATGAGCGCCGGCATCAGCGAGATCCTGAACCACCCCATCGCCCTGGTCATTCTGGTAATCACGGTGCTCATGGTGATCTTCAGCCTGCGCAGCAACCGCCGGGCTGCCCGCCAGGAGGCCGCAGCCGCTGCCGCAGAGGCAGAAGCAAAAAACTAAGTCGTTGAATGCCGATTACAAGGCTTTCAAAATAAGGAAAAGGAGTAACACTATGAAAAACATGCTCAAGCGTCTGACCGCTCTTGCCCTGGTCCTGGTGATGGCTCTGGCCGTGACCGCCTGCGGCAGCAACACCACCGCAACCGAAACCACCGCCCCTGAGACCACCGCACCCGAGACCACCGCTTCCGCCGGCAGTGAGGAAACCACTGCCCAGGCCAGCGCCCTGCCCGAGGGCTACCCCAGCACCGCCATCACCCTGGTGGTCGGCTTTAACCCCGGCGGCGATACCGACCTGAACAACCGCCTGATGGCGCAGTACATGGAGAAATCCCTGGGCCAGAGCGTGGCCGTGACCAACATGGCCGGCTCCAACGGCTCCGTGGCCATGACCCAGTACCAGTCCACCCCCACCGACGGCTACACCCTGATCGGCGTGAACACCAGCGCCCTGGTGAACAACTTCGCCTCCGGCACCTGCCAGTACAACTACCAGGACTATGAAGTGGTGGGCGTGTTCGGCCGCGGCGCCGGTGAGATGCTCTTCGCCAGCAAGGCCTCCGGCATCACCAGCCTGGACGACCTGTATGAAAAGAGCAACGCCACCCCCAACACCATCAAGCTGGGCATGTCCTCCGGCGGCAACACCCATGTCTACGCCCTGCTGCTGCAGAACGGCGGCATGCAGTGCAACATCGTTGACGGCGGCGACGGCGCCGACCGGATCGCTGCCCTGGTGGGCGGCCACCTGGACGTGTGCTTCGTTCCCTACCTGACCGCCAAGGAGTACATCGAGACCGGCGATGTGGTGCCTCTGGGCACCATCGGCGACCGCTGCAGCGCTCTG
This sequence comes from Faecousia sp., assembly GCA_051867315.1. Classification (GTDB taxonomy): domain Bacteria; phylum Bacillota; class Clostridia; order Oscillospirales; family Oscillospiraceae; genus Faecousia. The sequence goes on from JBJDYM010000284.1 coordinate 15,085, forward strand.
CCCGATGTCCCCAGCCTGTCCGAGACCAAGTACGTCGAGAGCAAGATCAACGGCTGCTATGTCTGGCTGGCCCCCAAGGGCACCGATCCCGCCATCGTCAGCTTCCTGGCTGAGAAGATGCAGGAGATCTCCGACACCAACACCGCCTACCAGGACGAGCAGAAGGCCATCAACTACAACGATGCGTTCTGCGTCACCGGCGAGGCTGCCCAGGAATGGCTGGCTGCCGCACAGCAGGTGGCTCTGGATAACGTCGCCGTTCTGAGCAAGTAATATTGCCCTGATGGGCCGCGGGGATTCCTGCGGCCCATTTGGTCTATCAAAAAGGAGTCATGAAAAATGGAAAACAAGTTTGAACTGCTGCACCTGGGCATCAAAACCGACGACCCGGTGAAGGCGGAGGAAACCGCCAAGCTGCTGGCGATGATGTTCAACCTGGACGTGAAAATGGGCAACAGCTCCAATTTCGCGGGAAAATATTTTGAGTGCATGAAGAAGGAGAATTCCCCCGGCACCAACGGCCACATCGCCATGGCCACCGAGAACGTGGACGCGGCCAAGGCCGAGCTGGAGGAGAAGGGCTTCTCCTTCCGCCCCGAAACCGCCTCCTACAACCCGGACGGCACCCTGAAAAACATCTACCT
>JBJDYM010000285.1:0-4441 GCA_051867315.1 Faecousia sp.
TGGGGCAAAAGACCCGCCGCCCAGCCGCAGACGATTTATTCAGAGGTTCCTTAGACATGGACTGATCTGGGGGGATCGGCCCATGTCTTTGATTTTGTCATAAGAAAGATGAACTGGGGCTTAATGTTTGGTTAAGCTTTTGTTCATCTTGCCTGACTAATATATTCTCACAAACTCCAGAGGGACTTTACACAGAATCATTCCGGCGAAAGGCGTTTTGATTATTTGAGGAAGGGAGATGAAAAAGCATGAAGCATAAGGGAGATGTCTACGACTCTACTTATGTTTTTTCTTCCGATCAGCAGAAGGAGGTTGAGAAAATCTATCAAAAGTATTTGACTCCTGAAAATGAAAAGAAGACTTTGTCCGAGGAAGAAGAAAAAATGGAACAGCTTCGCAAATTGGACAGAAGTGTGGCCCAATGTGGAAGCTTCGCCGGATTTGGCGCCGGATTTGGCGGCGCGGTGCTCCATGGGATCGGCACTGCTTTGTTTCAAAATGAGACAATGTTTCTGCTGGGAACGGTGATTGCCTTCGCAGGACTATTGCTGTTTCTGGCTGCCTATCCCATTTATAGCTATGCAGTGAAAAAGCGGCGCCGCAAGGTGGAAGCGCAAATTCTGAAACTATGCAAAGAATTGATGAAATGAACTGCTGACCGGCCTCCGGCGTGGGAGGTAAAACCAACGGAAGGAGGACTTGAAAAAGCGGTTTTGGGTTTCATGCATTCCGTCCTGTCTTGCGGATGCCACCCATTTCATCCCCATGGATTTCTTTTTCAGCGAAAATAACATATCCTCATTCCTCCATGAGCCAGATGTCACTGTGCATCTGGCTTTTTTCATCCCAATCAAAGGAGGAACCATTATCGACTTTCTGTGGGAGCAAATCACCAACTGGCTGAAAAAGGTGCCGATCAGCGGCATCATCAGCAATCTCACCGGGATGACTTTCTCTCCTGAACGAAAAAGTGGCTGTTTCCCCGCATCACCGTACTGATCGATTTGTGCCGTTTGGTACAATCGCAGCTGCTGCGAACTACATGTCCGGCATCCGCACCCGGAACCAGGAACCGCTGCAATCGATTCGTCCGGCTTTTTTCAGCTTGCCGATTTCCGCCGACATGGCGCTGCGCTCCACCCCCAGATAGTCCGCCAGCGCCTGCCGGTCATAGGGGATGACGAATTCCGGGCTGCCATGCTGCTTTGCCTGCTCCAGAAGAAATTCCATCAGCTTTTCCTGGGTGGTTTTCTGGGACATACAGCGGATTTTTTGGGTGAGGACCAGATTCTTCTGCGCAATTCCCCGCAAAAGATTTCGTACCAGATTGCCGTGGAAAGGACAGGCATTGGGGCAGCTTGTCAGCACCCGTTTGCAGTCCAGCAGCAGCACCCCAGCGCTTTCCAGGGCGATGGCGCTGACTGGCAGGGTTTCCACCCCCGCACAGGCGAAGGCCTCCCCGAACAGTCCGCCGGGGGACACCACCGTCAGCACGCTGCGGTTTCCATAGAAGTCGGTTCGCAGGATTTGCACCTTGCCGGACAGCACCACACCCACAAATGCAGCAGGCTCGCCTTCCAGAAATACCGGGCTTCCTTTGGGCGTTCGGATGATTTTTCCATCCAGGCAGCTTAACATTGACTTCAGTTCCTCCCGTGAAATCCCGGCAAACAGGGGACATTGGGACAAAATATCAAAATATTCTTCCATAGAATACTCCTTTGTTGGAAATCCAACATACTATTTTCTCTTAGTATCGTAAACTGATGTCATCAAGTCAACAGGAGGAATCCATATGATTCGTAAAATCATTCAAATAGACGAAGCCAAATGCAATGGCTGCGGCGCCTGTGCGGCGGCCTGCCACGAGGGTGCCATCGCCATGGTGGACGGCAAAGCCCGGCTGATGCGGGACGATTACTGTGACGGCCTTGGGGACTGCCTGCCCACCTGTCCCACGGGAGCCATCTCCTTTGTGGTGCGGGAGGCTGCTGCCTATGATGAAGCCGCCGTGCTGGCGGCGAAAGCAAAGAAGGAAGAAAAGCTGCCCTGCGGCTGCCCCGGCACCGCTGCCAAAGCCATTCACCGGCAGCAGGAGCCTGCAGCCGTCTGCGGGGCACCGGCTTCCCAGCTGCGCCAGTGGCCGATTCAAATCAAGCTGGCTCCCATAAACGCCCCCTGGTTTGACGGTGCCGATGTGCTGGTTGCCGCCGACTGCACCGCCTACGCCTATGGCAATTTTCATCAGGAGTTCATCAAAGACCGGGTGACTCTGGTGGGCTGCCCCAAGCTGGACAGCGTGGATTATTCCGAAAAGCTTACTGAGATTTTCAAGAACAATCCCATTCGCTCCGTTACCGTGGTGCGGATGGAGGTGCCCTGCTGCGGCGGCATGGTGAACGCGGTGAAAAAGGCACTGCAGCTGAGCGGCAAGTCCATCCCCTGTAACGTGGTGACCATTTCCACCGACGGACGAATTCTGGAGTAAGGAGAATACAGAATGAATCACCCAATGTTTTGTTATCAGTGCGAGCAGACCGCCGGATGCAGCGGCTGTGTTGGGAAAGCCGGTGTCTGCGGCAAAAGTGCCGCCGTTGCCAATTTGCAGGATCAGCTCACCGGGGCTTTGATCGGCCTGGCCCGGGCAGCGGACACGAACACCCCCACCACCTCCACCCACCGGGCGGTGATTGAGGGGCTGTTTACAACCCTGACCAATGTGAATTTTAGCGAAGAAACCGTCCGCCAGCAGATTGACATCGTGCGCCGGGAAAAGGGGTTGCTGACCCCGAACTGCAGCGCCTGCGCATCTCCCTGCGGCAGAACCGACGAATACGACATGAGCATTCTCTGGGAGGCCGACGAGGACATCCGCTCCCTGAAATCTCTGATTCTCTTCGGCCTGCGGGGGATGGCGGCCTACGCCTATCACGCCATGGTGCTGGGCTATACCGACGAGGAAGTGAACCGCTTCTTCTATGAAGGCCTCTTTGCCATTGGCGAGGACTGGGGCATGGAGGAACTGCTGCCCATTGTCATGAAAGTGGGGCAGGTGAATCTCAAGTGCATGGCGCTTTTGGACAAAGCCAACACCGAAACCTACGGCCATCCCGTGCCCACCACCGTCCCTCTGACGGTGGAAAAAGGCCCCTTTATTGTCATCACCGGACACGATCTGCGTGATTTACAGCTCCTGCTGGAGCAGACGGAGGGAAAGGGCATCAACGTCTACACCCACGGTGAGATGCTCCCCGCCCATGCCTACCCCTTGCTTAAAAAGTATACCCATCTCAAGGGCAATTTCGGCACCGCATGGCAGAATCAGCAGAAGGAATTTGCAGGTTTGCCCGCGCCCATTCTCTTCCCACTACCGGGCGGGGTTGGGACCTTCGCCCTTTAGATTTTGCCCATGCCGGGCGCACCAAGAAAAAACCACCAGTTCACAACAGCTGGTGGTTTCTTTTTTCGTTCCGATATCCCGGTTCAAGCTACAGATCGCAGGCATATCCATGCATCGCGAAAACGGGAGTTCAGGGTGATTGTTTCCCTGGATTTACAACACATGCGTTTCCCTACTCTTCCAAATCGAACCATAGAAGGAAAGAGACATCACCGTTGAGACGCTCCATCCGATCGGCCAGGAGACCCAGATGCCCGTCACCCCCCAAAGCTTGGAAAGGCCAAACGCAAGCACAACCCGGAGCACCAGGTCGGTAAAGGTGGCAGTCATAAACTGCCGCATTCTGCCCATGCCGCGAAGGATGCCGTCTGAGACAAGCTTGGCGGCAACCACAAAGTAAAAAGGCGCCACGATGCGCAGGAACATAACCCCCGTCTGCATTGCCTCTCCGGAGCCATCATCCAGGAAAATATACACAAGGCTTTTGCCAAGGAAAAAATACAGAAGCGCAAAGGGAATGCAGAGTGTCCACACCAGCCGCAGTCCCGCCCGAAAACCGGAGCGAATACGGTCCATCTTCCCTGCCCCCAAGTTTTGGGCAGAAAAGTTGGAGATGCCATTGCCCAGAGTGGTCAGCGACGTGATGACCAGATTGTTCAGCTTGACCGCTGCGGAATATCCGGCAATGACTGCCGAGCCAAAGGAATTGATCACACCCTGGATGATGATGTTTCCTACGGAAATAAAGCTCTGCTGCAGGATGCTGGGCACTGCAACCACAGAAAACTTCCCCAGCAGCTTCCAGGAGAACAGCATGGGCTTCTCAGCCGTTTCAATCCTGCTGAATCGCCTGAATACAAAAAACATGGCAAGAATGCAGCTGACTCCCTGACACAAAAAGGTTGCCCACGCCACACCGTCAACGCCCCGCGTAAACACAGCGGACAGCCCAGTGGTAAACAGGATGTCCATGCCGATATTGGAGACGGAAGACACGGCAAGGAAGTAAAAGGGTGTCTTGGAATCCCCCATCGCAGAGAA
>JBJDYM010000286.1:0-15533 GCA_051867315.1 Faecousia sp.
GCGCCGACAATACTTGCAGGGTGACTTGCCGGGAAGATAGGTAATGCCAACACAAGAATGACCGCATCCTTTTGGGTGCGGTTTTTCTGTTTTTCTGGCTATCGGCTTTAAGCATCATGAGGGGCGTTTCGCCGATTATCACCGCACCAACTGTAGTGCAGGCAATTCGCCTCCCGCCAGGTTAGATACCTGAGTGTTCTGTTAAACGGTACAAATGAAATATCCGCCCAGAATCAGTTGGATCACCAAAATCACCGGAATTCCAATATAAAATTTCGGCTTTCTGGTTTTATGGCGAAACAGGCGCATTCCGGCAAGGCACCCAACGCTGCCGCCCAGGATGGCGACGGTGAGCAGGGTGGCCTCCGGGATGCGCCAGAGGTTTTTCCGGGCCCTGCGCTTGTCGGCAAGCATAATCAGGAGGCCCACCGCATTGATTGTAAGCAGATAGAAAAGGATAACAGGAATCATGGCAAACCTTTCTGGAGGTGTTCTTTTGAAGAAAATGGGATTTTTGTTTCTGGCGGCGCTGCTGCTGGCGGGGTGCGGCCGGGTGGAGGCGGCGGAAACCGTTGCGGATGTTTGGGAGGAGCCCATCTCGGTGGCTGCGCCCCGGGAGGTCCGGCTGGAGCTGCCCGGGGAAGCGGTGGCCTGCGCCATGGAGAGCGACACCGGGCGGCTTTACTTTGGGGACGGATACGAAGTGATGGTGCAGACCCTGTCCAGCGGGGATCTGGATGCCACCATTCGGGAGCTCACCGGCTTTGACCGGGAGAACATCACCGTGATTCAGACCCAAGCGGAATACCCCAAGCGCTGGGAATTTGCCTGGGCTGCCGCCGGAGAGGACGGAGAACGGGTGGGCCGCGGCGTGGTGCTGGACGATGGGAACTACCACTACTGCCTGTCCGTTTTGCAGGATGCCGACGATGACGACTGCCAGATCATCTGGAGTGAGGTTTTCAATTCCTTCGACCTTTTCTGACTTCCCTTACCCGCCGTACTGCTCCAGTATCCGGCGGGCCATTTTTTTGCATTCCTCCACCACGCTCTGGGGGTAGAGAATCCGGGCCTTGTCCCCAAAGCCCATGACCCAGCTGAGAAACAGGGGGGAAACGGCAACCTCCACGGTGAAGACGAAATGCTCCGGCCCATCGGGGATCAGCATGGTGTCCTTGCCGAACCGGTCGATCACCGCGTTGGACAGCTCCCGGCGGAACCGGAGCTTCACCGACACACGGTCTCCGGAGTACATCTGGAACATCCGGTTCGCGTATTCCGTCAGGTTTTTTCCGGTAAGCTCCGGGCAGGGGACCCGGGCTTCCTCCGTCAGGGAGATGTCGCTCATCCGGTCCACCCGGTAGCTGGTGATGCCGTGCCGGGGAGAAAGGGCCAGAAGGTAGCAGTTTTCATTGTCCTGGCACAGGCCGTAGGGGCTGGCGGTGTAGCTTTTCTGGCGGTAGACCCGGGCGCCGTTCAGACCCCAGTCGAAGTAGCGGAAGGTGATCTGTTTATTTTGGGCGATGGCCTCCTGAATGGCGTCCACACTATAATAGATGGTTTCGTTCATGCTCTTGACCCGGCCGGAGACGTAAACATCCCGCCGCATTAGCTTTGCATCCTGCTCGTTGCATTCTCTGCAGAGCTTTTCGATCAGCTCCCGGGATTTTTTCTCCGTGAGAAACCGGCTGGACTGCACCGCGTCGATCAGCAGCTTCAATTCCGGCAGCTCGAAATTCCGGGAGCCGATGTAGTAGCCCCCGTTCCGGCCGGACAGGTGCACGATGTCCACTCCGAAATCCTGGAGAGCGGCAATGTCCGAGTAGACGGTCTTCCGGTCGCAGCGGATGCCCAGCCGATCCAGCATGGAAATCAATTCATTGGCTCTCACCGGCTTGTCCTGGTGGGAGTTTTTTTGCAGATAGTCCCAGATGTATAGAATTTTCAGCTTCTGATTGTCCGTCCTTGGCATGGCGCGCCTCCCGCTTTTGTAACGAAATTGAGTGTTTGGTTGAATGGTAACATGTCCGATGTGGTGCGAATTCGCCGAACCTGGCCGGAGATTATGGGTTTGTACCGCGCGGGAGGATGATATCCTCCTCTATACCAGCCGAACACCATAACGCCAAACAACAATTTGCTGGGCAGTACTGGTTGAGGGGCCCAGGAGTTGTGGGTTGATTGCCCAAAGTTCGTAACGAATTGGCCGCGGGCCCTGCCCGCCAAACAACAATTGATCGTTTGGCTGAGAAAAGCCAATGAGCATTTTCTGTTTTTCATTCTATCATATTTTCTGGAAATTGGAAATGTTAATTTGCATTTTCGCTCCAAATGTGGTAGCATGAGCGAAAGAAATACTGGAGGGAAATGATTCATGTATTTGGGCTGCCATCTGTCCGCCTCGGCGGGGTTCACCGCCATGGTGGAAACCGCCTTGTCCATCGGGGCGAATACCTTTGCATTTTTCACCCGCAATCCCCGGGGCAGCCGGGCCAGGCAGGAAAATCCCCAGGACGCAGCCCGGGCCATGGAATTGCTCCGGGCGCGCGGCTTCGGTCCGCTGGTTGCCCATGGGGCCTACACCATGAACCTGTGCACCGCCGCCCCGGAGGCCAGAGCCTTCGCCGCCGATGTGCTGCTGGACGACCTTCGCCGGATGGCGTCGCTGCCCGGGAATTTCTATAATTTCCACCCCGGCAGCCACACCGGGCAGGGGACGGAGCAGGGGATCGACTATATTTCCGCCGCCCTCCGCCGGGCGCTGGAGCCGGGCTACCCCGTCACGGTGCTGCTGGAAACCATGGCGGGCAAGGGCAGCGAGGTGGGCGGCCGGTTTGAAGAGCTGAAGCGGATTCTGGACGCGGTGGGCTCAAGTCAGGTGGGCGTATGCCTGGATACCTGCCATGTCTACGACACCGGCTACGATCTTGTAAACGACCTGGACGGGGTGCTTGCCGAATTCGACCGGGTCATCGGCCTGGACCGCCTGAAAGCCCTGCACCTCAACGATTCCAAAAATCCCTTCCGCAGCCATAAAGACCGCCATGAATGCATCGGCCAGGGCAGCCTGGGGATGGACACCTTTGAGCGGATCGTCAATCATCCAGTGCTGAAGGGCCTGCCCATGATTCTGGAGACACCCAACGAGCTGCCCGGGTATGCAAAGGAAATCGCCGCATTGCGGGCGCTGGAAACGTGATGGGCGTTTGCCTGTTTTCCCAATAAATAAGAAAAATTTAAGTTGACACGGAGCATTCTCTGTGTCAAGCTATGATTAAGTTCCCTTGAAAGGAGGGACATGCCGAACATGACGTTACAATCGATTCTGGATGGGATCATGCAGTTCTTTTCCCAGCTGGGGCAGCTGATGGAGCCGGTGGTTCAATGGCTGGAGGACGGTCTGGCCGGTATCCCGGTCTCCTTTTCCCAGATGGACGGGACCTATGGAAATTTCTATATCTCCATGGTGCGCTATGCCTGCCCGATTCTGGCGGCTCTGCTGCTGCTTCGCTGTGCCATGCCGCTGTTAACCTTCCGGCGGGAGCCGGAGATCTGGGCCTGGCTGGTGATGCCCGGGGGAGAGCGGGTGCCCGTCACCCACTGGGAAAATGTGATCGGCCGGAGCAAGAGCTGCGATGTCTCCATTGCGCTGTCCACCGTATCCCGGAACCACGCGGTGCTGACCCGGTATGACGACGGCAGCTGGACCATCTCCGACGCCCATTCCAAGGACGGCACCTATGTCAACGGGGAGCGGGTGAACATCTGCGCCCTCCAGGACGGGGACGTGATCAGCGTGGGCGGAGTGAAGCTGAAGCTGAAGGTGATCACCAAGCAGCAGGAGCAGCTCCAGTCCCAGCTGCGCACCCGGGCCTCCGGGCCCATTGCGGGCTTTTTCAATCTGCTGCTGCTCACCGTGTTCCAGGTGATGATTATGATGGGCTTTGCCGTCCACAATGCGGTGGAGAACTCCGTTCTGGTGCTGGAGGGCTTCGGGGGCATCATCCTGGCCCAGTGGCTGCTGTATGTTTTCTATTTATTCATTCGCCGCAGCTCCTTTGAAATGGAGACCCTGGCCTTTTTCCTGTGTACCCTGGGCATGGCTGCCATCGCCACGGTGGCCCCGAAGGAGGCGCTTAAGCAGCTGATCGCCATGCTGGCGGGGGTGCTGGTTTACCTGCTGGTGGGGGCGTCTTTGCGGAATCTGGAGCGGGCCAAGCGGGTCCGCTATCTGGCGGTGGCGGCAGGACTGGGCTTTTTGCTGCTGACGCTGGCCTTCGGTACGGAATATTACGGGGCGAAAAACTGGATCATCGTGGGCGGCATATCCCTGCAGCCCTCGGAGCTGAGCAAGGTCTGCTTCGTGTTCGCCGGCGCCTCCACCATGGACCGGATCATGAACAAGCGGAACCTGATTGCCTTCATCGTCTATTCCGTGCTCATCTGCGCATGCCTCGCAGTGATGAATGATTTCGGTACGGCGCTGATTTTCTTCTGCTCCTTCCTGATCATTGCCTACCTGCGTTCCGGCAGCATGGGTACCGTGGCCCTGGCCATCACCGCTCTGGTCCTCGCCGGAATCCTGGCCCTGCGGGTGGCCCCCCATGCGCTGGACCGTTTTGCCACCTGGCGGCACATCTGGGAGGACCCCTTCAACAAGGGCTACCAGCAGACCCAGTCGCTGATGTGCATTGCCTCCGGCGGTCTGTTCGGTGTGGGAGCGGGCAAGGGCTGGCTGCGGAAGGTCTTCGCGGCGGACTCGGATATTGTGTTTGCCACCATTTCGGAGGAGTGGGGGCTGCTGCTGGCCATGATGGCGGTGCTGTGCATCTGCGCCTTCGGCTTTTTCGCCATCCGCACCGCCCGGGTGGCCCGGAGCAGCTTCTACAGCATCGGAGCCTGCACCGCGGCGGGCATCCTGCTGATCCAAACCATTCTGAACACCCTGGGCACGGTGGACATCCTGCCCTTCACCGGGGTCACCTTCCCCTTTGTCTCCAACGGCGGCACCAGCATGGTGGCCTCCTGGGGGCTTCTGGCCTTTGTGAAAGCGGCGGATACCCGCCAGAACGCCAGCTTCGCGGTGAAGCTGAGCAGAAAGGTACGTAAAAAATGAATCGTGTTACCAAAAGAACCTGGCTGATGGGCCTGTTTCTGGGCGTGCTGCTGGGCGGGCTGGGTCTTTTCCTGTTTGAATATGTGACCCAGGCCTCCACCTGGGTCATCTCCCCCGGCTCGCCCCATGTATATAACAACGGCAACCTGGGCTGCGGCACCGTGGTGGACCGGTGGGGGAACATCCTGCTGGACCTGACCGACGGGCGGAAATACGCCCCCGACGCCCAGACCAGAAAATCCACCCTCCATTGGGTGGGGGACCGCAGCGGCTTCATCAGCGCCGGGGCCGTGACCAAATATGCCAGCGCCATGGCGGGCTACGATCTGGTCAACGGCGTGTATAATTCCGGGGGCACCGGCGGTTTGGAGAAGCTGACCCTGTCCGCCCGGGTGCAGAACGCGGCCCTCACCGGGATGCTGGGCCGCAAGGGCACCGTGGCGGTGTACAATTACAAAACCGGGGAAATCCTCTGCGCCGTGACCTCTCCCACCTATGACCCGGACAATGTGCCGGACATCCAGGGAGATACCACCGGGGCCTACACCGGCGTTTACCTGAACCGGTTCCTCCAGTCGTCCTATCCCCCCGGCTCCATTTATAAAATCGTCACCTGCGCCGCCGCTCTGGACTGCATTCCGGACATTGAGAGCAGAACCTTTACCTGCACCGGGAAATACACCTACGGCACGGAGGCCATCACCTGTGAGGCGGCCCACGGCACCTGCGACCTGAAGCGGGCCCTGGCCGTGTCCTGCAACTGTGCCTTTGCCCAGGTGGCCGAGCTGGTGGGCAGGAAGAATATGCAGAAATATGTCAGCCAGTTCCAGATCACGGAAAAGCTCAGCTTCGATGGGGTCACCACCGCCGCCGGAAAATACGACATTTCCGACACCGGCGCGGCCTCCTTCGCCTGGAGCTGCATCGGCCAGCATTCGGACCTGGTCAACCCCTGCCGCTTCATGACCTTCATGGGCCAGATCGCCGGAGGCGGCGTGGCGGCGGAGCCCTATCTGGTGGCCGAGGTGCAAAGCGGCGGCGAGACCACCTACCGGGCCCAAACCACCTATACCGACCGGATCATGTCCCAGGAGCTGGCGAATCGGATGAAAAATTACCTGCGCAACAACGTGGAGGTGACCTACGGCACCTGGAAATTCCCGGGGCTCACCGTCTGCGGCAAGTCCGGCACCGCCGAGCTGGGCAGCGATCAGATTTCCAACGCCATGTTCGCCGGGTTCGTGGCGGATGAAAAATACCCCCTGGCGTTCATCTGCGTGGTGGAAAACGGCGGCTACGGCGCCTCCACCTGCGTGCCCATTTTGTCCACGGTGCTCAGCGAATGCAAGGCCGTGCTGGATGCCGAATAAGATAAGGACGGGATCGGCAGATTGGCGTTTGTAGGTTTGCACCGCACCCAACTGTAGGGGCCGATTCAGCCTCCCGCGCAGTACAAACCCATAACCACCGGCCAGGTTCGGCGAATTCGCACCACATCGGACATGGTACCATTCAACCAACCACTCCGTTTTTTGACCGGGCGGGAGGCGAATTGCCTCCCTGCAGTGGCTGGTGCGGCAAGCGCCAATTTGCCGGTTTGCAGCCGGATATGAATGCATATGCGGGCCTTTGTAGGTTCTGCACAAAAATACCAAATATTCCAAAAAGATTATGGTAGTATTTGCCTCGTTGACAAATGTCCTCCCATGAGATACAATAGCCTCAAATTCAAGGGGAGGTAAACGGAAATGACGACTCGCAATGCTTTCGGTTTTCAGTCTTTTTCCTGCAGCAGCAATGCTACTGCGGCTTCCTTTGATGCCCGGATTCACAGCCTAGTGGACACTGCCGTCAATTTGGCAGTGTCCATTTGTGTGTCTGTACTGGATGTACGAGTTATTCTGCCTCCAGCGTGACCGGGAATTCATGTTCGTATGAAAGAACGGTTGCGGTTTTCAAAAACTGTAACCGCTTTTTTATAGAGTAATCAACAAAGGAGTAACGAAAAATGAAAAAGTTCTTTGCACTGGTTCTGACCCTTGCCATGGTTACTGCAATGTTTGCAGTCACCGCCTCCGCCGAAGCCGGCACCATTAAGATCGGTATGTCCGGTCCTCTGACCGGCGGCGCTGCCGTTTACGGCACCGCTGTTGCCCGCGCTGCACAGATCGCTGTTGACGAGGTCAACGCTCTGGGCGGCCTGCAGTTCGAGCTGAACTGCCAGGACGATGAGCACGACGCCGAGAAGGCCGTCTCCGCTTACAACACCCTGAAGGACTGGGGCATGCAGATGCTCTGCGGCACCGTCACCACCAAGCCCTGCCTGGCCGTCGGCCCCGAGGCCAATGAGGACCGCATCTTCATGGTCACCCCCTCCGCTTCCGCCATGGACGTTGCCTACTGCGGCGATAACGTCTTCCAGATCTGCTTCATTGACCCCGCTCAGGGCGCCATTTCCGCCAACGTGATCGCTGAGAAGGAACTGGGCACCAAGATCGGTGTCATCTACGACTCCTCCGATGTCTACTCCACCGGCATTCTGGAGAGCTTCGCCGAAGAGGCTGAGACTCTGGGCCTGGAAATCGTCTGCACCGAGGCTTTCACCAGCGACACCAAGGCCGACCTGACCACTCAGGTGACCAAGTGCAAGGAGTCCGAGGCTGACCTGGTCTTCCTGCCCATCTACTACACCGAGGCTTCCCAGATCCTGACCACCGCCAGCAAGATCGGCTACGCGCCCCTGTTCTTCGGCGTGGACGGCATGGACGGCATCCTGGACGTGGAAGGCTTTGACACCTCCCTGGCCGAGGGCCTGCACATGCTGACCCCCTTCGCTGCTGACGCCAAGGACGAGCGCACCGCTGCTTTCGTCGCTGCCTACAAGGAGGCCTACAACGAAGTTCCCAACCAGTTCGCTGCTGACGCTTACGACGTGATCTGGGCTATGTACCAGGCTGCCACCGCTGCCGGCCTCGACGGCTCCGAGTCCAACGAGGAAATCTGCGATGCCATGATCGAGCAGTTCACCACCATGACCTACGACGGCATCACCGGCGCCGGCATGACCTGGGACGAGGATGGCTTCGTTTCCAAGGCTGGTAGTGTTGTGAAGATTCAGGACGGCGCTTACGTCTCCGTTGAGTAATCCATAATTGTACAGACGGAAAGGGGAGGCCATACCTCCCCTTTTCCTTAAAAGAAGCCAGCGGTTGATAAGAACGACCGCACGCCGGTCACTGTTATCAACCGTTGCAACAAGGAGGAAGAAAGATGAACATACTCCAGTATTTTATAAACGGAATCAGCATCGGCTCCGTTTATGCCATTATTGCACTGGGCTATACCATGGTCTACGGCATCGCCAAAATGCTGAACTTTGCCCACGGCGACGTGATCATGGTGGGCGCGTACATTTCCTACTGCGTCACCAATTATTTGGGCCTGCCCCCTCTGGTGGGCGTGCTGGTATCCATGGTGGTATGCACCGTGCTTGGCATCACCATCGAGGGCTTGGCCTATAAGCCCCTGCGGGGAACCCCCAGCCTGGCGGTGCTGATCACGGCCATCGGCGTCAGCTATTTCCTGCAGAACGCCGCCCAGCTGATCTGGTCCTCCAATCCCAAGAGCTTTACCAGCATCGTCTCCAACATTCAGCCCTTCCACCTGTTTGGCTCCCTGACCATCACAGGGGAAGTCATCATCACGGTGGTGGTTTCCGTGGTGATCATGGTCGGACTGACCTGGTTCACCAGCAGCACCCGGATCGGCAAGTCCATGCGGGCCGTGTCTGAGGACCGGGATGCCGCCCAGCTCATGGGCATCAACGTCAACCGGACCATTTCCATCACCTTTGCCATCGGTTCTGCCCTGGCTGCCATCGCCGGTGTGCTGATGTGCTCCTCCATTCCCACGCTGACCCCCACCACCGGCTCCATGCCCGGCATCCGGGCCTTCACGGCGGCGGTGTTCGGCGGCATCGGCTCCATCCCCGGGGCCATGCTGGGCGGCATTCTGCTTGGCATCATCGAGACCTTTGCGAAGGCATATCTGTCCACCCAGTTTTCTGACGCCATCGTGTTCGGCGTCCTGATTATCATCCTCCTTGTGAAGCCCGCAGGCCTGCTGGGGAAACAGGTGCAGGAGAAGGTGTAAGGTGAATGAATATGAAAAAGACACTTCTGAGCAAAGACAAGCGAAAGGATTTTCTCACCTACGCTGTGGTGATCGTGGCCTTTATCATCATGCAGACCCTGAGCAGTCAGGGTAAGCTGAGCAGCGCCGTCACCGGTTATCTGATCCCCGTGTGCTGCTACATCGTGCTGGCGGTTTCGCTGAACCTGCTGGTGGGCGTGTGCGGCGAGCTGAGCCTGGGCCATGCGGGCTTTATGGGCATCGGCGCCTTTTCCGGCGTGGTGCTGGCAACGCTGCTGAAGGATACCGTGGATAATACCACGCTGCGCCTGATCCTGGCCATGGTCTTCGGCGGCATGCTGGCGGGCATTCTCGGCTTCCTGATCGGCATTCCCGTGCTTCGCCTCCGGGGCGACTACCTGGCCATCGTGACGTTGGCCTTCGGTGAAATCATGAAAAACATCATCGGCAACATGTATGTGGGTACCGATGAATCCGGTTTCCGCTTTGCCATTGCCACCTCCAAGCCCAAGCTGGTGGGCAAGGGCAAGTGGATTCTCAGCGGCGCCATGGGCGTCACCGGCGTCAAGAAGCTCTCCACCTTCGTCGTGGGCTTTGGATTGATCCTGTTTACATTGTTTGTGGTGCTGAACCTGATCAACTCCAAGGAAGGCCGGGCCATCAAGGCCGTGCGGGACAACCGCATTGCCGCCGAGTCCGTGGGCATCAACGTCACTGCCTTCCGCATGAAGGCCTTTGTGGTCTCCGCCTTCCTGGCGGGCATGGCGGGAGCGCTGTACGGCCTGAATTATTCCTCCCTGGATTCCGCCAAGTTCAATTTCAATACCTCCATCAACATTCTGGTCTTCGTGGTGCTGGGCGGCATGGGCAATATCCTGGGCTCGGTCATTTCCGCCACGGTGCTCTACATCCTGCCCGAGGCCATGCGTGGCCTGGCGGATTACCGCATGATCATCTACGCTGTGGTGCTGATTCTCGTAATGCTCTTCACCTGGTCTCCCAAGGTCAAGGAGCTTAGTTCCGTGGCAGCGGACAAGCTTCAGCATATTTTCAAGAAAGAGAAGGAGGTGGGGGTTCAATGAGCAGCCAATATCCTAAAAATACCGTTCAGGTTCCCACCTTCAATACCTACCGGGAATCCGACGCGGGCAAGCCGTTGGTTCTGGACGTGCGCAACCTGGGCATCGACTTCGGCGGCCTGACCGCTGTGGACTGCTTCAACGTCTCCCTGGGCCCCACGGAAATCTGCGGCCTGATCGGCCCCAACGGCGCAGGCAAAACCACCATTTTCAACCTGCTCACCGGCGTCTACCAGCCCACCCGGGGCTCCGTGCTGATCAACGGCATCGACACCAAGGGTATGTCCACCCACAAGGTCACCAAGCTGGGCATTGCCCGTACCTTCCAGAATATCCGCCTGTTCACCGACATGTCCGTGCTGGACAATGTGAAGGTGGGCATGCACAATCAAATCAAGTGCTCCTTTGTTTCCAGCCTGTTCCATCTGCCGGGCTATTTCGCGGCGGAGAAAAAGGCCAACGCCCGGGCCATGGAGCTGCTGGACTTTATGGGCCTGGCGGATCTGGCCGACCAGAAGGCGGGCAGCCTGCCCTACGGCGTCCAGCGGCGGCTGGAGATCGTCCGTGCTCTGGCCACCAATCCTTCCATCATTTTGCTGGATGAGCCCGCTGCCGGTATGAACCCCAGCGAGACCACCGAGCTGATGCACCAGATCCGGAGAATCCGGGACACCTTCCACATTGCTATTTTCCTGATCGAGCACGATATGAACCTGGTGATGAACGTGTGCGAGACCATCGCCGTGCTGAACTACGGCCGCCTGATCGCCAAGGGCACCCCCGAGGAGATCCGCCAGAATCCCACCGTGATTGAAGCCTATCTGGGCAAGGAGGACGGGCAATGAGCATGCTGAAAATCGACGATATTCATGTGTATTACGGCGCCATCCACGCCATCAAGGGTGTTTCCTTCGAGGTCAACGAGGGGGAGATCGTGGCCCTGATCGGCGCCAACGGCGCGGGCAAGAGCACCATTCTGAAAACCGTCTCCGGCCTGATGCACCCCCGTCAGGGCACCATCACCTTCTGCGATGAGAACATCACCCACACCGATGCCTGCAAGCTCCTGCCCAAGGGCCTGGCCCAGGTGCCGGAGGGACGGCGGATCTTTTTGCAGATGACCGTGCAGGAGAACCTGGAAATGGGTGCGTTCATCAAGAAAACCGTGAACCCCCAGGACCTGGAAATGGTGTTCAACTATTTCCCCCGGCTGAAGGAACGCCGCAAGCAGGTGGCGGGCACCCTGTCCGGCGGCGAGCAGCAGATGCTGGCCATGTCCCGGGCGCTGATGAGCCACCCCAAGCTGATGATGCTGGACGAGCCCTCCATGGGCCTGGCCCCCATCCTGGTGGACCAGATCTTCGACATCATCAAAGAGCTCCACAAAGCCGGCACCACGATTCTGCTGGTGGAGCAGAACGCCAGAAAGGCCCTGCAGATCGCCGACCGGGCCTACGTGCTGGAAACCGGCAACATCACCCTCTCCGGCACCGGCGCGGAGCTTGCCAAGTCCGATGAGGTCCGCAAGGCCTACCTGGGCGGCTGATGCAAAAATCCGCCATCCGCTGCATAAGATGAAATATCCAAACAAAAGCTGCTGAGCGTGGTCCCGGCAGCTTTTTTTGATTAGGAGGGAATGGAGATGTGCCGCAGAAGAGATTTGCACAACTGCTGCCTGCTCTGCTTTGCGCTGGGACTGCTGTTCGGCCGATGGGTGGATTCCTGGTTCATCTGCGGCGGGATCGTGGTGTTTTGCTTCTGTATGCCCCTGGTGCGGCGCAGATAGCGGGCATATTTGTCCTTCCGGGATCATATCCTTCCTCAGTATCCTACTGGAAGGAGTGTTCCCAAATGGAAATGGCATTTCAAAAAACCGAGGCCCCCTGCCTGACCGGGACGGTGCGGGAGGTTCAGAATTCCGAGCAGACCCAGGAGCTTCGGCTGCCGGATGGATTCCCGGATGTGGGCAAGGTGCTGTGCGCCTGGGGCCAGACGATTCTCAGGAGCAAGGAATGGCGCTCTGACAGCATCCTGGTCAGCGGCGGGATGCTGATGTGGGTGCTCTATGCCCCGGAAGACGGGAGCCAGCCCCGGGTGCTGGACGGGTGGCTGCCCTTCCAGATGCGCTGGCAGCTGCCCCAGGACTGCCCGGAGGGCGTGATCCGGGTCTCGGCCCTGACCCGCTTTGCCGATGCCCGGTCGGTCTCTCCCCGGAAGCTGATGCTGCGCGGCGGCATCGGCATCCTGGCGGAGGTGTGGACTCCCACCCGGCTGGAATATTGGCAGAGCGCCAACGTGCCGGAGGGGGTGGAGCTGCTGCGCCGCCGCCATCCCGTCCGGCTGCCAAGGGAGGCGGGGGAGAAGAATTTTACTCTGGAGGAGGATCTGACCCCCGGCCTGACTCCGGAGCGGCTGCTGTATTACACCCTGCGGCCGGAAATCGTGGAGCAGAAGGTGCTCTCGGGGAAAATCGCCTTTCGGGGCAACGCCAACCTCCATGCCCTGCTCCTTTGCCAGGACGGCAAGCTCCTGGCCCAGGATTTCCAGCTGCCCTTCTCCCAATTCGCCGAATTGGGGGAGAGCTTCGGCCCCGATGCCCAGGTGGACGTGACCTGTGCCGTCACCAATCTGGAGCTGGAAAAGGACGAGAGCGGGGCCTTGCATGCCCGGTGCAGCATTGCGGCCCAATACCTGGTGGATGAGCTGACCATGCTGGAGACCGTGGCGGATGCCTACGTCCCCGGGGCGGAGCTTCGGCTGGAAAAGCAGCAGCTGGAGGTGCCGGCCATTTTGGAAAAGCGGACGGAAACCGTTTCCGCCGACGGCAATTTCCAGGGGGAGCTGGGTCAGGTGGATGATGTGAGCTTTTTGCCGGATTTTCCCCGGCAGTTCCGGGAAAACGGAGGCATCAGTCTGGAAATCCCAGGCACCATTCAGGTGCTTTTCCATGACGGCCAGGGGAATCTCCGGGCCGCTTCCAGCCGTTGGGAGGGAAAGCTTCGCCTGCAGACCGGGGAGGATACCGCCCTCACCGCCCAGCCCGCCACACCGCCTATGCCCCAAAGCACCACCGGCGGCAGCGGTGTTGTCTACCGGGCGGAGCTGCCCCTCCAGCTCACCACCACCGGGGGCCAGGGCATTCCCATGGTCACAGAGCTGGAGCTTGGGCCGGAGACCCGGCCCGATCCCCAGCGGCCGTCGCTGATTCTGCGCCGGGCGGGAGGCGAGAGCCTGTGGGATATTGCAAAAAAGAGCGGCTCCACCGTGGCTGCCATCCGCAGCGCCAATAAGCTCCAGGAGGAGCCAAAGCCGGGGCAAATGCTGCTGATCCCCGTCTGTTGAATCAAAAAAAGCGCCGTCCCGGGGGAGAGCCAGGGCGGCGCTTTGGCAGACTGTCGCATCGCTGGGGATATGTCCGCCGTTAGAAAGCATAGTGAATTTTGGATGGATTATGCAATCGGATTTTGTCGAAAGAAATAAAACGCCTCCGGCCCCTTCCTTGACTTCGGCAAAGGAACTGTGCTATACTGAGCAAAAAAGAGAAAGAGGATCAACATGGACGCACAGGAAGAAAAATTTGTAAAAATGACCACGCCGCCCGTGGAGAAGCTGATTTGCCGCCTGGCGGTCCCTTGCATTGTGAGCATGCTGGTGACCGCCTTTTATAACATGGCGGACACCTATTTTGTGGGCATGCTGAAAAGCAATGCCGCCACCGGCGCGGTGGGGGTGGTGTTCTCCGTGATGGCGGTGATTCAGGCCGTGGGCTTTTTCTTCGGCCAGGGCAGCGGCAATTACATCTCCCGGGAGCTGGGGAAAAAGAATTATATCCAGGCCTCCCAAATGGCCTCCACCGGCTTCTTCTCCGCCCTGGCAACAGGACTGGTGATCTGCATTCTGGGCCAGCTTTTTCTGAAGCCCCTGGCCCTGTTTCTCGGCTCCACGGAGACGATCCTGCCCTATACCGAGGCGTATCTGCGGGTCATCCTGCTGGGTGCCCCCTGGATGTGCGCCTCCTTTGTGCTGAATAACCAGCTCCGCTTCCAGGGCAGCGCCAGCTATGCCATGGTGGGCATCGTCACGGGGGCGCTGGTGAACATTGTGCTGGACCCCATCCTGATTTTCGGCCTGGATCTGGGGGTGGCCGGCGCGGGCTGGGCCACCATTTTGAGCCAGCTGCTCAGCTTCTTCCTGCTGCTCATTGGCACCCGGAAGGGCGGCAACATCCGCATCCGGCTCCGGGATTGGCGCTTCAGCGGCCACTATTACCTGTGGATTTTGAAAGGAGGCATTCCCTCCCTGGCCCGGCAGAGCCTGGCTTCCGTGGCCACCATCTGCCTGAACAATGCGGCCATGGCCTACGGCGACGCCGCCATCGCGGCCATGGGCGTGGTCCAGCGCCTGACCATGTTCGGCGCCTCCGCCATGCTGGGCTTCGGCCAGGGCTTCCAGCCGGTGTGCGGCTTCAACTACGGCGCGGGGCTCTATTCCCGGGTCCGCCGGGGCTTCTGGTTCTGCGTCAAGGTGTCCACCCTGGCGCTGGTGGTGATTTCCGCCCTGGGCTACGCCTTCGCTCCCCGGCTGATTGCCCTGTTCCGGGACGATGCCCAGGTGGTATCCTTCGGCGCGGCCGCCCTGCGGTATCAGTGCCTGACCTTCTGCGTCCAGGGCTGGGTGGTCATGAGCAATATGATGCAGCAGGCCATGGGCAAAACCGCCCCTGCCACCTTCCTGGCCATCGCCCGGCAGGGCCTGTTCTTCATCCCTCTGGTGTGGGTCCTCAGCGCCTGGCTGGGCTTCACCGGCATCCAGCTGACCCAGCCCGCCGCCGATGTCATCACCTTCCTCTGCGCCATCCCCATTCAGTTCCACGTTCTGCGCACCATGCCATCGGAGCAGTAATGCCGCATCAGCAGCGGGGAAATGCCATTTTCCGGCCGTCCGGCGGAATGGCAAACCGCTGCGATAAAAAACGTGGGCAGGCGCTTCGCCTCCCCACGGAAATAGTTCGCGTGTTCGGATGAATGGTTCTTCCGGGTACCGAAACGGAAGGGGCTGCCTCACAAATGTGGGGCAGCCCCTTGCAGCGCCGGTCCGATTGAACCGGCCGGGGTTTGATCGCGGTGCTGCCTTAAGCCCTAACTTTCGACAATTAAGTAATATGAATCTTTAACGCATCGAGCAGC
>JBJDYM010000287.1:0-4396 GCA_051867315.1 Faecousia sp.
TTGTACAGGGTATCGCCAAGATAGAAAACATGGCACCATACATGGGTTTCCTCAAAGCCGTGGAGCTTGTTGTAGGCGGTGCACTCGCCCAGATCGTGCATTTCCACCCGGCGGTATTCTCCATTGGCAAGCCCGGAAGGCAGATTCAGGAAGGGGGTCATGTACCCGAACAGCATTCCCACCTGATCGTTGGCTTCCACCCAGTTTCGCAGATTGGAGGTTTTCACGCTGGGTGCTTTCATAGTGGACACAGAGCAGAAGGAGGGGGAATTGGCTTTCCAGAAGATATGGGTCTCGTTGATGTCGAAGGGCGGCGTCTGCTGTTTGATTTCAGGGCTGGGGTCGGCAATGTCGGTGTACAGCAGAAACCGATACCCGCACCGCTTGTCATGAACCTTCTGCATTTGGGAGCCAAACATGATCTGCGACAGCGGGTCGTTGGGGTAGATGAGGTGCCCCGGAATTCCCCGCAGATCGGTGTCGGAGAGCTGCTCCAAACGGGTTTCCAGAGATTGTCCGTTGCTCCTCTTGAAAAGCTTTCCAATACTTTTTTCACTTGTACCATTCCCCTCTTCTCAGCGAAGGATTTTCCCGCCCACCGTTAAACTTTCCGGCAGGGTGGTGATTTGAGTATTCCTCAGGTCGAGATCCCCGCCCACGGTCAGCCCCTCCGGCAGGGTGGTGATTGGCGTGCGCCCCAGTTCGAGATTCCTACCCACCTTCAGCCCCTCCGGCAGGGTGCTGATTTTCGTCCAGGTCAGGCCGAGATCCCCGCTCACGGACAGCCCCTCCGGCAGGGTGGTGATTGGCGTGTTGTACAGATAGAGGTTCCCACTCACCGTCAGCCCCTCCGGCAGGGCGGTGATTTTTGTGCCGCCCAGGTGGAGATCCCCGCCCACGGACAGCCCCTCCGGCAGGGTGGTGATTGGCGTGCCGTACAGATAGAGGTTCCCACTCACCGTCAGCCCCTCCGGCAGGGTGGTGATTGGCGTGTTGTACAGATCGAGGTTCCCACTCACCGTCAGCCCCTCCGGCAGGGAGGTCAAGCGCGTGTTGCTCAGATTAAGATCGCCGTCCACCGTTAATCCCTCTTGCAGAGAAATGATTGATGTGTCGCGTGGGTAAAGCTTCTCTCCCAGCAATAGTCCATCAGGTAGAATGGTAATTTCTATGCCGAACAGCTTGAGATATCCCTTCACCGTCAGATCCTTCGGTAGAACAGTGATTCTTGTATTGCTCAAATCCAGATTCCCATCCACTGTCAGGCTCTCCGGTAAGTCGATGATTTGTGTGCCGAATAGGCCGAGATCCCCACCTACCGTCAGCCCCTCCGGCAGGGATATGGTTGATTCGTCGCGTGGGTAAAGCTTCCATCCCAACAATAACCCCTCCGGCAGCACGATAATTTCCATGCCGAATATCTTGAGGTATTTCTTCACTGTCAGATCCTTCGGTAGGACAGTAATTCTCGTATTGCTCAAATCCAGATTCCCGCCCACGGACAGCCCCTCCGGCAGAGCGGTGATGGGTGTGTTGCGCAGGTCAAGGTATCCACTCACCGTCAGTCCCTCCGGCAGGGCGGTGATGGGTGTGTTGTGCAGGTCAAGATATCCACTCACCGTCAGTCCCTCAGGCAGGGCAGTGATTTTCGTGTCGCTCAGGTTGATATCCCCGCCCACAGTCAGCCCCTCCGGCAGCGCGGCGATGGGCGTGTGGCTCAGGTTGAGATTCCCGCCCACCGTCAGCCCCTCCGGCAGGGTGGTGATGGGCGTGTGGCTCAGGTTGAGATCCCCGCCCACCGCCAGTCCCTCCGGCAGGGCGGTGATAGGCGTGTTGCTCAGGAGGAGGCCCCCGCCCAAGGACAGCCCCTCCGGCAGGGCGGTGATGGGCGTGTCGCCCAGGTAGAGCCCCCCGCCCACGGTCAGCCCCTCCGGCAGGGCGGTGATTTTCGTACCGCAAAGGTCGAGACTTCCCTTCACAGACAGCCCCTCCGGCAGGACGGTGATGGGCGTGTAGCTCAGGTCGAGAGCCCCGCGCACCGACAGCTCCTCCGGCAGAGCAGTGATTTCCGTGCCGCGCAGGTTGAGATCCCCGCCCACAGACAGCCCCTCCGGCAGGGCGGTGATAGGCGTGTAGTTCAGGAAGAGGCCCTTGCCCACGGTCAGCCCCTCCGGCAGGGCGGTGATGGGTGTGTTGCTCAGGTTGAGCTCCCCGCCCACCGTCAGTCCCTCCGGCAGGGCGCTGATAGGCCTATAGCTCAGGTCGAGATACCCACCCACCTTCAGCCCCTCCGGCAGGGCGGTGATGGACGTGTTGCACAGGTCGAGATTTCCGTTGTTTTTATCCATCCACTTCTGTGCTTTTTCCAGGGTCAGTTTCATTGATTGTTCCTCCTAATGTTTGGAATCGTGGTGGGATGGTATTGCAGAGGAATTCCGCGATCACTCCCGCAAATCCTGCCGAACCCGCATCAGAATCCGGCCCAGATGGTTTTCGCCATCCCGGGTCTTTGCGTCCACACCCCAAAAGGTGTCGTGCCAGGTGTTGCCCTCTTCCAGATATCCTATCACATTATGCATCCAAATCATCTCATTTGGCAAAATTGGGCTTCCAAATGGCATTTTCGGTTTTCTGTGGCAGTCAGGGATGTGACTCCCTGACTGCTGTATCGTTATCATACACCATTGTCATTTCTGGCGTTGCAAATGAATTCCTTCACCCGATCCTCGTCCACAGGATACTCCGCCTCACCGTGTTCCTTGAAGTAGCTGCCTACGATGGCGCCATCCGAGAAAGCCAGCTGCTGCCGTGCCGTTTCTGCGGTCATGCCTGCGCCAACAATCAGCGGGAAGTCCCCCAAAATGCTGCGGAAGGTCTTGATTTTCTCCAGATCGGTGCTGATGCCGGTACCCTCACCGGTAACCACGATGGCATCGCAGCGCTCCATACCCAGCTTCAGATCCTCTTCCAGACTTCTGCCGGAGCGGTAGGGTTGATATTTGAACCGGACACCGCCCAGCAGGAAAATGTCCCCATTCCCACGCATGGCTTCCAGTTTTTTCAGGAAGGGCTTCTCATAGCTGGGTTCCAGATGACCGCAGACGGAATCCATCTGGACGAACTTCGCCCCATATTTCCGAGCCAGATCAAAGGCCATTTCCGGGAAGCCCAGCATATTGACGCCATAAACCTTATCCGGATAAAATGCCTGAAGATACCGCAAAGCATTTTCCACATCCACCCGGTCGCCAAAGTAGTTCTCCACCAGCACGGCGTTCACACCATTGCGGTACATGATTTCGATTTCCCGTTTGGCGTTTTCCAGCACCTCTTCCCGGCCGTAGCCCGTCAGATGGAGCATGCCGATGATGGGCTTGTCTACACCAAATACTTCTTTTAGTGATGTCATTTTAGCACCTCCGTTTTTCTCATGAGCCAATATCACTTGCCACTTTTTCTTCCCTTGAAGTCATCCACAATTCGCTGTTTCCAGTTTGCTGCCACGCCCTTGCCCTGACGCATGTTGGAAACCGTTGCACTGACAACATCGTAATTCAGCGCTGTCCCAACATGGTCGGAGTGATAGTTGACCGCCCGATCCGCGCCAATACCAATATTACCGGCGGCCTTCACCGCGTCGATGTTGGCGCCCAGGAACAGGAATTCCCAGCCATTCTTCTCTTTCTTCTCCTCAATCAGGCGCTTGACAGCCTCCGCGGTGAACTCCTTACTGGAATTCTCCATACCATCCGTTGTAATGACCACCATGGTATGCTCAGGAACATTGTCCTCGCCCATAACCGTATGTACATGAGCGATGTGCTGGACGGTACTGCCCACCGCGTCCAGCAGAGCGGTGGCCCCCCGGACATAATACTCTTTGTTGGTCATGGGCTGGATTTTCTGAAGATCCGCCCGGTCGTGAAGGGTTTCCACGTTGCTGTCAAACAGAATCGTGGTAACGGTTGCCTCCCCAGCTTCCTGCTTCTGCTTTTCAATCATGGAGTTGAAACCGCCAATGGTATCCGCCTCCAGGCCGGACATGGAGCCGCTGCGGTCCAGGATAAAGACCAGTTCTGTTGCGTTCTTTTTCATATTCCTTCCTCCTTGTTTTTCTTCGATTGGATAACCAAATGATACCATATCCGTCAGGCTTTTTGGTCGCCTGCCGGGCGACATTCACATTCTTTTTCAAACACCTGAATGGTGGCATCAATGGAATCCACCACGCTGACCATGTGGTATTTCAGCACGAACAGAATGTCCGCGTCCTCCGGGTAAACCGTCTTTGCCTTGCGCAGAAGGGGCAGGACATAGTGCCGCGTTTCTTCTATGTAGGATTTCAGCTTCTCCACGGAGAAGGTGCCTGCCATGCTGGACACATTGTGGCAGCGGT
>JBJDYM010000288.1:0-4352 GCA_051867315.1 Faecousia sp.
ACCAGGCAGAACATCTCCATGAAGCTCTTGCCGTTCACCCGGTGCTGGCCATCGTCCAGGGTCACCGGATAGGGTTGGGCAGTGGATATTCTTACAAAGTCTTCCACATCCCGGACAGAGCCCAGATGTATCATAAATTCTTTTCCATTTTCCATCTGGCGCTGTACAAACCTTTCTGTTTCGTGTATAATGGGAGCAAATCGCGAAAGCTCCCATTAACTGTATTATAACAAATATTGTGGAAAACGCAATTGTAGCTTTGGACGATTCTGACAAGAATTCCATTTGGAAATTGGCGGTTATTACAAATATGAAAATTGCATTTTATACACTCGGCTGCAAAACCAACCAATATGAAACCCAGGCCATGGAGCGGCTGCTCCTGGACGCGGGCCACAGCATCGGCTCCTTTGACGAACAATGCGACTGCTATGTCATCAACACCTGTTCCGTCACCGCCGTGGCGGATAAAAAGAACCGGGCCGTCATCCGCCGGTGCCGAAGGGAGAACCCGCAGGCCATTGTGGCGGTCTGCGGCTGCTATACCCAGCACGACGCGGAGGCGGTGAAGGCGCTGGGGGCGGACGTGATCGGCGGCAGCGGAAACCGGCAGCAGTTTCTTGATGATGTGCTGGCGGCGGCATCGGAGCACCGGTACCGGCAGACGGTGGACAATGCCCTGGCCCGCCGGGAATTTGAGGTACTCCCCGCCGGGGGACTGGAGGAGCGCACCCGGGCCATGCTGAAGGTCCAGGACGGCTGCGTGAATTTCTGCACCTACTGCATCATTCCCTACACCCGGGGCCCCATCCGCTCCGCGCCCCTGGAGCTGGCGGTGGAGCAGGCAAAGGAATTGGCCCGGAGGGGATATCGGGAGATCGTCATCACCGGCATCGAGATCGCGGGCTGGGGAAAGGATCTGCCCGGCAGGCCTGCCCTGTGGCAATTGGTCCAGGCCATCTGCCAGGCGGTGCCGGAGCTGCGGATTCGGCTGGGGAGCTTGGAGCCCCGGATCATCACCCCGGAGTTCTGTCAGGCGCTCTCCGGTTTTCCCAATCTTTGCCCCCACTTCCATCTGAGCATGCAGTCCGGCTGTGACACCGTTTTGCAGCGGATGAAGCGGAAATACGACACCGCCCGGTACTACGAAAGCCTCTGCCTGCTGCGGCAGTTTTTCCCCGGCTGCGCTCTGACCACGGACATGATTGTGGCCTTCCCCGGGGAGACGGAGGAGGAATTCGCCGAGAGTCTGGCTTTCATCCAAAAATGCGGCTTCGCGGACATGCACATCTTCCCCTATTCCCGCCGCCCCGGCACCCCGGCGGCGGACATGCCCGGCCAGCTTCCAAACGCCGTCAAGGAGCAGCGCAGCCGGGCCGCCATTGCCGTGGCGGAGGAGATGAGCCGGGAATACCGGGAAAAGCTGGTCGGCACCACCCAGCGTGTCCTGTTCGAGGACAAGGAGGGGGATGATTATACCGGCCACGCCCCCAATTACGTGAAGGTTTATGCCAAAGGCGAGAACCTCCACAATGAAATCCGGGACGTAAAAATCACCGCTGTTTTAGAAGACGGCGTGCTGGGCAATCTCCTGTAATGGTGTCCATTGCTCCGCACCCGCAGGGGAGGATATCATCCTCCCGCGCGGTACAAACCCATCATCACCGGCCAGGTTCGGCGAATGCGCACCACGTCGTTACCATTCAACAGAACACTCCATTTCGTTACAAATGCGGGAGGCTAATTGCCTCCTCTACAGTGGGTGCGGAATGATCATTCAAGTGAGGAACAAAATGAACACATTACTTCACATCTGCTGCGCGCCCTGCGCCAATCAATGTATTGACGTTTTGCGCTCTGACCATTATGATGTAACCGGGTTCTGGTACAACCCAAACATCCATCCCTTCACCGAGTACCGCGCCCGGCGGAACTGCCTGCGGGAGTACGCGAAGGCCATCGAGCTGCCCCTGATCGAGCGCAATGACTATGGCCTGCGGCCTTTTGTCCGGGCGGTGGCGGAGGACATCGGGCACCGCTGCGTCAAATGCTACGAGTTCCGGCTCTTTGAGGCCGCAAGGCAGGCTGCCGAGGGAGGCTTCGACAGCTTCACCTCGTCGCTGTTCATCAGCCCCTACCAGAACCACGAGCTGATGCGCGAGGTGGCGGAGCGGGCGGCGGCGCAGTACGGGGTGGAATTTCTCTACCGGGATTTCCGGCCCTATTTCCGCGCCGGCCAGGAGCGGGCCCGGGAGCTGGGCTTCTATATCCAGAAATACTGCGGCTGCGTCTTCTCCGAGGAGGAGCGCTACCTGAAAAAAAGCAAAATCATTCCATAAACGGTTTTTAATGAAGCAAACGTCACTGTAAACGTCACTGTGGGGAGGCGATCAGCCTCCCGTGCGGCACAAGCCCTCAATGTGGCGCCGGGTTGGGCGAATCCGTACCGGCATCCAACATTGTACCATTGGGCCGAACACGCAGTTTCGTTGCAAAAGCGGGAGGATCATATCCTCTACGGTGTTGGCGTTTGAACAGGAACGGAAATACCAATGCCTGAAAAGGAGATTATATGAGGAATATGGAATTTTCCGTCCCCTGCCTGTTTGGCCTGGAGGGCCTGGCGGGGGACGAGCTGAGAAGAATGAACTGCGAAAATGTCCGGGTGGAAAACGGCCGGGTGCTGTTTTCCGGGGACGAAACCGCCATGGCCAAGGCAAACATCGGCCTGCGCACCGGGGAGCGGGTGCTGATCGTCCTGGCGGATTTCCCGGCCAAGACCTTCGAGGAGCTGTTCCAGGGGGTGTACCGGGCCCAGCTGGAGGATTTCATCCCCAAAGACGGCGCCTTCCCTGTCAAGGGCCACTGCCTGAATAGTCAGCTGATGAGCGTGCCGGATTGCCAGGCCATTGTGAAAAAAGCCGCCTCCAAACGATTGGGGGAGAAGTACGGCGTCAGCTGGCTGCCGGAGACCGGGGCCAAATACCAGCTGCAATTCTCCCTGATGAACGACCGGGCCCAGCTGTACCTGGACACCTCCGGCCCGGGTCTGCACAAGCGGGGCTACCGGGCCAACGGCAACGACGCCCCCCTGCGGGAGACGCTGGCCGCCGCCATGGTCACATTGACCCGCTACCGGGGAAGAGAATTTCTGTGGGACGGCTTCTGCGGCAGCGGTACCATTCCCATCGAGGCGGCGCTGATCGCCCGGAACCAGGCCCCCGGCATGTACCGCCGGTTCAGCGCCGAGGCCTTTTCCTGGGTGGACCCCAAAATCTGGGGGGAGGTGCGCTCCGAATTCCGGGACAGGGAGTTCAAGGGCAATTACCGGATTCTGGGCTCTGACTGTGACCCCAAATGCGTGTCCCTTTCCATGGCCAACGCCCGCAAGGCGGGGGTGGACCGGCTGATCACCTTCCGGGATGGAGACGCCACCAAAATGAGCCTGCCCTGCGACGAGGGCATTTTCATCTGCAACCCGCCCTACGGTCAGAGAATGCTGGAGCAGCAGAGCGCCCAGCGCCTCTACGCGGCATTGGGCCGCCACCTGAAATTCGCTGACGGCTGGAAGAAATACATCATCACCAGCGAGCCGGAGTTCGAGCACTATTTTGGCTCCCGGGCGGACAAAAAGCGGAAGCTTTATAACGGCATGATCAAGTGCGATTATTATATGTATTTGGGAGAAAAGAAGAGAAAATAGGCCCCTATCCTGCGATTCAATCAAAACCTCACAAGCTTTCCGGCCTCATTCGGGGAACTTGTGCCGAATTTTACTCAAATGGCAGCATTGTCCTTTTCCCGCGGCAGGCCGTCCTGCGAAATGCGGCTTTGCTTCCATGGAGTTATTTCAAAAAATTTCCATTTCCCTCTTTACATTTGGATGCAAATCATGTATATTGATGGCGAACAGAGTAGGAAGCCCTGCGTGAAGTGCTGCCAGAATGGGGAGTTGTGTGGCAGACGAAGGATCGGTGATCCGCGATAAGGTTTCCGCACCCGCTGCGCCATAAAAGGGGTTTCCTCCTTTATGTAGCAACGAAACTCGGTTGGGCGAACGGAGAACGGCCTTGAGGCTGTCCCTTCCCCACGGGTCAAGAGAACCTCTGAACAGTTCCGCTGCGGCTGAACAGCAAACCTTTTAACCCATCCGTACGGTTTGGAAAACAGGAAATACGGAAAGCATTCCTCTGTTTTCAGACTTTCGTCCGGCTTAAAATCTTCTGCTGTCAGCTCTTGCCGAATGATTCAGAGCTTCCCAAGTGAATACAGTTTCTCCCCAGGGGCACGATGCCCACTGGGGGATTTTTTATTCCGTGACCCATCGGGGCAGATGATCTACCCTTTTCCGA
>JBJDYM010000289.1:0-15298 GCA_051867315.1 Faecousia sp.
GGGCCTCATGCTGCTTGAGCAGCACATTGTCTGCCATAGGCTTGAGTTTCATAATAAATCCTCCAAAACAATTATTTAGACTGCGAATCCCGGGGGATTCACAAATATCTACGTCGTTAGCACTCCTTAGCTCTGAGTGCTAACATATAATAACGCACCGCAAGAAAAAAAGCAAGTCCTAAAATGGGAAATTCCGTAAATAATTTATGAACCGTTTATTGCCGGATCAAGAAAAAGGCTGCCTCACGCTGGTGAGACAGCCCGGTCCGGGTGGTTTGGAAGGATCAATCCTCAAAGGTGAGGATATCCTTGTATTTTTCCTTGAACATGCCGTAAACGGCGTCCAGAACCGCCTCGTCCTCCACGGCCAGGTAGTTCTCGTTCTCGTCGTCCACGGGCTCCACCTCCAGGATGACGATCTGGGTCTCGGCCTCGTCGGCGGGCATGAGGATCAGGTACTCCTTGTCCTGATAGGTCAGGCAGTCCAGGTATTCAAAATCCACGTCCACGCCGTTCTCATCGGTGAGGGTGAGGATGCTGGACTCCTCCTGCTCGTCCTGCAATTCATTCTCCAGGTTTTCCATATGGGTTACACTCCTTGTTCCATGGTAATCGCGGGAATCTTTCTGTTTCCATCCGGCGAAAATTATACCCCATTCCCGGATAAAAAGCAAGGGAAAGTTCCGCTGAAATGGTTCCGTTCAAAACATACCGGCTCCGCCGGAACCGCAAAGGGGCCGTTTCCGGGGCGGCTCCACATTGGCCATCCGGGCCGACTCTCGCGCTGCGGCGGACGCCCGGCTCCCGGTTAGTACAGGCCGTCGGGGTACAGTCCCCGGGCAGTCATATCGGCCAGGGCCTTCTCCACCACCGGCTTGTCGGCGGCGTAGGTGACGCCGTACCACTGGTCGGGAGAGGTGAGCACCTTCATGGTCGCCTTGCCCTCGGTGAGCAGCTGCTGGACAATGCTGGGCAGGAAATACTCTCCTTTCATGGGATTTTCCGCCAACGCTTTGTCCAGGAAGGCAGGAAAGCGGCTCCTGGCCTCCTGCAAGAAGCTGGGCAGCAGGCCCATCAGGTTCATGGACACGATGGTATCCCCGGGCAGATCCTGCCAGTGCTCCCCGTCCTCGGTGAAGTGGATGCCCCCGGGGTATTTCTCAATCCGGGTCTGTTCCGTGATGTCCAGCAAATTCCCCTGTTTGTCCATGGTGCAAATGCCCCGGGCCACGCTGCCGTTTTCCGTCACGGTTTTGTCCAGCCGGTAGCCCACCATGCAGTAGCCGCAGGGGTCCGAGGAGGTGGAGAGGAAATCGTAAATGGTCTTGAAGGCGGCTTTGCCGTAGTAGTCGTCGGCGTTGATTACGGCGAAGGGGGCGTCCCCCACCTCTTCTCCGGCGCAGATCACCGCGTGGCCGGTGCCGAAGGGCTTGACCCGGCCTTCGGGGACGGCGTAGCCCTCGGGCAGCTTATGGAGCTCCTGATAGGCGTAGCGGATCTCCATAGGGCTCCTGGCCAGCCTTTTTCCGACGGTGGACATGAAATCCTCCCGGATAGCCTCTTTGATAAGAATGACTGCGGTGCGGAAGCCCGCCTCGTAGGCGTCGAAAATGGAGTAGTCCAGGATGGCCTCCCCATGGGCGCCCACCGGGTCGATCTGCTTCAAGCCGCCATACCGGCTGCCCATCCCGGCAGCCAGAACCACAAGTACAGGTGCGTTTGACATGACAATCTTCTCCTTTTCACTTTTTTCAAATAATAAGATAATTGGTGTTTGCACCGCGCAGAGCTGCAGGAGAGGCTGCAGATGCCCGCCAGGTTGGTTGACTGCGTATTCGGTTGAATGTTAAAATGTTGGACATTCGTACGAATTCGCCGGAAATGGTTCATTTTCTGGGTTTGTATCGCGTGGGAGGCTGATATCCTCCCCTTGTGGCTGTAGGAAATTTGTTTGCGCATCAATTCCCGAGGGCGGCGGCGTCCAGACAGATGGCGTCGCCTTTCAGGTTTTTCCAATCAAAGCATGCAGCCAGCTCTTTCGCGCTGATGGCCTCCCGCCGGTCGATCAGCCCGGCGCAGTGGGCCAGGGTGCCGATCAATGTTTCCGGGGAAACCCATTTTTGGAGCGCCCCCAGGTCCAGATCCCGGTCCCGCTTGCTGAGCCTCCGGCCGTCCGGGGCCAGGAGCATGGGGACGTGGCCGTATTCCGGGTGGGGAAAGCCGAACAGCTCCTGCAAATACATCTGCCGGGGGGCGGAGCTGAGCAGATCCATGCCCCGGACCACCTCGGTGACGCCGGCCTCCCCGTCGTCCACGGTGACAGCCAGCTGGTACACATACACCCCATCCGCCCGGCGGACCACCATGTCCCCACAGTCCTTGGCCAAATTCAACCGGCAGGGGCCCTGGACCCGGTCGGTAAAGACCCACTCCCGGTCCGGCACCATCACCCGCCAGGCGGGAGGCCGGTCCATGGCGGCGCGCTGCCGGTCCGTCAGATTCCGGCAGGTGCCGGGGTAGACGTAGGTGCCGTCGCTGAGGTGGGGAGCGTTGACGCTGTGGAGCTGGCTGCGGGTGCAGTAGCAGGGGTAGAGCAGCCCCATCTCCCGGAGCCGTTCAAAATACCGGTCATAGACGTCGCTTCGCTTGCTCTGGGGCGGGGTTTCCCGGTCGTAGTCCAGGCCCAGCCAGCGCAAATCCGCCCGGAGCAGGTCGGCATAGTCCCGGCTGGTGCGCTGGGTGTCCAGATCCTCCATGCGCAGCACCATCTCCCCGTCCCGGGAACGGACGGAGAGCCAGGCGATCAGGGCGGCAAACACATTGCCCAGATGCATCCTGCCGGAGGGGGTGGGGGCGAAGCGCCCCACGGGCTTCATCTCCATAGCAGCCACCAGGCCAGCACCCCGAACAGCGCCGCCACCTCCAGCAGCAGCGCCGCCACCAAAATGGGCGCCCGATTGCTCTGCCTGCCGGGGGTCTCTTCCTCGTCCTCCGGCTCCCGGGGTGGCTGTTCCTCCGGTTCTTCCCGGCGCAGGAACCGTCCCCCCGCCTCCGGCTCCTCCGCCGGCGCCTCTTCCGGCGCTTCCATCGGTTCCGCCCACGGCTCCTCTTCAGCAGCCAGCAGCTGCTCCTCCAGCCGCTGCAGTTCCTTTTTGGGATTGTCAAACATGGCCATCCCTCCTTTGCTCTGCCTATTTTATCAGAAAAAAAGCAATTAGTAAAGGGGCCGATGGAAACAGGACGAAATTCTGGCAGTTGACAATTTTTCTGCCGGTTGTTACAATAAAATCATCATAAAAAACGCTTATTGGCTCCCTTGGTAATGCAATAAAATGTTGCATTGGGTGCCGATGACTGCTCAGCCACTGCAGGGGAGGCTATCATCCTCCCGCGCGGTACAGGCCCTCGATATTGTGCCGGGTTGGGCGAATCCGCACCAGCGTGCAGCAATAGCACCATTCAACCAGCCACTCAGGCAAACAACCTGGCGGGCAGCTGTGGCCTCCCCTACAGCGGCGTGTGCAATTTATCGCTTGCTGAGCAAAGCCGATATGGGCAAAAAAGAAGAGAAGGAAGTGCGCTCCATGAAAAAAGAAGAAAAAATCAGCGCCGAGGAAGTCAAGCGGGTCAAGGCCCTGGGCTGCCTGAAGGACAAGCGGTATGAGGATATTTTCAACGTCCGGGTGCTGACCCGCAACGGCAAGATCTCCGCCCAGGAGGCCCGGATCATCGCCGAGGCGTCCGACCGGTTCGGCAGCGGCAGCATCACCATGACCACCCGGCTGACCCAGGAGATCCAGGGCGTGCCCTACGACAAGCTGGAGGAGCTCTTCGCCTTCCTGGCGGAAAACGGCCTGGAAACCGGCGGCACCGGAGCAAAGGTCCGGCCCGTGGTCTCCTGCAAGGGTACCACCTGCCAGTATGGCCTGCTGGACACCTATGACCTCAGCGAAAAGATTCATGAGCGCTTCTACAAGGGCTATCACGACATGAAGCTGCCCCACAAGTTCAAAATCGCCGTGGGCGGCTGCCCCAACAACTGCGTCAAGCCCGATCTGAATGACATCGGCATTGTGGGCCAGCGGGTGTTCCAGCGGGATCTGGACAAGTGCCGGGGCTGCAAGAAATGCCAGGTGGAGGCCAACTGCCCCATCAAGATCGCCCACGTCCAGGACGGCAAGCTGAACTGGGACGGCTGCAACAGCTGCGGCCGCTGCGCCGGGAAGTGCCCCTTCCACGTCACCGACAGCTATGTGGAGGGCGCAAAGATCTACATCGGCGGCCGCTGGGGCAAGCGCACCGCCATGGGCCGCCCTTTGGGCAGAATTTTCACCGATATGGACGAGGTGATGGAGGTCATCGACCGGGCCATCCTCCTGTTCCGGGACGAGGGAATCGCCGGAGAGCGCTTCGCCGACACCGTGGCCCGTTTGGGCTTCGAATACGTGGAAAAGAAGCTGCTGGGCGCGTAATTCTGCCCGCGCAGTACCGGCTTGATGCCAATTTACCGTTTTGCCGGCAAAAGCCGATAGGCACATCCTTATAGGTATAAGAAAATTCACCGTTTTCATCTGGAAAACGGTGAATTTTCGTGGTCTCCTCCGGCTAAATTCTGCCGTTTGATGGTGGTGGGCGGTCCCTTCGCCGCAGATACGGCTGCCGGCTTTTCAAAATCGGCAGCGCCTCTCCCGAGGAAAAGAGTACCACATTCTTCGGGCATTGGTGTTCAGCTATACCCTTCCCACTGCCGGGCGGGTTCGGGCCTTTCACCCTTTCGATTTTGCCCATGCCGGGCACACTGGGAAAGGAGCGCCCGCGGCATGCGGGCGCTCCCGAAGGGTTTTTATTACTTGCTGCCGCCCAGGAAGCCGACGCCCACGAAGGACTGCCACGGCCACTTGAGGTGATCCTCCCAGCCATTGCCGAGCGCATAGCCCGGAGCAAGCGTCACGTCGTCAAGCTCGCCGACCGGACGAGGCAGGGACTCGCAGTTGGCATAGGTCTTGCTGAAGACGATCGTCTCGCCGTCCACAACCTTCTCCTCGGTCTGGTCAAACAGACGGGTGTAATACACGGTGTCGCCCTCCAGATGGACGTTGCACTCCTCGTCGCAGTTGAACGCAACCGCCTCAGCCTGCGTGTTCACGCGGATGCCGTTGCCATTCTCGTCCTCACCATAGAAGAACACATTGCCCTCGGCGTCCACCGCCTCCAGCGTGTAGGTTGCATCACGGTAGACCTGGTGGGAATCCGTCAGGTCCTCAAAGCCGAAGTAGGTCCAGGCCTGCGTGCCGCTGGGGCCGCCGCTCATGACGGAGTAGGCATATACGCTGGCAATGGCGAAGTCATGGGAGAAGCTCGCCTTCGGCGCATACATCTGCTCGTTCCAGGCTGCGTTCTCGGTGGAAATCTCTACACGCATGGTGGTGTAGACCGGGGCGTATGCCCAGTAAATGTAGTTGAGCGTGATGTCGGTGCGGCTCACGTCAGAGCGCACGACGTAGTCGGTCTCCGGCTCCAGAACCAGCTCATCGCCGTAGGTGCTGATGAGCGTCACGCGCACATCCTGAGCCGTCAGCCGGCTGGCGTCAAAGGCCACAGGCCACTGTGCCGACACGGTGTCCGGATAGGAGTCGCAGATCACGGGGATTTCCTCCTCGCTGCTGAAGACCGGCTCGGTATCCAGGATCAGGGAGCCGCCTTCTACCGCGAACGTACGGCCGAAGGAGTAGAAGTCGGTGCGAACAACCGCCTGTGCAAGGGGCAGGCCGTTGTAGCGCAGGCCGTCGATGCCGATGCGGAAGTCATAGTGGCCGTTGCCGTCGCCGCCCTGGGGAGAGAACATGCCGCCGATGGTGCCCATCGTGTAGTCGGCCTTGCCCCCGGCCCAAACGTCACTCAGTGTGCCGCTCTCAAAGGTGACCTCATAGAGCTTGTAGCCGTCGCCCGGAAGCAGCGCAATCTGCGCGCCGGAGGTATCGATCAGGCTGTCGTCCAGGCCGTCCATCGTCAGGGCGATCTGTACGGTGTCGTTGGTGACCTCAAGCGCCATGCCCGCGTTGGCCGTCAGCTTGCCCTCCACGGACACGGAGGGGATTTCAACGCGGCCCGCAAGCTCGCTGCTGTCCACATACTGGCCGTGGTTTTCGCCGCAGACCCAGATGGTGGACTTGCCGGTGGGCATGATGTACAGATCGTAGCCGCCGTTGACGGTGAAGCCGGAGATCTTGGAAGTGTCAACGGTGATCTCCAGTGCGACCGCCACATCCTCTTCCTCGCCCTCAGCAGGGCCATAGACAAGCTTGCCCGAAGCAATACCGGACGCATCCGCAAAGGCGGGGGTGCCGTCTTCGCGGACAAACCAGGCGGTAACGTCCGTGTTGTCCGCGATGTTCCACATCCAGCCCTCCTGGGCGTCCAGCGTCAGGACAACGGGCTCCGCAGAACTGATTTCGATGGGCTCATGCACGGCGTAATACTGGTTCTCCGCAAACGCCGGAACTGCCAGCAGCATACACAGAAGCGCAGCCAGCAGAGCCATCCTTGTGAAGTGTTTCATAGGGATTCCTCCTTTTTAATTTTCGGCAGGCCTGCCTATGTCGAATCCGCCTGCTTTTCTCCTTTATTATATCCGGCGAAATGAAAAGGATCAAACCGCTTTTTGGAACAATTAATGCACAATACGGGATAATCAGGGCCCTCCTCCTGTGCAGTCTGCACAAGGAGAGAAGCGGACGCATCTGGGAGCCGATCTTCCGCGTCACCATCGTATAAAGGTGCCCGCTTGCCCTGTCCCCTGTTGAATTCTCTGCGGTAATGTGGTATGCTTTTCGGGAAGAAATTTGATGATGATTCTCTTACAGAAATCAGGAGGCGTTATGACAGAAGTATCCATTGTCCCCTGCCCGGAATATGGGGTTGCGCGCTGCCGGGCGGCACTGCTGGAGGTACTGGCCCCTCTCGGCGGTCTGGATTGGGTCAGGCCGGGAATGAAAATCGCAGTCAAGGCGAACCTTGTCTCCTTTTTGAAGCCGGAGGCCGCAGCTACCACCCATCCTGACCTGCTCTGCGCCCTGACAGAGCTGCTGCAGGAACGGGGAGCGGAAGTGGTCATCGGCGACAGTCCCGGCGGGCTGTACACCGCCGCCTATGTAGACCGGGTCTATCGGGCTACCGGGATGCATCAGGTAGAGGCATCCGGCGCGAAGCTGAACCACAATTTTGAGCAAAAGGAGGCCCAATGTCCGGAGGCGAAGGTCGCAAAAAGCATTCAGTACACCGCCTACCTGGACGAGGCCGACGCGATCATCGACTTTTCCAAGCTGAAAACCCATGGGATGATGGGGATGTCCAACGCGGCGAAAAATATGTTTGGCGTCATTCCCGGCACGGTCAAGCCGGAGTACCATTTCCGGTTTCCGGATTCCAAGGATTTTGCCCGGATGATTGTGGACCTAGACGAACATTTCAAGCCCGTTCTCTCCATCACGGATGCGATTGTCGGCATGGAGGGAAATGGTCCCACCAACGGCACGCCCCGGCAGATTGGAGCCGTACTGGCCTCCACCAGCCCCCACAAGCTGGATCTGGCCTGTGCGAAAATCCTGGGGCTTCGCCGGGAAGACGTGCCGACTTTGGAGGCCGCCTTCGAGCGGGGGTTGATCCCGGCAACCGCAGAAGAATTGGACATTGCCGGGAATCTGGAGGAGTTTATTGTGCCGGATTTCAAAAATCTGGAAACCCTGAACAGCCTCCTGTTCCGGAACCTCGGCGGGAAAGTCCTGGGCAGCGTCATCGGGGACTTTGTGCAGCGCGCGCTGTGCTCCGTGCCCAAAGTGCGCAAATCGGACTGCGTGGGCTGCGGCCATTGCCGGGATGTCTGCCCTGCCAAAGCCATTCAAATGGAGAATCAGCTTCCGAAAATCAACCGCAAGGCCTGCATCCATTGCTTCTGCTGCCAGGAATTTTGTCCCAAAGGAGCCATGGAGGTTCACCGCCCTGCCATTGCGAAGATGCTAAACAAATAACATATGTTCTCAAACCGCTGCAAAATCGCCGGCAAGCCTTCCGGCAGCCTCTTACGGCACTGCTGTATTGTATTTTGCCGCGATCTCATCCACCTTCGCCGCCATATCCGGGGTGTGGCAGCTGTAAGCATACTCGTGGCGAATCCGATTCCCTTACGAAATCGCAATGAAACCCCACTGTGAAGCAAGCACTTTTCCGCAGCTATTTTTCCACATCGCACCCCTTCCCATGCCATTGGCACTCACTCCCATGTGATATAATGCAGGAAAACAAAATGCAGACGCCCATCAAACCGATGGCTTGATGGGTGTCTGCATTTTCCGTTTTTTAATGTGCCGTCAGAACACGCCGTTTCGTCCTCCGCCGCTTCTGAGGGCTCAGCCGTTCACTGCGCCGCCGCAATATTCGCATTTCCCGAAGGCGTCCGGCGTGGTGGTGGCGCCGCACCAGGGGCAGGTGACCGCAGCCTTGGGGGTGTTGGCCTCCGCGGCAGCCTGGCGCACCTCCGTCCGCACCTGGGTCAGGGCTTCCTTGATCTCATTGCCCAGCTTTTCGCATTCCTCGTATTCCACCGGAATGCCGCCCATGCCGGGCCGCGCACCCATACCGGGGCGGACGCCCATGCCCGGATGCTGCATGGGCGGGCGCATGGCGGCGCCGCCTTTGCTGATGGGCACCGGGGACTCGATGCTGCTGCTGTTCAGCTTGAAGCGGATCTCGTCAAAATAGGGCGTATTGACGTTGATGACCACATAGAAATCATATTCGTAGGTATAGCGGGGCGGATTGTAGCTGACTTCCTTGCCGTCTTTATCCTCACGCTTGAGTTCGGTTTTGTCCTCGTCCACATCGATGCGGCAGCCCGTGACCTGGGAAAAGTCCATAACATCCGGGTTCGCGTCCCGGTAATTGCGGGCAGAAGTCACCATGAATTTCCCCGCGTCCTCGTCCAGCAGCACCTTGGTGCCTGCGCCCAGGGTGCGGGTGGTATGGAACGCTTCAACCGCCGCCTTGTTTTCCTCCCGATAGGCCAGCTGCTCCCGGATCTGCTCCACCGTGCTGCGCCGCCGGTCGGAGAACCAGGGCGACAGCTTGGCCGCGCATTCTTTGCACAGGTTGCCGTTTTCCAGCTTGCGATTGCCCAGAAGACCGATTTTATTTCCGCAGATGTCGCAGTATTTTTTGTCAAACAGTCCCATAATCATTTCCTCCAATTCTATCCATTAAAATTTCTGTTTTTCCGCCGGCCGCGCCCATTGCCGCTTTGAGAAATCCCATTTTCAGTCTTACAGGGTGTCCATCAGCGCCACCAGATACGCCGCGCTGATGGAGCCATAGATAAACTGGTCGATCAAACCATCTTTTTTTGCCTGCCGGACCCGGTCCGCCGCTTCTTTTTCTGAGTTTTCATCCACCACCAGAACCACCTTGCAGTCCGGATGAATTTTTTTAACCGCGTTGCGAATTTTCAGCCGTTCCTCCAGCCCATAGGGCGGGTAGCGGGTTACCTCCATCAGCACGGCATAGGGATCGCATAATCGGCTGTATTGCTCCACTTCTTCCGGCGCGGCCACCCGCTGGACGGTAAATCCGCTGTGCATGTCCGCCTGAAGCGACTGGGCCAGAGCGTCGGCGAAAATGTAGTCTTTCATATTCACGATGATTCTTCGCACCCTGTTTGGCCACTCCTTTCCGCTTCGTGGGATACCCGCGGAGCCGCGGCGGTTAAAACGTCGTAAAGGTATCTCCCACGTAAATCGCGTACTGCTCAATAGCACCACTTTCGTTGATATACCAGCAAAGCCGGATATCCTCGTCGAAATATTGGAGCTGGTATCCCGTACCATCCTCATCGCCGTCCTCCAGACGCATCCAGTTCTCCGTTTCTTCGCTGATGCCGTAGCTTTCGCTCCAGATCCTGCCGTCGGCAATCAGAACGGTACCGTGCATAACCGTTTCCGAAACTTCCGTCTCCAGGGTATCCAGATTGACGCGGGTCAGGTTGCCCGTATAATTTACATAGTCATGGACATCCACAAAGTAAAGGTACGCTCCCTCAAGGACGCAGCCGTAGACCTTATCCTCACTGAGCCGCTGGTCATAGCCGTATTGGATATTCGCGATATGCAGGCTTTCCCCGTCCGCGTCATCCTGGTACAGGAACCAGCCGTCCCCCAGGCAATAGGGATAGTACACCTCCTTATCGATCAGGGTGGTGATGTTCTGCCCGTCCAGGTCGGCGCTGACCAGATGGTAGTTTTCATCCGTGAAGTACATGGTGTCGCCGCAAATCTGTAAGTAGCTGCAATCCTTGTCATAGAGCACCGTCTTGCCGCTGCCGTCCATGCCGATCCGACGCAGCGTGCTTCCATTGTCGCCCCAGTAGGTATAATACAGGTAACCGTTTGCCGTCTGGAGGAAGCAGGGGGTGCCGCCCTCGTCCAGCTGCCGAAACCCCGTCAGCCGGCTTTC
This sequence comes from Faecousia sp., assembly GCA_051867315.1. Lineage (GTDB taxonomy): Bacteria > Bacillota > Clostridia > Oscillospirales > Oscillospiraceae > Faecousia. The sequence continues at coordinate 10,501 of JBJDYM010000289.1, forward strand.
CTTTGGCTGGGTGGGATCATAATCGTAGCAGATCAGCCTTCTGTCAGAGGCGCTTTCCGAGTAGTAGCCATACAGCTTCCCGTCAAAGATGGCATATCTTCCGCAAAGCATAAAATTGGACATGTCGGTGGCCTGCTCCGGGGTAAAGCGTACATCCAGCAGCGCCAAGGGCGCGTTTTCAAAGGCCTGGGGCACCGTCTCCGACTTGGAGAGGGTAAAGTCGAGCGATGCGTTCTCATCCTCTGCGCTGAAATCCACAGTCCCGTCCCCCCAGTCGTAGAAGGACAGAGTTTCGCCCTCCTCGCCGCCGATATGGACATCAAAGCCGGTGTCGGTTTCCTCCCAGGTTCCGCCGATGCACTCCCCGAAATAGAGCACATAGGCCCTGCCGTCCTCCCGGAGCCGCAGGGACATTAGGAAATCCGCGCCGGTCTGAAACAGAGCCTGGATCGTCTCCGCGTCCATCACCTCGCCGTCACCCATATCCAGCCCCGTGCATACCCAGAAGCCGGGCAGAGAAACCGTCTCCGCCTGTGCCGGCCGGTCAAAGGCCTCGGGCCTGGTGTCCACCCTGGACAGGAGGAAGGTCATGCACGCGTCCTCGTCATCCACGACGCATTTCAGCGTCCCGTCCGCCTCCGCGGTAAACTCCGCCAAAACGCCCTCGTACTCCGCCGATGTCAGCTGGCCGCCGGTCTGGGTTTCCGTCCAGTCGCAGGGCAGGATGTCCCCAAAGAGGTATAGCTCCGCTTCTGTGCCGCTCAAACACAGGGCCATCACCTCGGACCCGTCGATCCCCATCAGGGACCGGATCGCCTCCGCGTCCATCATTTCGCCGTCGCCCATATCCAGGCCGGTGCAGACCCAGTATTCCACCGCCGGTGCTTCCGCGGAAGACACGCCGAAGGTGGCGCAGGTCACAGTAAGGACCAGGGTCAGGAATGCCGCCAAGATGGATTTTCCGAATTTTTTTCCGCTCATATCTGCTTCCTCCTTGTGTGATCGGTTTCCACTTCTACGCTTACCATTATAGAAAAAAAGGAGGGAAAGCACCCTACCCGATCGGGTAGTTTTTGTTCCCCGAAACTGATACGATTCTTTCATTAAACCCTCACAATCTTTCCGGTCTGATTTGTGTAAAACTGCGTTGCCTAACTTGCCTGGCGTCAGCCAAGCTGCATCCTCCGCCTTGTTTTACGCAAATCATCCTCGGAAAGCTTTGCGAACTTTTCATGAAAGTCCAGTATGAAAAACCGCACCCGGGTAGTTCCGGATGCGGATAAAAGCCTTCTTCAATTCAGGCCCGGCACAATAAATTCCTTGTTGATGACATCCGCCACCAGGGCCACCCGGCTGGTATAGCCGGTCTTTTGAAACAGCTCTTTGATATGCCACTTCACATCGTGGACGCTGATGTGCAGCGCCTCAGCAATGGCGGGATTGCTGTATCCTTTCACCATCAGCCGCAGCACCTCCAGCTGCATGGGTGTCACCTCCGTGGAGGCGGCGTTGCCGATTCGGATCACCGGGGTGGTGTCCGGGTAAATAGATGCGCCGTTCATGGTGCGGTCCATAACCGTCAGCAGCTCCTCGTCTCCGGCTTCCTTGTACCAGAAGCTGTCGGCCCCGGCCGCTCTTGCCCGGTCAATCAGGTCGGAAGAGGTCATGCTGGTGATGATGATGATTTTAATATGGGGCATATGCCGCTTGATTGCCGCTGCGGCACTGATGCCGTCCTCGTTGTTCTCGGTGCGGTAATCCATCAGGATCAGGTCCACTTGGGTGTGCATGCAGGTCATTTCCGCCATTCCCGCGCTGGTAATGGCGGCGGCCAGGGTATAGCGGCCGCTGGAGCGGATATAGCCCGCAATGCAGTCCCGGCCCATTTTGGTGTCCTCCACCAGAAGTACGCGGATCATGTACCCTCCTCCTTTCCCGGCAGAGAAACGGTCAGCCGGAATGCCGGTTTCCATTGAGCGGTCATGGTTCCGCCTGCGGCTTCCACGCGCCGCCGCAGGCCGGACAGGCCGCCGCCCTCCGTGATCTCCGATTCCGGCGGCTGTCCGTTGTTGGTGATGACCGCGATGTCCGCATCCCGGGTCTGGGTCAAATGAACCGTCATTTCGCTGCCCCGGGCATGGCGCGCCGTGTTGGTGGCGCATTCCCGCATGGCAACGATCAGAAGATGGGCGTTTCCCTCGGCGGTTGGCAATTCTCCCTGAATATGTATCCGGACGCCGATCTCTCCGGCAGCGGCAATCAGCTCCGCCAGGGCTCCGGCGGCGGAAGCGGTACGGGACCCGTACCCACCGTGGTCGGCGATGCCGATAATCTGCAGCACCTGCTCCCAGCGTTTGCCGCCTCTGCGGTATTCCTCCAGGGTGCTGTCCTGCATCAGCAGATTCCGGGAGGCCAGCAGACACAGCCCGATGTCGTCATGCACCCGCATTTTCAGGGCCAGGTTTTCTTTTTCCCGGACAATCCGGTCAATGTCGGCGTAAAGCCGCCTGGCCCGGGCATTGGCTTCCTCCAGCGCCCGGTTCTCCTGCTCCAGCTCCGCGCTTTTTTGGTAAAGCTCCGTCACATCCACGGCCTGTACCTGGGTATAGCTACCGCCGTCTCTGTCCGTCACCGAGCTTTCCGCGAACTGCCACAGGGTATTGTCGGGGAACCGGTAAAGCAGCGCCTCCCGGTCTATCACGGCCACACCGGGCTGCGGGGCGTCCAGCCCCCGGCGCAGCTCCGGTATGTGCTGCAGATCCATTCCCAGCAGTGCGTAACACAGCCGGTGCATCTGCCGGTTGCAGAGGATCACCGTGCCGTTGCGGTCCGCGAAGCAGATGCCCGAGGGGAGGTTGTCAAAGCCTTCTTTTACGGCAGCTCTGCCGATTTTCGGTTTGTGGGGAACCATGTTCATGCCGGCCCGCCTCCTTTCAGAACGGTCAGGGTGCAATAGCATACCTCTTCATCCTGCTCCACGCTGGCATCCGGGAAACGAAGCGTCAGCTCCGGCAGGACGGCCTGGCATTGCAGCATCAGCGTCATATGATAGCCCTGGCCGTTTTCCGTCACCACGGCATTCAGGCCGGGGAGCGGCTTCTGAACCGCCTCCACAGCCGCCTCAAAAAAGTCGTACAGCATTCCGGCCGCTCTGCCGTCCATGCTGCCGGTCAATGCAAACGACACTGCGCAGGCCGTACCCGCCAGGCGCAGATTGGAGGCCGATTCGTTCAGACACAGCAGCAGCTCCTTCGCCGCCACCTCCCCGGTCTGGTCGGCCAGAAATACCAGATTGCTTCGGCGCTTGATATACGCACCGGTCACGGCGATTTTTCCGTGGAGCATTCTCGCCGTTTCCTGGTCCTCCGCGGCATTCAGCCGGGAGATCAGCTCGCCCAGCCGCACCATGGCGGGAGCAACGATTTCCTGCACCGCGTCAAACAGCCGCTTCTGTTCTTCCAGCTCCCGGCGGCGCTGCTTCTGCTTGTTTTCTTCCTCCAGCAGCGCGCCGTAGCTACGCAGCTCCTCCTGGGCATCGTTCAGCTGCTCCAGCACAGACAGAAGCTGGGATACATCCTCCTGCCAGAAAATGCGGCCGCCCCGGATGGGCGCCGAACAAAGGCGGATGCCGCCCTCCAGCATGATGGGGGAGGATTGCGCCTGCCGGAGGACCGCCTCCGGCAGGGGTCTGGCCGTCTGGGAACGGAGGCAGACATGATCGTCCGTATCCGCGATCTGCGCGCCCACGGTAGAGGCGTCAAACAGCTCCCGGTAGTGGGTGTTGGACTGGATGAAGCGGCACTGGATGCACAGTTCCAGGGTGGCGGCGTACATCAGGCACATCACCGCCGTCATATCCCCCGCCACAAACCGCACCCATTGCATCTTGGAATAATGCAGCACCGCGTAGATCATCAGGAGCACGATGGGCAGGCACGGGAGCAGAATCCGCCGGCGGCTGCCCGGTATCCTGCATTTGTGATACAGGACGAACAGGAGCATCAGGGCGCAGATGGTCAGCCAGCCCCCAACCAGATAATATCCGGCAGCATAGCCATTTTCCGCAGCCATGCCCCGGGGGAAGGTAAACACAAGCTGGTGCAGGTCATTGGTCATGACCAGCAGAAACAGTAGGGCGGTCGGGAGGAACAGCAGCGTTGCCCGTTTCGGCAGGTGATAATCCTCCGGCTTGCCAATGGAGAACGCGACAAACACCGCCAGAAGCGGGATAAACAGCATGGGCAGATAATACAGATACCAAAGGTACCGGGCCGCGTCCGGGTACCGGTCGGAGGTGAGAAAATGGAATTTCACCGTCCGCACCAGGAACCAGAAGATCATCAGGCAGGCGATGGCGGTCATATACCGGCGCGCCTGGGCCTGGAGGATGCGGCTTCTGACGGAAAGCCCCCAGGCCAGAAACAGCCCCATGTAAAGGGCGGATCGGATCAGGCCCAGCTCCCTGGAAAAGCGGCCCCCGACCCCGGGAATCCGGCAGATATAGGCGATCAGAATCAGCACCGTGACGGCAATCAGGATGCATTTTCTCTCCTTATTCGGTTTCGTCACGGCATTTCACCCCTTCTTTCTCGCCAGGTTGGGAAAAACCTGCTTCCTTCTTCCTATAACCTTAGCATATCAGAAAACCGGGAAAAAATCTACCGGCAAGCTTTCTTTGCACAAGACCTTTTTCAAAAGAAGCAGTGCCGTTTTGACTAGGGAACCTCTGATGAAATCGGCAAAAGCTGACGGCGAGGGATTTTGGCTCAGCCGAAAGTACCAAACCCCCGGGAATACT
>JBJDYM010000290.1:0-4348 GCA_051867315.1 Faecousia sp.
TCTCCCCCCTGCAGCTGTGCGTCTACGCCTGCACCCTGGCCAACCGGGGCACAAGATACCGCGCCACCTTCCTGAACCGGGTGGCCTCCTCCGACTACCGGACCCTGATCAAACAGAACGAGCCGGAGATCGTGAGCAAAATGGACATCTCCTATGACACCTATGAGATGTACATGACCGGCATGCGCAAGGTCGTCACCGACATCGGCGGTACCGCCAACAAGTATTTCGGCGGCCACGAGACGCTGAAAACCTTCCCCGTGGAGGTCTGCGCGAAAACCGGTACCGCCCAGCACTCCTCCGGCGGCTCCGACCATGGCGCCTTCATCTGCTTTGCCCCCAAGGATAATCCCGAAATTGCCGTGGCCATCTACGGCGAGAAGGTTGCCCACGGAAGCTCTCTGGCCCCCGTGGCAGAGAACATCCTGGAAGCCTATTTCGAGATGGAAGCCGCCAGCGACGTTTTCACCAACGAAAACCAGGTGGGCTGATCCCCCTACAGAACGCAAGAAGCTGGACCCTGTTCTTTTACAGAGTCCAGCTTTTTGTATTTGGCTTCATTGTTCTTTAGTCGATTTTCGTAGGGAATGCATTCATGCATTCCGCCTCGGTTACGTTTTTTATCGGGGTATGTTGAATGGAAAAATGTTGAAAAAACCAGAAATCCGTTACCATCCAACGAACCACGGATGTTAACCGACGTTTCGGAACGCATAAATGCGTTCCCTACGCACACATTGGAACACATTCTGTTGGGCGAACCCTCCAAATGCCAATTTGCAGAGTGAAACCAATATGCATATTGGATTACACAATCAGGTTGGGACCGCTAAAGCTGCCGTCTAGTTTGGAGAGCACCCGATTGTATTCCACGGTGCCCGGCTCCATGGGTGTGGGTTGGAAATTATTCAGGTTGGAGACGGAGCTGATGCTGCAGGGCACGATGTTCAGTTCTCCCAGAGAAATCTCCCCCTCCGGGCTGCGAATCACTTCCTGCTGAAACAGGGCGGTGTCGAAATCGTCCGGGCAGCCGTTTCCACCGAAGCAGAAATTGCCCATGGAATAGTAGATGATTCCATCGCCGTATTCCTCTACCGGCTGAAGCACATGGGGATGGGACCCCCACACAATATCTGCCCCGGCATCAATGGCCTCGTGGGCCGCCTCTATCTGGGCGTTGTTGGGACGATAGTTTCCCTCGATGCCCCAGTGGGGAGCCACAATCACCAATTCCGCTCCCTGCTCCCGGAGGGAGGCAATTTCGGCTTTCATGTCCTCCAGATCCAGCAGATAATAGACCATGCCGTAAATGCCCACCTTTAATCCGCCGTCCAGAGTGATCAAGCGGGAACAGTCACGCTCTACATAGGGAATGTCCGCCCCATCCAGCACGGACCGGGTGGAATCATAGCCAACCTGGCCGTAATCCATGGTGTGATTGTTGGCCAGGGTCACCACATCCACGGAGCTCTGAGTGAGAATGTTGATAAAATCAGTGGGTCCTCGGAAATTATAGGTTTTATCCGAGGGGTAGCCCTGGTCGGTGAGCGCCCCCTCCAAATTGATAAAGGTTGCATCGTCATTGGAAAAGAATTCCATGACATTACGGAAAGGATAACCATAATCCTCTCCCACGGTTTTCACCATTCCTAGTCCGGCGCCATACTGGCTGGGAAGCGCTCCCAGTGTGCAGTCCCCCACAAAGGTCAGCAGGAAACGCTGTTCGCCGCTCTCCCCGGAATCGGGCTCCTGTGCCCCGGCTGAAATCAAGCTGCCTGCCACAAGCAGGAAAACCAGCAGCGCTGCAACGGCTTTTGTCGTATTACGCAACGATGGTACCCCCCTTTCTGCAATCAGCCCTCCTGGGCTCTTCTCTTCATCAGCTCCCGCATCCGGGTGGCGTGATCCAGCTCCCGCTTGCGGATGCGCAGGCTCTTGGGGGTGCACTCCAGCAGCTCGTCGTCCGCCAGGAATTCCAGACACTGCTCCAAAGAGAGAACCCTGGGCGGCGTCAGCCGGATGGCATCGTCGGAACCGGCGGCCCGCATATTGGTCAGCTGCTTTCTCTTGCAGACATTCACGGTCATATCCTCGTTCCGGCTGCAAATGCCGATGACCATACCGGCGTAGACCTGGACGCCGGGCCCGATGAACAGCGCGCCCCGCTCCTGCGCCGCACCCAACCCATAGGCCACGGCTTCGCCGGTTTCAAAGGCGATCAAGGAGCCGGTAAGGCGGCGTTCGATCTCGCCCTTCATGGGGGCGTAGGAATCCAGCACGGAGGACATGATGCCCTCGCCCCGGGTGTCGGTGAGGAACTCATTCCGGTAGCCGAACAGGCCCCGGGAGGGAACCAAAAATTCCAGCCGGTAACGGCTGCCCATGGGGGTCATGCTCACCAGATCCGCCTTCCGGCGGCCCATTTTCTCGATTACGGAACCCATGCATTCCTCGGGCACGTCGGCCACCATCCGCTCAATGGGCTCACAGGTCTTGCCGTCGATGACCTTGGTCAGCACCCGAGGGGTGGACACGGAGAACTCGTACCCCTCCCGGCGCATGGTTTCCATCAGGATGGACAGGTGCATCTCCCCCCGGCCCGCCACATTGAAGGCATCGGTGCCCTGCTCCGCCACGTGGAGGGACACGTCCTTCAGCAGCTCCCGCTCCAGCCGGTCCCGCAGGTTCCGGGAGGTGACGTATTTGCCCTCCTTCCCGGCGAAGGGAGAATCGTTGACGGCGAAGGTCATTTCAATGGTGGGGTCGCTGATTTTCACAAAGGGCAGGGGCTCCACGCACTCAGGCGCGCAAAGGGTGCGGCCAATGGTGATATCCGCCATACCGGACAGGGCCACGATTTCTCCGGCTCTTGCCTCCTGGATGGGGTTTTTGCCCAGGCCGTCGAACTCGTACAGAGCAACCACCTTGCCCTTGGTCTTGATTTCGGGATCGTGGAAGTCGCAGATGGTGACCTCCTGGTTGACCCTGATGGTGCCCCGCTCCACCCGACCCACGGCGATGCGGCCCACGTACTCATTGTAGTCGATGGAGGAGACCAGCAGCTGCAGCGGTGCGTTCTCGTCGCCCTGGGGGGCGTCGATATACTGGACAATGGTCTCAAACAGCGGGGTCAGGTCGGTGCCCTGCTCGTCGGGGCCGTAGGAAGCGGTGCCCTGGCGGCCGGAGCAGAAGATGGTGGGACTGTTGAACTGCTCGTCGGTGGCATCCAGGTCCAGCAGCAGCTCCAGCACCTCGTCCATCACCTCATGGATTCGGGCGTCGGGCTTATCCACCTTATTCACCGCAACAATCACCTTATGCCCCAGCTCCAGCGCCTTTTGCAGCACGAAGCGGGTCTGGGGCATGGGGCCCTCAGCGGCATCCACCAGCAGGATGACGCCGTTGACCATTTTCAGAATCCGCTCCACCTCACCGCCGAAATCGGCGTGACCCGGAGTGTCCACAATATTGATCTTATAGTCCTTATAGCGGACGGAGGTGTTTTTCGCCAGAATGGTGATGCCCCGTTCCCGCTCCAGATCGCCGGAGTCCATCACCCGCTCCACGGTAGCCTGATTTTCCCGGTAGATACCGCCCTGCTTCAGCATTTCGTCCACCAGGGTGGTCTTGCCGTGGTCAACGTGGGCGATGATTGCGATATTTCTGATTTTATCCTGAGATGCCATAAATTGCTCTCCTTTTTGCATCGGATTTTCTTACTCTCGACAATAGAATATACCACATTGCCAAAAGAAAAGCAATATTTTTGTAGATATTTACCGTAAATTTTTGACAATATTCCCACTTGCTTTTCATCAATTTGCGAAGTGGTAACTTGTTGTTTATCGCACCAGCCAGAAGCAGGGGAGGCTATCAGCCTTCCCCACAGTACAAACCTTCAATGTGGTGCCGGGTTGGGCGAATCCGTACCCGTGTCCACCATGTACCATTGGGCCGAACGCTCCGTTTTCCACATACAACGGCGCTGTTGATAGATAAGTCCGAGAACAATGGTTCGCAGATGGGCGCTAACTGCTGAGCAATTGCCTGCTGGATGATGCGGTCTACCACTGTTGGAATTCCCAGCTTTCGTACTCCGGTATCTGGCTTAGGGGACCTTTCACCCCCTATAATCCGGCTTTCTTCAGATTCCGCCTCACGACGGACACTCCTGCCTTTGGCAAAACCTTCCTGTTACCGGGCGGCTTCAGGACTTTTACCTTATAGAACGTACGCTCGCCGGGTGCACTCAAAAAACCGGCATATCCGTTCCCTGGATACGCCGGTTCAAGCTAGGGAACCTCTGAATAAATACCCATGCTGCGCACCTTAGCACCACGAGGAATGA
>JBJDYM010000291.1:0-4309 GCA_051867315.1 Faecousia sp.
TGAGTTTATTTTGCGGAAAATATCCGACAAAGTTCCTATTATTATCATATCAGCCGCCGCTGTGGAAACATGTCGAAACAGGTATCCTGTTTTTTGATTTCGCATCATCCTGTGGTTTGTTGGGAAATCAGAAGATCCACCTATATAAAGATCAGAAGCGCAGATACAGTTTCGTTCTGTACCCGCGCTGACATTTTTATAAAGGGGGTCAAGAATGACCGATACGGAAAAGCAAACCGATATGCCAACCTACGCACAGAACTACAAAGTCATAGACCACTGCCTTGTGGAAGTGAGGAATAGTAAGCAGGGACCCTATGACCGGAAGCTGTGCAACTTCACACCGTGGATCGTCAGCGAGGTTACGTTGGATGATGGCATTGAAACCACGACCCGGATTCGTCTGGGGGGTGTACACCAAAGCGGTCGTGTACTCCCGGAGATTGAGATTCCCGCTGATGAGCTGGGAAATTTCAACTGGGTGGCAAGGCACTGGGGCATCCACTGCATTCTGGAAGTGGGACAGAATGTAAAGGACAGTATCCGCTATGCCATCCAGACCACGGCGCAGAATGCCAGCCGCCGCACTGTATACGCTGTGACCGGGTGGAAGCGGATTGATGGTCACTGGCAGTTCCTCATGCCAGGGGATGAAACTACCACGGTGCATCTGCCCGGAAAGATGCGGGGCTACCGGATGGAGCGGGAGTGTTCTGCCCTGGACATTCAGACCGCAGAGTGTATGCTGCGGATGATGCCCGCACCGGAGGAGATTACACTGCCGCTTCTGGCGTTTACCTTCCTCACACCGCTGAACCACTTCCTGAAGCTGGCTGGGTGCGAACCCAAGTTCGTGCTGTTCCTGGTTGGCAAAACCGGTTCCCGCAAAAGTACATTGGCAGCTCTGTTCCTGTCCTTCTTTGGAAGGTTCACAGGAGCGGAGCTGCCTTTGTCGTTTCGGGATACCGCTAACAGCATCCTCCACAATGCGTTCACCCTGAAGGATGTGCTGACCTGCATTGATGACTTCCACCCGGCGGGGAAGCAGGAAGAACAGAAGCTGACAGCAACAGCCCAGAGCATTATGCGTGCCTATGGTGACCGCACCGGTAAAGGCAGACTCCGGTCGGACTCCACGCCTATGGATTCCCGTCCGCCCCAGGGCAACGCCATCCTCACTGCGGAGTTCCCGCCGGACATCGGGGAGAGCGGTACTGCCAGATACTTTGCGCTGGAGCTGCAGGGAGAAGATGTGGATTTACCAACGCTGACCGCGTTCCAGAACGAGGCAGACAAGGGTACTCTGCGGAACTGTATGTACGGGTATCTGGAATGGCTGAAAGAAACCTTTCTCTGCTCTGACGATATGCAGAAATCTTTTATCGCCTTTCTGCAAAGCCGGTTCCTTTCCGGACGGGAGGAATTTCAAAAGTCTGGCATTCTCTGTCATGGCAGAGTACCGGAAACGGTTTCCCTGCTGCAGTTGGGGATGGACATGCTTCTGCTGTTCCTGAAGGAGAACGGTGCCCTGGACGAGAAAAGCTGTGCCGAAATCCAGGACCGCTTCAAAGGAATTCTATACCGTCTTGCCCGGAAGCAAGCGGACAGCATTGTGCAGGACAAGCCTGTATGCAAATTTATCCGGAAGCTGTACGCACTACTGGAAAGCGGACAGGTATGTGTGCTGAGCAAAAATCAGTTTCACGATTTTGTTCCCAACAACTGTATCGGTTATGAGGATGATGTGTTTTTCTATCTGCACAGCGAGATTGCCCACAGGGCAGTGAAGAAGCTGTGCGAGGAACAGGGGGAGTCCTTCTCCGTTTCCTCCAAGGGACTTTTGAAAGCACTGGCAGAGGAAAAGCTCATTGAAACCTGTGCCGGGCAGAACACAAAAGCTGTCCGCATTGGCGGCAAGTCCAAGAGAGTTGCCTGCCTGTACAAGGAGAAAGCAAAAAAGATCGTGGACGCTGCCTTGTGAACAGGACGTGTGGTAAGTGTGATGGAAGCCGGAAAGTGGTTGCGGTATCTGTGGATTTTTATATTTGTCAGGTGTGCCCATGGCAGCGCTGAGCTGTTACATGGAACTGTTTCGTTTCTGCTGCGGAACAGAAGCCAATTTCCAAAAAGCGTTGGGACTCTAGGGGATTTCTCCCCTGTAGCTGGAAACACGGATAATCACGGGATATACTCCCAACCTTGCGCCGCTGTGGCCGCTGTGTGGGCTTTTTTGAGGGCGGGTAGGGTAGTTACCCCACCGGTTAGGATACCCAGAAAAAACGCCAGTTTTGCGGGGTTTTTCAGGCAAGTCCCGATATCAACACACTCTGTCAACAAAAGCCGCCTGCGGGCGGCGGTTTAGCTCCTCCCTTAGGAGGAGGCAAGCATCGCGTTCGGCTAGTCGCCGAACGCAGAATATCCGGGCAGAAGCCCGGACCCACTGGAGGTAACCATGAAGAACAGGAAAATGAGCATCCGAATTTCGGATGCGGATTTGGAGACGATCCATGCCAAGGCAGTCGAAGCAAATATGCGCATGACCGACTACATAACCGCCTGCTGTCTGGGAAAGCAGATCGTTCTCATCGACGGTCTGGACGAGGTCATTCGCCAGCAGAAAGCCATTGGCCGGAACCTGAATCAGCTCACCACCCTTGCCAATATGGGCAGGGTGAAGGCAGTCTATCTGCAGGAACTGACGGAGCAGTACAAACAGGTGTCTCTGCTGATCTCGGAAATTCTGAAGCGAAAGCGGTGGGATGATGGCGCTGGTTAAATTCATTGCGGCAACGCAATCCCAGACCAGCGGCGGCCTGTGGGGAACCCTTCGCTACTGCTGCCGGGAAGAAAAGACCGCATATGAAGGGCGGCATCTGGTGACGGGCGTGAATTGTGTAGCAGAGACGGTCTATCAGGAATTCATGAATACCAAGCGGATGTTCGATAAAAATGATGGCAGAATGTTCTATCACATGATTCAATCCTTCAAGCCGGGAGAGAATCTCACGCCCCAGACGGCCCATGAGATTGCCCTGAAAATGGCAGAGCAGTTCCCCGGCTTTGAAATTCTGGTAGCCACCCATACGGACAGGGAACATATCCATTCCCATTTCATTATCAATTCCGTCAATGCGGATACGGGGAAAAAGTACCACAGCAATCTGGAATCTCTCCAGCAGCTTCGGGAGGTATCTGACCAGCTTTGTCTGGCATACGGCCTGTCTGTGATCCAGCCGAAGCACCGCAAAACACCCGGCATGTCCACCCGGGAATACCGCTCTGCGGACAAAGGGCAGAGCTGGAAATTGCAGCTGGCAATCACCATAGAGGACGCGATGACCATGGCCCGGAGCCGTGGTCATTTTATCAACCTGATGGAGCTGGAGGGCTACCAGGTACGATGGTCGGAGGATCGAAAGTACATCACCTACACCGATCCCCAGGGCAACAAGTGCAGGGACATCCGGCTGCACGAGGAAAAATACAGGAAGGAGAATATGGAACGTGAGTTCAGAATACGGAGCCAAATCCTTGGAAGAAATGAAAGCCAAACAGCGCACTTTGTTGCAGCAGGCGGAGAAAGTACATCCCTGCGTCGCCGTGACAGAACCCAACTGGGCAGCGATGATCGCCTCTCAGAAAGCCCAGATCGAGACGCTGGCGGAGATTCAAAGTACGCTGATGACCCTGACCACCAGGGCGGAACTGTCGAATTTTCTGAATCAGCAGCTAACCATTCTGATGGAGAATGGCAGCAAAACCTGCGAAACGTTGGAGCAGTACCGGGCGCAAATGATGGCTGCTGCGGAGGAGCAGACCCGGCAGATGGAGACGACAACCACCGGGATGCAGTCACAGGCTGGGAAGATCAGCGAGCAGTTTTCGAAGCGGCTCTCGGAAGTCACACAGCAGCAGAAACGCTATACGAAAAAGCTGTTCTGGATCTCTCTGATCCCCAGTTTGCTCCTGCTGATTTTGGAATGGATGCCGCTCATTTGGCAGCAAATCTTTCCCGCCTGATCCAGGAAGACCGACCCGTTGAGGACTGCACTACGAAGCACTACCAGCCGGAGCGGAAGAATCACCATGGACATGCCATGGGTGGAATGTAAGAAAGGAGAATTTTGGCAAGCAAGAAAAATCCGATCATAAATGTAAAATTCACATATATCGGTAAGGATTCAGACTTTGAGACTTTCCTCAAAGCCATTGTCCGGGACTATCTGGCTGTGGATGATCCTGCCGCGAATCTGGAACGGGATTTTGTCCAAAAGGTAGAATCTGGTGTTGTATGAGAAATTCCGGCTAG
>JBJDYM010000292.1:0-15019 GCA_051867315.1 Faecousia sp.
AGGTCAGGGCCAGCTCCGGGTCCTTGCGCTTGGAGAGCTTTCTCTTGGAATTGCCATCCATCTTCATCAGCGGCCCGATGTGGACGTATTTGGGAAGCTTGAAGCCCAGTGCCTTGAACAGCTGGATGTGGAAGGGAAGACTGGGCAGCCATTCGTCGCCCCGGACCACGTGGGTGGTACGCATCAGATGGTCGTCCACCGCGTGGGCAAAATGGTAGGTGGGGATTCCGTCGGATTTCAGCAGCACCTGGTCGATGTTGTTTTCGGTGACGGTGAGTTCTCCTTTGACCAAATCATTGAATTTGAATTGGTGAGAGCCGTCGCCGGTGGAACGGAACCGGAGCACCCAGGGCATTCCGGCGTCGAGCTGGGCGCGGATATCCTCCAGGGATTTGTCACGCCAGATGGCGTATTCACCGTAATAACCGGTGGTCTGCTTGTTCGCTTCCTGCTTTTCCCGCATGGCGGACAGCTCTTCCTCGGTACAGAAGCAGGGATAGGCCATGCCCTCCTGCACCAATTTCTTGGCGTACACATGGTAGATGTCCGCCCGCTGCCGCTGATAGTAGGGACCGTAATCCCCCTTGTCGCCGTCTGTGGTGGCACCTTCGTCAAACTGAATGCCGTAATGCTTCAGCGTTTCGATCAGTACCTTCACCGCACCGGGAACCTCCCGCTTGGCGTCGGTGTCCTCCACCCGCAGGAACAGAACGCCGCCGCTCTGATGGGCCATGCGCTCGGAGGTCAGGCCCTGCACCAGATTGCCCAGATGGACAAAACCGGTGGGGGAGGGAGCCATGCGGGTAATAACGGCGCCCTCGGGTACGTTTCGGGGCGGATACTTTGCCTCCAGTTCCTCCGGCGTCATGGTGACGTTGGGGAAAAGAAGTTCTGCCAGTGCGTATTGATCCATAATAACTACCTCTTTTGGATGATTTGAAATATAATATACCATCGCTGACAGCAATTGTCAATTTTAACGTTGCGTTTTTGGGGCGGATATGGTAGAATACTGAAAACCGCTTATTACGATGAATCGAGGCGCTGAATATGGATGAAATCAAAGAAAAAAAGAGAATGCTCTCCGGCATCAAGCCCTCGGGGGATTTGACCCTGGGCAGTTATCTGGGTGCCATCAAGAACTGGGCCGCCCGTTCCGAAGAGTATGACTGCTTCTATTTTATGGCCGATCTGCACGCCATTACCGTTCGCCAGAACCCCGCTGACCTTCGCCGCCGCACCCTGGAGCAGCTGGCCCAGTACATTGCCTGCGGCCTGGACCCGGAAAAGAACACGCTGTTCATCCAGAGTCATGTCCGCCAGCACGCGGAGCTGGGCTGGGTGCTGAACTGCTACACCATGTTCGGCGAGCTGAGCAGAATGACCCAGTTCAAGGACAAGTCTGCGAAGAATGCCGACAACATCAACGGCGGCCTGTTCACCTATCCCAGCCTGATGGCTGCCGACATTTTGCTGTACCAGCCGGACTATGTACCTGTGGGTGAGGATCAGAAGCAGCATGTGGAGCTGTGCCACACCATTGCCCGCCGGTTCAACGGCGTGTACGGTGATGTCTTCAAGATTCCGGAACCCTATGTTCCCAAGGTGGGCGCCAGAATCATGAGCCTGACAAACCCCACCGCCAAGATGTCCAAGTCCGAGAACGAGGATACCGGCCGGGTGCTGGTGATGGATACGCCCGAGACCATCATGCGCCAGTTCAAGCGGGCCATCACCGACTCCGATACGGAAAACTGCGTGCATTTCGACAAGGAGAACAAGCCCGGCGTTTCCAACCTGATGACGATTTACTCCGCCTGCACCGGTAAAAGCTTTGAGCAGATCGAAGCGGAGTTCGCCGGCTGTGGCTACGGAAAGTTTAAACCCGCCGTGGGTGAAGCCGTGGTGGAAACCCTGCGTCCCATTCGGGAGGAAGCCACCCGGATCATGAAGGACAAGGCCTATCTGGAGCAGGTCTACCGGGACGGGGCGGAAAAGGCAGGCTATGTTGCGGAGAAGACCCTGCGCAAGGTCTATAAAAAAGTGGGCTTCGTAATGAAATAACATTCAAAGCCGTTCACGGATTTGACCGTGAACGGCTTTAAATTACAGGAACAGATAGATCACCAAAGTCATCAGGGCTGCGTTCTGGTCGTTTCCGGAATTGCCGGACATCAGAAGCAGCAACAGCACCACCATCAAGTCCTCTGTGTCGAAATTTTGAGGAAGCAGTCCTTTCAGGAAGCTGCCCACACTGGCTGCCGAATGGTCGTACTGGGGATGATTTCGCGCAGGTGGGGGATTCCTTGGTGGATAGTTCTGATTCCGATTTGGAGCGGTAAATTTGGGAGCTGTGAAGCTGTTCGGCTGCGCTTCCTGCTGCACCGGATTCTGTACGATTGGAGGCGCTTGAGCCGGTTCTGACCGCTCCGGGATCGGTTCCGGGACCCGGCTCCTGCGAAACGATCCATCCGCTTGGGGTACATATCGATTATACATGGCATTACCTTCTTGGGAATGGGGATTGCCCCCGGGTGTTTACCATTTCCGACGCAATTCCGGCCATTTTTGCCGCATGCATGGCCCGCTCCAGTTTCTCCAGCTTCTGCTTGCTCAGATAAGGACGGAGCGCTCTGAGCAATGACTCCTGGTTTTTATCAATGGAGCCCCGCTGCATAATCCCTGCAATCTTACTGAGCAGGTTGGGACTGAGGGAGCGGTCATTGGACGGGACGAAATTTGACTGCTGGACCGGTGGCTGCTGAACCGGAGACTGCTGAACCGGGGGCTGCTGGATCGGGGGTTGCTGCGGCGGGGGCGGCTGCTGCTGGTGCTGCTGCTGAGCTTCCGATTGATTCAATGCCTGCGCCAGAGACATGATCTGCTGCATCATCGCCGGATTGGAAAGAATGGAATTCAGCTTGTCGTCTAACTCGCTCATTCGTTACCTCGAATTTTCTTCATCAGATCCTTGGCCTCCGGTGTGGACAGAATTTGGCTGATCATGGCCTGGGCCTGGGAAAAATCTCCGGCCTGCGCCTGCTGCATCGCTTCATCGAAATGCTCGCCCTTGTTTTTCTGAACCAGGGAAATCAGCTCCTGGCCGGCAGGGGAATTTGCGATTTTCATCAGTTCGGAAAAATCGATGCCGCCGGAATCCTTTGCCATAAAATCTCCTCCCATCATGGCAGTAAACTGCATTCTCTCTTTACTATATGCTTGCCCCAGCCCGGATGTGTTGTCATAAAAAATATAAATAATTCATGAAAAATGTGGTTGGCAGTAGAAATCACCATTTCCGTGTGCTATAATCACACCAAGATGATGATAGGGAGCAATTACATTGAAGATTCTCGTTTTTTCCGATTCCCATTCGGTGCATCGCTTTATGCGCCGGTGTATGGACGCCGTGCGGCCGGATGTGGTGCTCCATTTGGGGGACTATGTCCGGGATGGGGAAGCCATGAAGGCAGAATACCCCAATCTTCGGTTTTACCAGGTCGCGGGCAACTGTGACCGGGGCCGGGTTCCTTCGGATTTCCCGGAGATTCTTTTGGAGAGGCTCGGCGGTGTGAAAATCTATATGACCCACGGGCATTTGCAGGGCGTGAAGCTCTTTCTCGACAAGCTCATTCTGGATGGCCAGCGCTGCGGCGCCGATATCATCCTCTATGGCCATACCCACGAACCGGACTGCCGGAGGCTGCCCCAGGGCCAGTGGATCATGAACCCCGGCAGCGCCGGAAATTACGGAGGAACCGCCGGAATCATTTTATTGGATGGAAAAGACATCGTATGCAGAATTATTCGTCAGACCGATCTGGAGGACATGGAATGATCATTGCGGTGGACATTGGAAACAGCAATATTGTGATCGGAGGAATCCAAAACGATCGGATTCTTTTTGAGGCAAGGCTTCGTACGGATGCCACCAAAACCTCCGATGAATACTGCATTGACCTCAAAATGATATTTGACATCCACCGCCTGGAGCTGTCTCAGATTGAAGGCTCCATCATCGCTTCCGTGGTGCCCCAGGTTCTGAACTCCGTGAAAACGGCCCTGTGGAAGCTCACCGGAAAGACCAGTCTGGTGGTGGGGCCCGGAGTGAGAACAGGGCTGAACATTAAGGTGGAGAACCCGACTCAAACCGGAACGGATTTGGTGGTAGGGTGTGTTGCCGCTATGCGGGAGCATCAGCCGCCGCTGATTGTGGTGGATATGGGCACTGCCACCACAATGGTGGTGGTGGATGCATCCGGCGCATTTATTGGCGGCTGTATCTGCCCCGGTGTGAAAATCTCTCTGGAGGCTCTGACCCAGCGGACGGCGCTGCTGCCCGGTCTTCAGCTGGATCAGCCGAAACGCGCCATCGGGCGCAATACGGTGGACTGCATGCGCAGCGGCATAATGCTGGGTACTGCCTGCATGATAGACGGTATGATCCAGCGCCTGGAAGAAGAACTGGGCAGCAAAACCACCGTCATCGCCACAGGCGGCATCGCCCAGTTTGTTGTTCCGCTGTGCCGTTCCGAGATTCATTACGAGAAAAATCTGATCTTAAAGGGATTGGCGCACATATACCGGGAAAACACCCGCTGATCAGCTGATTCTCATCAGAAGAACCAGCCAGGCTGTGAGCAGCGCCCCCGAAACCAGCCCGCCGATGATTTCCAGAAGCTTTTTCCGATAATAGCCGGTGTCTGCTTCGTTTGGATAAGCCGGGCAATAGTGGGAAGAATGTCGATAGATGGCGTTATTTGTTTTCATAGCGATTTCTCCTTTTTTCTCAGCGGAGGTCCACTGTGCTTGATGGAGAAATGATACCGCAGTTATTGTCCAAAAAATCGGACATTTTGATTTTTGAATTTGATCCAGGAGGTTACCATCCATGGCAAAAGCAGTAAAAAGTAAATTTGCAAACCCCAACGAAAAGAAGCCTGAAAACACTTTTAACAAGGTATTCGGTTCTGTGATTATGTTCCTTTACAGGGCCCGTAAGATCATTATGGCGCTTCCTGTGGTCTACTATGCCTTTCGGATTGCCTTTTACAACAGCGTTCGCCTCCCCAGCGAGGTGGGGATCTTCCTGCAGAACAACGGTAATTTTCTGCGGATGATCGACCGGGGCACCGCCGTTGTGGTGCCGCTGGCGGTAACCTTTGGGTGCCTGATCCTGATGATGTTCTCCAGAAAAGCCATGTACGCCTGGGCCATCAGTATTTTCTCTCTGGCTCTGCCGCTGCTGATTCTCATCAGTAATATTTATCCTGCGTGACAAATTGTTTCCTCTTCGTTCAAGCTTTCTTCACCAATCGCGCCGGGGCTGTGGTATACTATTTACAACGGAGCCGGTGGAGGAAATTGATGCCGTGGAAATCTCTGCGGATGTCCAACGATTTTGCTCGTGACAGATCGGCGCACGTTTTTACAGATATATACGACGAAAAAGGCAGCGGCTTCCAAAACCGCTGCCTTTCAGTATTTTGATGACACTTATAGATTAGAATTCATGTCCTGAACCTTTTTGTTTTTTCCGTAATAGGCGCAGATGTAGCAGACGAAGGATACGCCGAGGAAGCACGCATCAACCATGGCAATCAAGTCCACCACTTGGCCCGGAAGCTCAGGGAAGAGCACCATTGCAATCAGACTGACGAACAACACCGTTGTGCAGAGCTTGCCGATAAACAGTGCACCGGGGAGCATTTTCCCGTTCAGATAGGCGATAATCAGCGCAAACAGCTGAAAAGATTCCTTGATCACCAGAAGTACCAGCACCGGATACAGGACCGGATACTTCATGGACAGACATACCAGCAGTGCCGCCTGGGTGGCTTTGTCGGCCACGGGATCGAGAAGCATTCCCAGCGTGGAAATCATGTTGCACTTTCTGGCGATTCTGCCGTCAATCATGTCCGTCAGGCAGGAGAGGGCCAGAATCAGCCCCGCGGCTACGTACTGCTGGGTGCTTTCTGCGGTCAAATATAGGAAAACATATACCGGTATCAGAAGAAGTCGAAAAAAGCTGAGAAAATTCGGTATCGTAAAAACCTCTTTTTTCCAGTTCAGAATAGACATGGATCATCCTCCGTAGTAGAGATACGCTGCCCTTTCCCTGACAAAGCAGGGCAGAAGGAAAAGCCGTATTTGCATAGACTCGTTATATTATAGTCGTTTCCTCTTTAATTATCAAGTTTTTTATCAATATTTTTTATATCGGGCTAGGATTTCCGACGATCACTCATAATCTCCGCCATGGCAAATTGCAGAACCAGATTGTTCCAGGTGGTCTTATCCAGCTTTCCATTTACCGGAAGACCGCTCAGCCTCTGAAATTCTGAGATGGAGTTTATCATCATCTCATCCATTTTGCCGGTAAGCTCCGGCGAACAGACACAGGAATGCTGATCAGCAATTGCGCAGAGCATGCATTGCGCCATTTTCAGCCGGGTGCTGTGGTCTCCGCGGGTATAGGGAAATTCGGATTGGATCTCATAATCGATTGGCTCGGCGGGAGACAGCTCCCTCACGGCGTCATCATACATCCGGACGATCTCGTCCCAGGTCTGTTGGTTGGTGATTCCGGTGACTGGCAGACCACGATTTCTCTGAAAGGTGCTGATTGCTGCCTGGGTTTCCGGGCCGTAGATCCCATCCGGGACGATTCGTGTATAAGCATCGCTGAAAAGCGCAATGGTTCGGAGCATGGTTTGAAGGCTGCGAATGGGCTGATTGTAAAAGTCACGTTCCGGATTCATCGATTCGCCTCCTGCCGCGTGGCATCCCGGTCGCCGCCGGAGAGGGGACTGCCCGGATATTGGGTCATTTCCGCCGACGGCAGATAGCGGCTGCGCTGTCCGTTTTGATTTGCAATTGCCGAGGTATAGGGCAGCTTTTCAAAATCTCTCAGGCTGGTGTCTTCAATTCCGATAAACTGGTTGTAGATTGCTTCCCAGGTGTCATAGTTGACAATGCCGGTTTCGGGCAGACCGAATCTTCTCTGGGCCGCAAGAACCGCATCCCTGGTTTCCGGACCGAAAATCCCGTCCACCGCGATGGGAGGTATTTCGGAGATGTATGCAGAAAGGACGCGCAGCATATATTGCAGCTGCTCTACCCGGATTCCCCGGTCACCCTGCTGGATCGGATTCCTGCTGGCCCAGGCGATGTTATAATAGGTCTGCCCCTGGCTTTGCAGCTCGGCCAGGTTATTCACCGCTGTGTACAGCCGCACCAGCTCATACCAGGTCGCCTGGCCAACGATTCCGTCCACCTGAAGGTTGAAGATTTCCTGGAACTTTCGCACGGCGGCTTCGGTTTGTTCTCCGAAAATGCCGTCGATTTGGGGGATTTTGGGAATTGCGGGATAGTTCTCGGCGATACGGTTCAGCTCTGTCTGAAGAATCACCACATATGGTCCGATGTTTCCCCGGCGGAGCGGTGTGCCGGGGTAGGAGGATGTGTAGTTTTTGACCGGCGCATCATTGACAATTTCCACATTGCCGTAATAGTGCCTTAGAATTTGGGTGGAGTCATAGCCCTGCTGTGCCAGCTCCTGGCTGCCCCACTGGCTTAACCCTTCGCAGGTCACGGTGGTTCCGTTGCAGTATTTTGCGGCCAACGGTTCCACGAATCCCGGCCGGCGCAGATAGTCGTTGAACATTTCCTCCGCCAGGCGGGCAATGTTGGTAAAATAGCTTCGGCCGTAAACAAAGTACTGGTCGTAGGCCGTGTTGTTGGTGATGTCAAAATCATAGCCCCGGCTGCGGTAAAACTCGGTGTAAACCCGATTCAGGGCAAAGGAGACAATGGCCAGAATATTGGCCCGGAGGGCACTTTCATCCCAGGTGGGGTAGATTTCGCTGGAGGCGACATTTTTAATATAGTCTACGAAGTCAACGGTCACATTCGGCGCGTCGTCTCCCGGCGCACCCAGGTGAACGGTGATGGTCTGGGGAACATATGGAATAATGGTCGGCATATGCTCCCCCCTTACAGATTCTGGGGAGGCGTTACCACATTCATGCTGTCCTCCTCACCCAAGGGCAGTTGGGAAAGCGGAATCATCTTCAGATCCTGAAAGGTGATGGTATCCGCAAAAACCTGAATGTTTTTCGACTCAAACGGCCCGTAGCCGTCACGGTAGGCGGCGAGATTGACCAGTGCATAGGGCTTTTGCTCCGCGCCCGGTTCCTGGCTTTCCGACCGGTTTGGAACCGGGATCTCAATGGGGGCAATCAGACCGCTTCGATCCGTCACCCGCATGGCGATGGCTGTTTGGTCCGGCGCCGTCACAACAACCGCCACATCCCGCAGGGGAATTTGGGCATTACTCGTGTAGGCCCGGGCCTGTAAGTATCCAATGGTTGGCATAGTCATCCCTTCCTTTCCATACTTCACTAGGATATGCCAGCCGGGATAAATTGGTGCAGCCAGGGCAGAAAAACCTGCCCTGGCTGTCATAGAAACTGCTTCATTTGGTGGACGTTGTTGCTCTCGGTCTCCAGCAGTTTTCTGGAGAGGGCGCGAACCGCGTCGTCCTGCTCCTCCAGTTGATGAAGGTTCTTCATTCCCTTAATCACGCCGCTGGTGTTTCCGCGAATCATCATTTCCGCGATTTTACTGTCCACTTCACCATAGGATAATCGCATCTTTGTCATCCGGTCGGTCATGAAACGGATGGAGGGATTCAGCTCCGGCAGAACCCAGTTCCGTTCTGCGGCAATGGAATGTGCCTGACTTTCGATGGCATCATATTCCCGCAGTTGGGATTCCATGGCTCGACGCAATTCCGGCTTTATTTCCGCCTCCAGCGCGCTGCGGATTCCAAGCTGCCCCATCTGTGTGGTTTTCAGAACGGAGGACAATACTTCCTTGCTGTTTTTCATTTTAATCACCGGAATCAGTATGCGCACAATGGGAAAAACTATTCAGGCACCGGTGCAGCTGCTGAATCATATAATAGTCAGACGGAAGGATGTGTTTATCCAATGTGTGCAATTGCAGGCTGTATCAATTTGTCCGTTTCTCAGGGAACCATTCGGAAAATGCTGGATACAATGCGCCGCCGGGGGCCGGATGGGCAGGGAATTTTTCAATCGGAGGGATGTACCCTGCTCCATTCCAGACTGGCGATCATTGACCCCCAGGGCGGCAAGCAGCCGATGACACTGGAATATGGCGCAGAAACATACACACTGGTCTACAATGGAGAACTCTATAACACGCAGGAAATTCGCCGGGAGCTGGAAAAAGCGGGGCATTGCTTCCTTGATCATTCCGATACGGAGGTGGTGCTGCATGCCTATGCACAATGGGGCGGCGAATGCGTAAACCGGTTCAACGGAATTTTTGCCTTTGCCGTTTGGGAGCGAAAATCCCGGCGGCTGTTCCTGGCCCGGGACCGAATCGGCGTAAAGCCGCTTTTCTTCTCGGAATGGGAGAACGGACTGCTCTTTGCTTCGGAAATCAAAACCATTCTCTGCTATCCCGGAAGAAAGGCACAGCTGGATGCGGACGGCGCGTACCAGCTCCTCCTGCTGGGACCAGGCCGGGTTCCCGGCAGCGGTGTCTTTCATGGAATTCGGGAATTGGAGCCGGGATGGTGTGGTTATTATGAGGAAAACCGGCTTTCTGTGCACCAATACTGGAAATTGCAGGATTACCATCACACCGATTCCTTTGAGGAAACTTGTGAAAAGGTCCGCTTTTTGGTGACCGATTCCATCAGGCGGCAAATGGTATCCGATGTACCCATCGGAACATTTTTGTCCGGCGGGCTGGATTCCAGCATCATCAGCGCCGTCTGCTCCGGGGAGATGGCGGGGCGGGGAACGCAGCTTCCCACCTTTTCAGTGGACTATCTGAATAACGACAAATACTTCCAGCCGGGAAAATTCCAGCCCAATTCCGATGACGCCTACATCGACATCATGCAGAAGGCCATCCACTCGGACCATCACTGGACGGTGCTCACCCCGGAGGATCTGGCGGCGGAATTGGAAAATGCCACCGTTGCACGAGACCTGCCCGGGATGGCGGATGTGGATTTCTCCCTGCTGGCCTTCTGCCGGGAAATCGGAACACGGGTCAAGGTTGCCCTGTCCGGGGAATGCGCGGATGAAATTTTCGGCGGTTATCCCTGGTACCGGGACCCGGAGGTACGGGCCAAAGCGGGCTTTCCCTGGTCCCAGACAACACAGCAGCGGGCCAAACTGATGACATGGCAGCTGGCAAAGAACGGTTCACCGGAAAGCTATGTCATGGAGGCCTACCTGGAAACCTGCCGTCAAAGTGATATCCTGCCGGAGAATTCTCCCCAGGAGCGCAGAATGAAGGAAATGGTGAACCTGAATTTCCGGTGGTTCATGCAGACCCTGCTGGACCGGAAGGACCGGATGAGCATGTACTCCGGCCTGGAGGTCCGGGTTCCCTTCTGCGATTACCGGATTGCGGAATACTTGTACGGCGTCCCCTGGGAATTCAAGGATTACCAGGGCAGGGAAAAAGGGCTGCTGCGCCACGCCGTCTGGGATTTGCTGCCGGAGGAAATCGTGAAGCGGAAAAAAAGCCCCTATCCCAAAACCTTCGACCCCCATTATGAGCAGCTGATGGCAGAAAGACTGAAAACGGTTCTGGAGGAAAAGGAAAACCCGCTGTTCTACCTGATCGACCGGGAGAATCTGAAAGCCTATCTCGCCCAGGAGAACGAATGGCCCTGGTACGGCCAGCTGATGCGCCGGCCCCAAACCATGGCCTATCTCCTGCAAATCGAGTTCTGGCTCAGACAGTATCAGGTGGATTTCCTTTTTTAATGAACGAAGGCCTGCTTCACAGAGGGAAGCAGGCCTTGTCAGTTTTATTCCATGGGGTATTCTTTGACGGATTTCATTTCCAGGGGGATTCGGACGTAGGAATTGATGATCTCCATGGCCTGTTCCTCGGAAATGGGAGTGAGCCCGGTTCCGTCCTGAGATTCGTCAAGCATCCAGCTTTCCTGTACGGCGTCATATTCCACAACCATCAGCCTTTCCATCAGACCATCCTCGCCAATTCGGGAGTAGAAATGGTAAGGCTTTCCGTCCAGAAAGACATATGATTCATACACATTTCCCTCACACAGGTAACCCTCATAATAGCTGGAAGCGATTCCCTCGGTCAATCCGTTTCGGATGGTCCAAATCGCGTGAATGTGACCATCCCGTCCGAGAATCAATTCCTCTGTGCCGTCTCCGGTGATGTCCAGTAAGGTATATTCCATGGTTTCCCAGAAATGCTCATAGGCAACATTACAGTGGTTTACGAAATAGGACTCATTATCCCGCATCTGACAAATCAAGTCTCCGTAGCTTTCGTGGTGCTCATTTTCCTCATAGACCTGCATCCGGGCTTCCACCTCTGCGGGGTCCTCTTCCTGGCTTTCTCCGGCTTGATACAGCTCCTCAAGCTTCTGCTGAAGCTGGGGCATATTCTCCACCGGCTTCGGTTTCAGGGAATAATCCAAAGCTTCCGCAATCAGCTCCATGTCTCTATGGGACATCACATCTCCCGGGCTATCCCAATTCCAGCCCACATTTCGGATGGTGACATTGATAAAGGCATCCTCCCGGTCGCACAGAATAAAGGCGTCGCCCCCCTTGTCGCTGGCAATGAGTACTTTCGTTCCATCCGGTAGCGTGTAATTCCATTGCTCCACGGATTCCCCGTCCTCGATGGTGAGAAAAGCACTGGTGAAATAATCCTTGTCCCGATAATCATAGATGAGCGTGAACTCAAATTCCTGGCTTGCCTCCGGGTTTTGGAGGGTTGCCCGATAGGAAGCATTATAATTGCCGCATTCCGTGACTCTGGCTCCGCCGAATTCTGTTGTCAAACCGGAGTTTTTTCTTGTAATGCCGGAAATCCCCAGCACCTGAGCGAACAGCTCCGCCACATTCTCCTGGAAGATTGCCGCATCCCCCTCCAGCTTCAAATCGTATTTCCGGCAAATTTCATCAATCTTGTCCAGCATTTCCTGGGTGTAGGCATCCACATAGTTGTTATACCGGGCGGGCTTTTCAAAGCCGTCAGCAGCTCTCCAAAGGGAACCGTCCGGGTCGTAGCTCTGCTTAAAGTCCATCCATTCCTGGATCGCCAGATGGTTTTTGCTGCCCTCAGTGCCAACAATGGAAATGAACTGCTTTACCTTCTCAGTTGCGGGGATTTTGCTGCCGTCCTCCGCGTAGCGCATGTTGTCCGTATAGGTTTCTTCCCCAATGCGAAGGTCTTCCAGGTGCAGCAGAAGCACAGCGCAGCCCATGAAAAGCACCATCAGGGCGATGGTGGCCGCAACCAGCAGAGGCTTCCGGTTTCTTTTGATTCTGGGAGATTCCTTTTCGCCGTTGCATTTTGTGTCAGAAGGAAATAGACCATATTCAGCCCTTTCAATCAGATCATTGCCCACATCGTTTAACCCAAAGAGAATATCCTTTCCTTTCATACTTTGATTCCCTCCTTCTCAAGATACGTGCAGAGCTTTGCTCTGGTTCGATTCAGCCGCATCAGAACGGCGCTTTCACTGATTCCATACCGAGCGGCAATTTCCGCAATGGTGTCCACATACCAGTATCGCCGCAGGAAAACCATCTGATTTTCCGGTGTCAGTGTACGCAGAAAGCGGTCCAGAACCATGCTCAATTCCTTTGCTTCCATTTCCCTGTCCCGGGATAGATCTGGGATACACATTTCCATTTCCTCGGTCAGGCTGACGATTTCGGCCTTCCTTTTTCCGGCATTCTTCCAGTCGAGCCTTCTCAGTGCGAAATTTCTACAGATTTTTGCCAGGTACGCAAAGAAATGCTGAGGCCTCTGGGGAGGAATCGTATCCCATGCCTTCATATAGGTGTCACTGACGCTCTCTTCGGCATCCTGCCCATTCTTGACGATGTTCTCTGCCAGATGAAAAAGACGCCGGCCGTAGGTTTCATCCGTGTGCTTTATGGCATCTTCACTTCTGGCAAAGAACAGTTCTATGATTTTACTGTCTTCCATTTGGGTTCACCTCACTTGTGTTTTTGTTCCTCACCCCAATAGATCGATTTCCGCTGAAAAACCTCACACATCATGATAGCATTTTTTTGAGAAAAGGAAAGAGTCTGCTTCCCTTTTGAGAAGCAGACTCTTGAATGATGAATTGTTCTAAACCTGGGGAACCGGGAGTTCCGTTCCATCCGGCATAAGGACGGATACAACCTGCTCCAGATCGATGGTTGATTCCGCCTGCAAATTCTGTATACCAGAGCTTGCATTATCACCGTACAGAGCAATTCTACTTCCGTCTTTCATCATGACATAGACGCATCGATCACCTACTGCCAAGAAGTCCGGTGCTGCATGCTCCAGGTCACAGATAATGCTGGCACTCATAGGCCGCAGGATAAATGAGGTAATCATGGCATCCTGATATACATCATTCCCTTTCATGTCCCATCCGCAGGTAGCCTTGGAAGCAATAGGTGTCGTGATCAATTCCAGTTCCTCTACGTTTATCTCTTCAAAAACCACATCAAAAGACCATGTACCCTTGACAAGAAGATATTCTTCAGGCTCATTCGTCTTCTCGTCAAGGTAACTGGCATAGATATCCTGCCAATAGATGTTCCATACATGACCTGAGGCAAAGGGAAACACCCCCTCTCTTATTTGCTCAGAACTGGCTGAATAATTTAGAACCACATTCTGGGTGTAGGATTTTCCATCCCCATCATCTTCCACTCTGTATCCGCCGCTGACATTACCGGAACCTTCTGCTGCCGGCTCAAAGAAGCCCCACCGGTTGCTATGTTTCAGAGATACAGGATAACCATCATGCTCCAAAAGATTGACATCCTCAGGAGCAGTGATTCCCAAAGTGATAATTGCAGTATTGCCATCTGATTTGACAGACTTCAATTCAAGAGAATAGCCATCAATCGTCTTACCGGAACCTGCCGCCAAATCCGTAAGGTTTTCCCATCCTTCCACCAGTTTGGGCTCAATGGAAAAGTCAATTGCATCAGCCAGGCGCTCGATCTCCTGATCCGTCATGACCTCTTTATTGATGATCATATTTCCGTCTGCATCATTGGTATACAACTCGTTGATCAACTCATATCGAAGTGTTACCGTATAATTCGGCATATCACAGAAGACATATCCACGCCAATCGGAAGGGGACCGAAAAATCAATACATCTGCACCAGAAGCTGTCGTATATGTCCATTCTTTCCAGGCCTCAATTTCTCTAAGAGAAATAACATCCTCTGTAAAAGCATCTTTACGCATATAATAGATGTGGCATCTTGTCTCTTGTTTACTGGAGCCTCCTTCACCGGGAATGATGATATCGAAGTCCATATTCAGATTGCCACATTCCTGATATCCGGCATAATCCAGTTCTATGACGGCTCCATTTTCCGGAACCACAATATCTTCCAATCCTAATGCCTTGCAGACAAGTTCCTCTGTTTTGAATGGAATCGTCCTACCAATCAGATTCAGATCATATTTTTCAAGAATTTCATCCAGTTTGTCCTTCATTTCCTGGGAATAAATGTTATAGGATTCGTATTCCGCAGGAAATTCCGGAACCAGTCCGGCACTCTGCAGTTCATTAATAATGGAATGATCCGGATCATACTCCTGCTTGAATGCGAACCATTCCTGTGCAGCCTGATAATTTCGGCTGCCCTTAATACCTGCAAGTGTTAGTACTTCTTCTGTCACAGTTTCCTGTCCGAGATAGGCAATCGCCTGCCCCGATTCCGGGTCATACTCAAACACATCCTGAAGGGTTTGCTGCTGGCCAATATTGATTTCCTTCATGCTCAGCATATACACCACTGCACATCCCATGAAAAGTACCATCAGGGCGATGATTGCGGCGATCAGAAGCGGTTTTCGGATAACCAGCTTCATCCCCGACTCAGCCTTTCCGGATACAGGCTCTGTTTCTGATTCTTCAATAAACTTCCGGTCGATGTAACTCAGCCCGGTGAGC
>JBJDYM010000293.1:0-4243 GCA_051867315.1 Faecousia sp.
AAGCCGGTCAGCACATCACGATTTGTCAAACAGTTTGTAAAATGGCTTGGTTACCTTTCTGCTCCCGCAGAGGCGGAAGGAAACCTCCGCAATCAGCCAGCCGGCAAATACATCAATCAAAATGTGCTGCTTGGTGGTCAGGGTGGAGACGAATACCAGCAGGGAGAACACACAGGCAAAGCACTTGCCGCCCCGGGAAATCCCCGGCGTTTGTTTCAGGGTCAGATAGCAAAGCCAGCTCAGCTCACAGTGGAGGGACGGAAACAGGTTATCCGGGGTATCCAGGGTGTAAATCAGCTGCATGCACCAGTCCCAGAAGGTGTCCTTTCCCAAGGCGGGGCGGGTATTGGTGGTGGGGAGCACCAGATAGAACACCAAGACAACCAGCAGAGAAAGGCAATGGGCACAGAGAAAGCGAAATGCATTTTCCTTACCGCCGCGCAGAATCAGCACGGTGCTGATGGCCCAGTACAGAAATGCTCCGACGTAGATTACCACCGTCCAGGGCAGGAAGGGAATGGATAAATCCCAGGCAGATTCAAAATTGTAGTGATATGCTCCGGCCATACAAAATTTTGTACCGGAATACACCAGTGCCTGCAGCGCCAGAGTATACGCCAGGGGCGCGACGGTGCAGCGCGGAATCGACTTTTTAAACAATTCCGCTGTTTTATTGACCATGAGCGCCTCCCTTGTGTTTCCTGCAGATCCGGTTGTACAGTGCCAAGCCCAGGGCGCTGATGGCCAGGGTGGAGGCGAAGACAATGACCGCTGCTTCGTAGCTCCGGGTGCCCAGGGCATCGCCGCCTACGGTGGAGGTGACCACCGATGGAATCCGCCCCAGGGTGCAGATCAGGCAGAACACCGGGAAGGGAAGATCTGTCAGACCTGCGAAATAGCCCAGCAGATCCTTGGGCGTGCCGGGAATCATGTAGATCACCAGGAAGAGAAAATTCCGGGCATTGCTGGTTTTTAAGAATTTGACGGAATTGATTTTCTCCTCGCTGAAGAACACCCGCACCAGCCGCATCCCGAAGCGCCGCACCAGCCAAAAGGTGATGATGCTGCCGATGGCGGCGCCGGCAATGGAGAGGATGGTGCCCTCTACCGCGCCGAAGGCATAGCCTGCCGCAATCTCAAAGGGCTCTCCGGGAAGAAAGGCAAGGATCACCTGAAAAATCACCATGCCCATAAAGGTCAGACGGCTGTACCATCCCTGCTTTTCCACCCATTCCCGAAGGGAGTCCGGGTCGGCGAGAAACCCCATCAGCGGCGCGCTCACAAACCTCCACGCTGCGGCGGTGATCACAATCAAAAGCGCCAGCAGCCCGGCGGCGATCCATTTTTTCTTTTTCTCGCCGATCATAAACCCTCCATGCCGAAATTGACCCACAAAATCCGTTAAAACGTGGCTATCATACCGCAGAATCTACCGCTTGTCAACGCTGCTGGCTGGAATTTAAGGCCTGAGCGTATTTTGTGATCGGCAAAGCATTTAGGCAAATTGTTGTTTGGCGGGGTCAGAAAACCGCCCTGCAAATGGTGTGCCCTGCAAACAACATTTTTCGCTCTGCTGCGTATCCTCTTGCTGCCGAAAGGCAATAAGCATGTTTTCGGAATGGAAAAAAGCTTGCTGATTTGCAGAAAAACGGCACCCCATCCGGCTGGAGGGGGTGCTGCTGAAGGGCGGGGGAATTACGCCTTTGGTTCTTCCGGCGTTACGAATTTCCGATACCCCTCGCCGTACTGGACGCACCGGGAGACCCGGCTGAGGGTGGCGGAGGAGATATTGGTCTGCTCAATCACCTGGGTGTAGGTCTTTCCCTCCACCAGCAGCTTGGCTGCACGCAGGCGCTGGGCCATCTGCTCCACTTCCTTGCGGGTGCACAAATCTTCCAGAAACTGGGCACAGACTGCTTCGGAATCGATTTTCACAAAGGCTTGATAGAGCTCATGGAGCATCTGTTCATCAGATTTACGCTGCGTCATTTCATCCATCCTCCATATCAGAAGTGTTCCAGGGAGCTGCTTAAAAACTGCCGGGTCTTGGCCGATTGGGGATTGCCGAACACCTGCTCCGGAGTGCCCTCC
This sequence comes from Faecousia sp., assembly GCA_051867315.1. GTDB lineage: Bacteria > Bacillota > Clostridia > Oscillospirales > Oscillospiraceae > Faecousia. The sequence goes on from JBJDYM010000293.1 coordinate 2,092, forward strand.
TCCTCAATGACACCGTCCGCCATGAAAATCACCCGGTCGGAAATGGATCTGGCAAACTCCATTTCATGGGTGACGATGATAATGGTCCGGTCCGCGCTTTTCAGGCCACGGATCACCCGCAGCACCTCGCCGGTGAGTTCCGGGTCCAGAGCGGAGGTGGGCTCGTCGAAGCAGAGAATGTCCGGCTCCAGCGCCAGGGCCCGCGCAATGGCCACCCGCTGCTGCTGCCCGCCGGAGAGCTGGCAGGGGTAGTTGCCAATCCGGTTGGACAGACCTACCTGCTCAATCAGGGAACGGGCCTGTTCTTCAATTTGGCCCACCGGGGCTTTTTTCAGCAGCTTGGGGGCCAGCATCACGTTTTCCAGCACGGTGTACTGGGGAAACAGGTTGAAGGACTGGAACACCAGCCCGAAATGAAGCCGGTTTCTCCGGATCTCCGCGTCGCTGATGCGCTTTTGGTTTTCTCCATCAAATAATGTTTTCCCGTCCACCCGGATGCTGCCGCTTTCGGCGGTTTCCAGAAAATTCAGGCACCGCAGCAGGGTGGTCTTGCCGCTGCCGGAGGAGCCGATGATGGACAGCACCTGACCCCGTTCCAGAGAAAAGGAGATGTCCTTCAGTACGGCGGTGCCGCCGAAGCTCTTTTGGATGTGGTTCACTTCCAGTATTGCCATGGTATTACCCTCTGAAATAGTCCATTTTTTTCTCCACCCAGCCAAGCAGCAGGGTGAGGATGCCGCTGAAAACGAGATAGTAGATGGCCGTAAAGAACAGGGGCCACACCTGACCGGAGATGCCCTGGGAGCCCTTTAAAAATGCGGTGCCGGCCCAGATGATCTCCTGCAGTGCGATGATTCTGGCCAGAGCGGTGTCCTTGACCAATGTGATGATCTCATTGCCCATGGGGGGCACGATGCGCTTGATGACCTGCAGCAAAATCACCCGGAAGAAAATCTGGCTGCCCGTCATGCCCAGCACCTGGCCCGCCTCCCGCTGGCCTACGGGGATGCTTTGGATGCCACCCCGGTAGATCTCCGAAAAGTAGCAGGCGTAGTTGATGATAAAGGCCACGGCGGAGGCGGCGAACCGGCCGCTTTCCCCCTTGCTCCAAAAGGTGACGTGGAGGACCAGGCCGGGGAAATAGTAGATGATCAAAAGCTGGATCATCAGCGGCGTGCCCCGGATAACCCACACGAACAGATTTGTAATGACGCTCAGGGGCTTGAACCTGGACATGGAGCCGAACATGATGATGAGGCCCAAGGGAATGGCCCCCAGCAATGTCACGCCGAACAGCCGCAGGGTCTGCAAAAAGCCGATATTTAACGATTGAAAAACAATGGGAAATTGCCGGAGGAAGGTTTCCATATTGAATCCGCCTTTTTCTCTTTGGTAAAGGAACCGCCCGGTTGGGTCTCAGCCGGGCGGTTGCGCGTTTTGCTTGATTACTTCTGCTCGATCAGAGCGGCCTGGACGCCGTAAATCTCGGCGCACTCCTGCATGGAGCCATCTTCATAGGCTGCCTTGAAGAACTCGTTCAGCATTTCGGCCAGGTCGGAGCCGGTGCGGAAGCCCACGCCGTATTCCTCGCTGTTCAGGGGGGCGGTGTAGGTCAGGCTTTCATAGCTGGTTCCCTCGCCCACCATGGCGGCGGCCATCAGGGAGTCGATCACGGCGGCGTCGCAGGTGCCTGCGGCAACCTCCATCAGAGCGCTGGCCTGGGACTGAACGGGGGTGCACTCGTAGCCCAGCGCGGTAACCTCAGCCTCACCGGCGGAGCCGGCTTCCACGGCGAACACCAGCTCGGCGCAGTCCTCGGCGGTCTGATACGCTTCGGCCTGGTCGGCGGGGACAATGACCACCTGGGCGTTGTTGCAGTAGGCGTTGGAGCAGGTCATGGCGGCCAGCACCTCATCGGTCAGGGTCATGCCGTTCCACACGCAGTCGATGCTCTTGGAGTTCAGCTCCAGCACCTTGTTGTCCCACTCAATTTCCACGAATTCCACTTCCACGCCCAGGAATTCGGCGAAGGCAGCGGCCATATCGGCATCGAAGCCAATCCAGTTGCCGTCTTCATCCTTGTAGTCCATGGGGGCGAAATCGGTGATGCCCACCACCAGAACGCCCTTTTCCTTCACATATTCGGCGTCGG
>JBJDYM010000294.1:0-14712 GCA_051867315.1 Faecousia sp.
TTCTGGAAATCAACGCCATCGACTATTCCATTTCGCGCTGGAAAGAAACCCTGTGCTCCACCTGCGAGCTGTTCACCAGCAAAGATATTTCCTTCGTGCCCGTAGGGAGAATCGTCCGCAGCGGCGGTATGAAAGCCGTCCGGGCGTTCTACGAATCACAGGGCAAGGAATTTGTCAGGGCACTGGATGACATGATCGTGTTTGATGCCGTCATCTTCAATACCGACCGGCACTACGGGAATTTCGGTTTTCTCGTGAACAGCCACACCAACAAGATCATTGCACCGGCCCCGCTGTTTGACCACGGCAATGCGCTGCTGAATCTGGCAGGTGCCGAAGCCCTGAAGAGCAAAGAAAACATTCTGAAGTATGCCAAAACCCAGATGCCCTGTGTATACGATGATTTCGTAGAGGAAGCCAAGAAGGTCATGACCCACGAGCACAAAAACCATCTGCGCAGGCTCCTTAATTTCCGATTCAAGCGGCACAGCCGATACAACCTGAGCCCTGAACGGCTGGCGCTCGTGGAGTTTGCCGTGCAGAGCAGAGTCAAGGAACTGTTGGAAGAATAACAAATCCCACCGCATTGCGTGTACCAGCCACAGTGCGGTGGGATCATTCAATTAGCCTTTCGGCGGATACGGGTCATGCCCGTGGGAATCTTTCGCTCTGATCTGGCCGTTTGTACCATGAATCAGGAGTTCCGAATGCTGGTTCTGGGCAATGATTCTGCCTGCCGGGCTTGTCCGTATTCACATCAGCACCGCATTCCAGTGGATGTTCACACTTCTGTTATAGTACGCGGACAAAATCATGCCGTTTGTCCTCCACAGAAAGTTTCCGCGGGCATTATCCCTTATTCGTCAAATGCATAACAAATCGTGGATTTTTCTCCAGCATTACTTTCCTTTCCCGCAGCAGTTCTTGTACTTCCTACCGCTGCCGCAGGGACATGGGGTATTTCGGGAGGGAGTTCCGGAAACGATTTGCGGGGCAGAAGTCGGCGTTGCGTCGTCAAACAGGGAAATTTGCCCGGCGATTGGCAGGATGCGGGCTAGCTCAGCCGGGGTGTAGCCACGATTGATACATTTCCGGGAATGATTATTGAGTTCCTGATACAGGGAAAGGAACGAATTCAGCTCCGTTTTGCTTTCAAACTGAAGACCGTCCTCTGCCAGAATATCGAGGATGTCGTCTACCGCAAGGTCTAAGGCAATCATTTCCTGCAAATCAAAAAGAATCGTTTCCGCATCGCTTTTAGATTCAGTCACAGAAAGAAGGAACTCCCGCATCTGCTTGACCTGTACGGTTTTGGGAAAATAATTCGGATTTGCATAGCGAAGAAATTCCGCCTTGGAAAGAACACAATACGGTTTCTCTCCCTGAAGCTGAACAAAGGCATAATAATCATTGATGTCCGTTTCATAAACAAATTGGGCAACAATTTCCCAATCCAGAGGATCGTCCATTGGGGCATGCTGCTTCAATGCGTCACAGTTCAGGATTGAAAACAATCGATACTGATGCCGAAGGATTTCCGCGATTTCCAAGAAAAGATCCGTAGATATGGGTTTATTGTGCTTGTTATATATTTCCAGGAGCTTTCTGAGAGGAATTACGCCATACAATCTTGCGGCAGCGTCACAGTATTCCATAATCTCAAGGGCTTTATCATATGAAATCGGCAGCTTTTCAAATGCCTCCAAAGCAACCGAGAGGGGATAAAGTCTGGGGAAACCTTCATAGTCGAAATCCGGCCACAGTTCGTCATCCTCGTCCAAATCCTGGAGCGTGCAATCCTGCTCCGACTGCGGCTTCTTTTCCTCCTGGGGTATTCCCTGGGGATGTGAGACCTCGATCACTTCCCAACCATCCTCATCCCAGTCATCACAAGGCGGATATTGCTCCGGCGATTCCCCCACGCTTCGGATGACAACCGGAATATCCGTTTTTTCGTCCAGCTCCCGAAGTACCCTGCACTGAAATAGCCATTCGTCCCCAAAGTCAAACAGATACAAAAATTTCTTTCCCTTCACCAAACCGGCCCGCTGTAGGGAATACTTTTTTGTCAGACGGTCAGATGGCTCTGATTTGGTAGCGACAAACATATCCCACTGGCTCCACCGTTTATTATCCATAAAGAAGGCATGCAGGTGGTCGTCGTCAAACTGGAATGCCGCTAAAATTGCCTTGTGAAGCCGATACAGCGTGGCATCCGCGCTGATCTGAATATGCCGGTAGCAGCCGGTTCCAAGGGATACACTGATTACGTAGCTTTCCATAGGCTTCTCCTTTCTCTACTCCAACAAAAAATCAATCGCATTCACAATCCGGATTCCGTCCTGTTCCTGCTGCAAGCCCGTATCCATACATACCACAAGTTTTTCGTAGTTGTCCGGGATCTTTTGCAGGGGCGACAACTCCCGCTCCCTTGTTTCCGGGGCATTCATGGCTTCCGTGACCTGAATATACTTTTTATCATCTGCCTTTGTGGCAATGAAATCAACTTCCCTGTTGTCGATCTTTCCGATGGCCACATCATAGCCCCGGCGGAGCAGCTCAAAATAGACGATGTTTTCCAGAATATGCCCGGTATCTCCCTCCCGGTAGCCAAGCAGATAATTCCGCAGTCCCGTGTCAACAATATAATACTTACCAAGGGTTTTCAAGCATTCCTTGCCCTTAATATCAAACCGCTTGATTTCATAGAAGATATAGGACTCTTTCAGCGCCTCGATATAGGCCTGAATCGTATGGGTTGCGGGCTTGGCCTTTCGCTTTCCTTCCTCCAGCAGTCCTTCACTGACCAGGGTATTTCCAATAGAGGTTGCGGAGACACTGTTGCCGATGTTATCCGCAAGGAACATCATCAGCTTGCGAAGCAGGAGAGAATCCGTAATGGTGCGCTGTCCCTTTCGCTTTGCCCGTTCCAGTATGTCCCGGACAACCACGGCGGAATAGATGCCCTCCAAGGTGGCACTTACCCTGCCCAGCTCTAATCCCACATCTGCCAGCATGGGCATTCCGCCGAATTTGGCATAGGCCTCGTAAAGCTCCTTTGGGTCGCATAGTTCCCCGTCCGCATCCATAATCCGCTTCTTCATCTGTCCGGTGATTGCCTTGCGTTCCGATACGGTGTATCCGTGGAAATCCAGAAATTCCCGGAAGGACAGAGGGAGCACCTTGATCTCCACATACCGCCCCGACAGATAGGTGGAAAGCTCCGAGGACAGCAGATGGGCGTTGGAGCCGGTGATATAGATGTCACAGTCAAAATCCACCCGGAAGGAATTCACCGCGTTTTCCCAGCCGTCAAGGCGCTGCACTTCATCGAAAAACAGGTACATCCGCTTTCCGGGAATGACCTGTTCGCAGACAAACCCATACAATTCTTTCGCGGTCATCTCCGCGAATCGCATGGATTCAAAATTCATTTCCACGATCTGCTTGTCCGCAATGCCGCTGCCGCGCAAATGCTCCGCCATCAACTTCATCAGGCAGGACTTTCCGCAGCGGCGGATACCGGTAATGACCTTGATCATTTCCGTATCCTGGAACGCTTTGAGCTGCCGCAGATAGATGTCACGGTTTTTCAGGCTCTTTTGCATGAGTGCCACCGCCTTTCGCGGTTATTATATCACAACCATTTTACGCCGTCAAGTTTGTTACATCAATGTAATAAACTTGTATTTTTTTCTATTTTGTTACATTGCAAAAAGCTACGGCGCATCCTGTCAAAAAAGCTCTAACATTCCACTCCAGAAAATGCGCGCTTTTTTACCGCAGTAGATAAATTCCAAACATCCAGACTTCTTCCAGAAAAACTCTCCGCGCGCATTATCCCTTATTCATGATATGCGCCACCAGGCGCAGATTGCGTTCCACCAGGATGTTGCGGGCTTCCACATTGCCCTGGGCGGAGAGGGAGAGGTAGTGGCGCTCTTCCTCCTCCGTCAAGGGTTTGGGGAAGCTGCCGGTGGAGAGCTGCAGAGAATAGAGCAGACTGCTGAGCATCAGCCATGCAGAAAGCAGCATGAATATCACCTCAGCATACTTTATTCACCGCTGGTTGTCCCTTTTCCAGCAAAAGGACTTGTCTCATCTTCTTTTTTGACCCGGGACAGGCAATCCCTCAGGATGCAAAAAAGCATGCAGCCCCGGAAGTATTGACGGTTTCTGGGGCTGCATGTATGGAATCTGCTCTTTTTTCGCTATGGTTTCAGGCGATTGGTTCTGTTTCGGTTATTTTCGGATGCCCGGCTCCGGCTCCTTGAGGTAATCGCGGGTACGGGAAGGCTGGAGACCCAGGGAGTGTGCAATTTCCCGGATCTTCGCTCCGGCATGATCGGTCAGACAGAAGATAATGGAATTCTTCATTCGCCTTTTTATCGCCGATGGCTTGCCGCCCGGTTTCAGGGGGTTATTGGACGGTGGCGCCAAAAGGCATGAGGGCGAGCTTGGCCATTTTGAAGCTTTGCAGCCCCAGGGGGATGCCGATGATGGTGACGCAGCAGATCAGGCCCATCACCAGGTAATAGACCGCCAGCTCCCAGCCGAAAAAGACGATCCACAGGACGTTTGCCAGGAAGGACACGGCCCCGCCGCCATAGACCACCTCCTTGCCAAAGGGGCAGAAGGTCAGGCCCGCCATCTTAAAGCTTTGCAGCCCCAGAGGAATGCCAATGATGGTAATGCAGCAGAGAATGCCCGCCAGAATCCAGCCCAGACCGGAAACCAGGCCGATCAAGATGAACCAAAAAAAATTGCCGATGAAGCTCATTTTTCATACCTCCATTTATAAATTCCCACACGCAGAACGAGAAATTGTTGTTTGGCGGGTTGAATGGTATTGAGGATGTGGGGTTCTTGCCCTCCCCTCTGTGGCCGAGAAAAGCGAGGTCGGGTGGGGTGTCGTCGCATAAGTGGCACAATGTTCCGATTTCTGGGGCTCTGTTCCTCCGAACCGGCGACACCCCCTCAGCCTCGCTTTTCTCGGCAGCTTCCCCTTTGGGGGAGCCAAGGGTGCGCCAAACAGCAATTTGCCTGCTGAAAACGTCAGAACAGGCTGATCTGGCTGGTGTCCGGCAAGCTGCCGAAGGCCCCGGCATCCTTGAGCATCTGGATATGGGTTTTGGACACCTTGGGGCAGGCCAGGGCCACCTCCTCGATGGACAGGAAGGTCTTGCCCTCCCGGCCGTTCATCAGATCCCAGGCGGCACTTTCACCCAGGCCGGAGATGGAGACGAAGGGGGGCAGGAGCTTGCCGTCCTCAATCAAAAATCTGGTGGCGTGGCTTTTGTAGATGTCGATGGGCAGAAATTCAAAGCCCCGGAGGTAGTATTCATACACCACCTCCATGGTGGTCAGCAGATCCTCGTCCTTATCGGTGGCGTTCTCGTTATTTTCAATGGCCTGGATGTTGGCCACGACGGCCTCCTTGCCCCCGGTCATCAGCACGGCGTCGAAGCCGCCCTTCTGACTGCGGCGGTAGAAATAGGCGGAATAGAAGGCCAAGGGGTGATAGACCTTGAACCAGGCAATCCGGAAGGCCATCATGACATAGGCCACGGCATGGGCCTTGGGGAAGAGGTATTTGATTTTTTTGCAGGAGCCGATGTACCAGTCCGGTACCCCGGCGTCGATCATCTCCTGCTCCGCGCCCTCCGGCAGTCCCCTGCCCTTTCGGACGGACTCCATGATTTTGAAGGAGCGCTTTTCGGGCATGCCGCAGGAGATCAGGTAGATCATGATGTCGTCACGGCAGCCGATGGCCTGGTCAACGGTGGCGGTTTTGGAGGTAATCAGATCCTTGGCGTTGCCCAGCCACACATCGGTGCCATGGGAGAAGCCGGAAAGCCGGAGCAGGGTATCAAACCGGGTGGGCATGGTGTCCAGCAGCATGCCCCGGGTGAATTTGGTGTTGAATTCCGGGATGGCCACTGCCCCGGTGGGACCCAGAATCGGGTCGTTTTCATAGCCCAGCTCCTTGGAGGAGGTGAAGATGGACATGGTGCGTTTGTCGTCCAGCGGAATCTTTTTGGCGTCCACCCCGGTCATGTCCTCCATCATGCGGATCATGGTGGGGTCGTCGTGGCCCAGCATATCCAGCTTTAAGAGGTTTTCCTCCATGGAGTGATATTCAAAATGGGTGGTAATCTGGTCGGCGTTGGGGTCGTCGGCGGGATGCTGCACCGGGCAGAAATCCCAAATCTCGTTTTCCTGGGGGATGACCACCAGGCCGCCGGGGTGCTGGCCCGTGGTGCGGCGGACCCCCACGCAGCCGGCGGCGAGTCTTGCCTCCTCCGCCCGGCTGGCGGTTTTGCTCCGCTCGGCCAGGTACTTTTTCACATAGCCGAAGGCCGTCTTCTCCGCCACGGTGCCGATGGTACCCGCCCGGAACACGTGGGATTTACCGAACATTTCAATGCAGTAGGCATGGGCCTTGGCCTGGTATTCGCCGGAAAAGTTCAAATCGATATCCGGCACCTTGTCGCCGCCGAAGCCCAGGAAGGTTTCGAAGGGGATGTTGAAGCCGTCTTTTTCGAATTTGGTGCCGCATTTGGGGCACACCGCGTCCGGCAGGTCCGCGCCGCAGCCGTAGCCCTTGGGCACGTCGAAGGTGGAGAATTTGCATTCCGGGTTGGGGCAGCGGTAGTGGGGCGGGAAGGAATTCACCTCGGTGATGCCGGACATGTAGGCCACGATGGAGGAGCCGACGGAGCCCCGGGAGCCCACCAGGTAGCCATGCTCCAGGCTGTTCTGCACCAGCTTTTGGGCGGACATGTAAATCACATCGTAATGGCAGTTGATGATGTCATGCAGCTCGGTTTCCACCCGCTTCGTCATCAGCTCCGGGGGATTGTCCCCATAGAGCCGGCGGAATTTGCCGTAAACCAGGCGCTTCAGGTCCTCCACGGAGTTTTCAATCTTGGGGGCGAACAGGTTGTGGGGCACGGGCCGCAGGCTCTCGCACATGTCGGCGATCTTGTTGGGATTGGTGACCACGATCTCATAGGCCTTTTCCTCCCCCAGGTAGCTGAACTCCTGCAGCATTTCGTCCGTGGTGCGGAAATACAGGGGGTTGGGCTTGTCCGCATCCTCAAAGCCCTTGGTGGCAAGCAGGATATGGCGGAAAACCTCATCCTCCGGGTTCAGGAAGTGCACGTCGCCGGTGGCCACCACCAGCTTGCCCAGCTCGTCGGCCAGGCGTACCACGGTACGGTTGAAATTGCGCAGCTCCTCCTCGTCCTTGGCGATGCCCTTTTCCAGCATGAAGCGGTTGTTGGCCAGGGGCTGGATTTCCAAATAATCGTAGAAAGAAGCGATGCGCTTCAGCTCGTCCTCGCTCTTGCCGTCCAGAATGGCCTGGAAAAGCTCTCCCGCCTCGCAGGCGGAGCCGATGATCAGTCCCTCCCGCAGGTTGAGGATCTCGGATTTGGGCATCCGGGGCACCCGCTTGAAGTATTTCAGATTGGAATCGGAAATCAGGTGGTAGAGGTTGCGCAGACCCACCTGGTTCTTGGCAAACACGATGATGTGCCGGGCATGGCGGTCGGTGATCCGGCCCTTGGAGCGCAGAGACACCATGGCCGGGTTCACCGCCTGGAGGGTATGGATGTCCAGCTCCTCCTCCATCTTCTTCATCAGCCGGTCCATGATCAGGCCGCAGGTCATGGCGTCGTCCCCGGCCCGGTGGTGGTTGAAGTCCGGCAGGCTCAGGGCATTGGAGACAATGTCCAGCTTGAATTTGTTCAGGTGGGGCAGCATGTTCTGGGAGAGGATCAGGGTGTCCACCGCGGTATAGGTGTATTCATACCCCAGCTTCGCACAGGCAGCCCGGATGAAGCCGGTGTCAAAATCGGAGTTGTGGGCCACCAGCACCCGGCCGCCGATGAAGTCCAGAAATTTGGGCAGGACCTCCTCCAGCTTGGGAGCCCCCACCAGCATCTCCTCCGAGATGCCGGTGAGCTCCACGATTTTTTTGTCCAACGGCCGCTCCGGGTCCACAAAGGTCTGGAACCGGTCCAGCTCCACCCCCCGCTTAAGGATCACCGCGCCGATCTCGATGATGGTATCCGTGCGGGAGCTGAGGCCGGTGGTCTCCAGGTCAAAGGCCACATATTCGCCGTCAAAGTCCATCTCCTGGCTGCCGTGGACCACAATGCGGTCGTCCACGTCGTTGACATAATATCCCTCACAGCCATAGAGAATCTTGATGTTCTGGTCCGTACCCGCCACCTTGGCCTTGGAGGCCGCCTTCATGGCGTCGGGGAAGGACTGGGCCACGCCGTGGTCGGTGATGGCAATGGCCCTGTGACCCCAGGCGGCGGCCTGCTTCACCGCGGCGGCGGTATCCGTCAGGGCGTCCATGTTGCTCATGGTGGTGTGCAGGTGGAGCTCCACCCGCTTTTCTCCGGGAGCCAGATCCTTCCGCTTGGGCAGGCTTCCGGGCATCATGGCATAGGGCTTGAGCACCATGTCGTTTTCAAACCGGTCCTCAATCAGCTTGCCCTGGACCCGGAGCACGGAGCCGATCTGCACATTTTCGATGATGGGCTTGGCCTCCCTGGCCTCCAGGAACCGGCTGACCCGGATGGAATTCGTGTTGTCCGTCATGTCGAATTTCACCACGTAGGCGTTGCGCTTGGTCAGCTCCTTGTGGTCGACGGCAAAGACCTTGCCCTCCACAATGATGGTGCCCATGTCCATGGACATATCCTTCATGGCCACGGCATTGCCCCGGAAGGGCTTGCCGTAGAAGGTGGGACTCTCCTGGGCAGACTTGGGAGCGGCTGCCTGCTGCTTTGCCTGGACCGTGGGATAGGTTTCGATGGCGGTTTGGCGCAGGGAGTCCACCGCTTCAAAGAGCGCCTTCCCTTCCAGGTCACTGCCCGCCTCCACCGAAATGGTCACCGGAGCGGCAAACCGCTCCCGGAGCACGGTCTGCACCTGGGGAATCAGCTCCTCAATGGAAGCCTTGCCATTGGCACGGAGCTGAATGGTGAGCTTCTCCCCTTCCCAAACCCATCCGGCCCCGGCGAGAGAACCCCGGGTCATGGAATTGCGGCTGACAAAAAGCATCATCAGCTCCTCCGGCTCGATTTTGCTCAGCTCCGTCTCCGGGTGGGTTATGGTGAGCTCTACATGAGCCAGGCCGTAAAGGGCAAGAAGGTCCCGCTCCACGGTTTCCAGAATTCGCCGGGGAATATAATTCGGACTGTGGGCCGCCACATGGACGCTGCGGCTTTCCGCATGGATATCCGCAGCAACAATGGCCGCCTGAGAAAGGGCAGCTTTGATCCCCTCAGGCGGCACATAGTCCGAAAACATATCCAATAAAAACACCGTTTGTTTCATATTATAGCTTTTCGATGCGCTCCAGCAGGGCGGGAAGCAGCTCGTCATAAGGAAGCTTCGCCACCTGCTGGCCTTTTTCAAAAATCATGCCCCAGCCGTCGCCTCCGGCAATGCCGATGTCGGCCTCCCGGGCTTCCCCGGGGCCGTTGACGATGCAGCCCATGACCGCCACGGTGATGGGCTTGGGGCATTCCTTCAGCGCCTCATCCACCCGGTTCACCAGGCCGATCAGATCGATGCGGGTTCTGCCGCAGGTGGGGCAGGAGATGATGTCCACCCCTTCCCTGCGCAGTCCGGCAGCCTTCAAAATGTCCTTGGCGGCATAGACCTCCTCCACCGGGTCGTCGGTAAGGCTGACCCGCAGGGTATCGCCGATGCCGTCCAGCAGCAGCGCGCCGATGCCCATGGCGGATTTGATCAGGCCCTGACGCACCGGGCCGGTTTCCGTGACGCCGATGTGCAGCGGATAGTCGCACTGACTCCGGAACAGCCGGGCCGCCGCCACCATATTGGGCACGGTGGAGGATTTCATGGACACGCAGGTATCGTAAAAGCCCTGCTTCTCCAGCAGCTCCAAATGCTGGAAAGCACTTTCAACCAAGGCTTCGGGGGTCGGATGGCCGTATTTTTCCAGCAGCCTCTTGTCCAGGCTGCCCCCGTTGACGCCGATGCGGATGGGGATTTTTTTGTCCCTGCATACCTCCACCACGGCCTTGACCCGGTCCTCCCCGCCGATGTTGCCGGGGTTGATGCGGATTTTGGAAGCGCCGCCCTCCGCTGCCAAAATGGCCAGCTGGTAGTCAAAATGGATGTCCGCCACCAAAGGAAGGGGGCTTTCCTTACAGATTTCCGCAAACGTGCGGGCAGCCTCCCGGTTGGGCACCGCCAGCCGGGCAATCTGGCACCCGGCGGCAGCCAGCTTTTTGATCTGGGCCAGGGAGCCCTCCACATCCGTGGTTTTGGTATTCAGCATGGACTGAATCACCACCGGGGCCCCGCCGCCGATGGGGACATTCCCCACAAGAATCTGTCTTGTCATCTTTCTTACCCCTTAATGATCACGAAAATATCCTTGAACATGATCAGCCCCATCAGGGCAAACAGCACGATCATGCCCGCGCCGTGGATATACCCTTCATACTTGGGATTGATTTTCTTCCGGGTAATCCCCTCCACCAGGGCCGTCAGCACCACGCCCACGGACCGTCCGCCGTCCAAAGCGGGGATGGGCAGCAGGTTCATGATGCCCAGGTTCACAGAGATCAGGCCGCCGAAGCTGAGCATGTTCAAAAAGGCATAGTACAGGCTGGAGGACTTGGCGCTGGTTTCGGACATCATCTGCACGATGCCCACGGGGCCGCTCATATCCTTGAGCCCCGCCTTGCCGGTGAGCAGCATTTTCAGGCTGATGCGCACCATGCGGATATTGGACAGCGACGCGTTCCAGGCCTGCTTCAGAAGGCCCGTGAAGGTTCTTTTCTCCGAGCCGAAGCTGAAGCCGTAGCGCAGGGTGGAGGAACCGTCCTCTTCCTGGAAATTCCGCTTCTGCATGGCAAAGTTTTTCAGTTCGATCCGCTCTCCGTTCCGCAGCAGCACCAGATCGTGCCGGTTCTGAGGGTTGTTCTCTTTGTCGGTGTTGGCGGTGAGGATCAGCTCAAAGTCATTGTACATGTAGATCTTCTCCCCGTCCACCTCCAGAATCCGGTCACCCTTTCGGATGCCCTCCTCCTTGCCGAAGGCGCCGATGGCACTGTTTCGCTCCACATGGTCCACCACGGGAACGATGTACTGCTCCTGGGGGGCAAAAAAGCAGAGGAAGAGCAGCAGGCCTGCCAGCAGGTTCATGAACGGCCCCGCCACCAGAATCACCAGCCGCTTCCACCAGGCGGCGGCGGTGAAGGAGCGGGGATTATCGCTGTCGCCGTTTTCTCCCTCCATTTCACAGAAGCCGCCGATGGGAATCAGGCGGATGGAGTAAAGGGTTTCCCCCTTCTGCTTTTTCCAGAGGACGGGACCCATGAACATGGAGAACTCATTGACCTGCACACCGAAGGATTTGGCTGCAATAAAATGGCCCAGCTCATGGATGAAAATCAAAAGACTGAACAGAAAAATGCCGAAAAGAATGCTGAAAATGGTCATAACATGCCTCGCATAATCATTGTAGTATGCTCATAATGACGACAAATCGGTGTTTGACGAGCACGCCGACCAGGCTCCGTTCAACGAAAACGTCATGAAATCGCCGCCGATCAGCGGGGTCATGACCCCGCCCTACGAAAGGCGCAGATCGCCAGGCACCAATTTCCCGGTTTGTCGGTTACGCTATCTGCTGTCCCGGACGGTCTGCCGGGCCAGGCGGTCGGCTTCCAGGATCTGCTCCAGGGTGGGATTCTGAACAAAGGGAACCTGCTCCACCGCCTGGGAAACAAGCCGGTAGATGTCATAAAACCCGATCTCATCCGCCAGGAACAGCGCCACCGCCTCTTCATTGGCCCCGTTCATGGCCGGGCAGGCGGTGCCGCCCCGTTTGGCGCACTCCCTGGCCAGAGCCAGGCAGGGGAATTTCTCCAGATCCGGCTGGCAGAAGGTCAGCGGGCCGCAGGAAGTCAAATCCAGGGGCGGTACAGGGCAGACGGTACGCTGGGGATAGGTCAGGGCCAGCTGGATGGGCAGACGCATATCCGGCGTGCCCAGCTGAGCCATCACCGCCCCGTCGGTGAACTCCACCATGCTGTGGACGATGCTCTGGCGGTGGATCAGCACGTCCACCTGCTCCAAAGGCAGCCGGTACAGGCGCATGGCCTCGATGACCTCCAGGCCCTTGTTCATCAGCGTGGCGCAGTCCACGGTAATTTTGGGGCCCATTTTCCAATTGGGATGGCGCAGGGCATCGGCCTTGGTCACCTGCCGCAGCTGCTCTTTGTCCATGCCGAAGAAGGGGCCGCCGGAACAGGTGAGCAAAATCCGCTTGACCTCCCTGGGGTCGCCGCAGCCCATCAGGCACTGGAAAATGGCGGAATGCTCCGAATCCACGGGGACAATTTCCGCGCCATAGCGCTCCGCCTCGGCCATCACCAGCTCTCCGGCGCAGACCAACGTCTCCTTGTTGGCCAGGCCGATCCGCTTTTTGGCCCGGATGGCGGCCAGCGTGGGCTTCAATCCCACCATGCCCACCACGGCGGTGATGACGCAGTCCGTTTCCTCCATGGTCGCGGCCTGAATCAATCCCTCCTCGCCCCAGGCGATGGAGATAGCAGGGTCCTTCAGCTCCCGGGCCAGCTGCTCGGCTGCTTCCCGGGTGGCCATGACGGCAAGCCGGGGATGAAACTGACGGCACTGCTCCGCCAGCTTGGCCACACCGCTTCCGGCGGTGAGGGCCGCCACCCGGATGCCCTCCAGGCGGCTGATGACGTCCAGGCTCTGGCGGCCGATGGAGCCGGTGGAGCCCAGGATACTCACACATTTCACCATATCACGACACCACCGGCAGCAGGAGAATCAGCGCCTCCATCAGGGGCGCAACGGTCACCATGGAATCGAAACGGTCAAAGAAGCCGCCGTGGCCGGGAATCAGGGCGCCAAAATCCTTGATGCCGGACAGGCGCTTGATGATGGAGAAGCACAGGTCCCCGAACACCCCCACCGCGCTGCCCAGCAGGCCATACAGCAGAGCCGCGCCGTAGTTGACCTGGAAGCGGAATACCAGCTGCAAAATCACCGCATAAATCAGCATGCCCACCATTGCGCTGACCAATCCGCCAGCCACGCCCTCCACGGTTTTATTGGGGCTGACCACGGGAGCCAGCTTGTGCCTGCCAAACAGGCTTCCGGCAAAATACGCGCCGGCATCGGACAGGAATGCCACCACACAGGGGACGAGAACCAAATACCGGCCGGAGGCCAGGGACAAAATCCGAATCAGCGCGGTGAGCAGATAGGGCACAACGGCCCCGGCAAAAAAACAATACACAATCATTTCCAGGCTGATTTTCACATGGTTGGCCATCAGCTCGGAAAAGAGCAGAATCCAGAACACCAGCAGCCCCAGCAGGGCAATGCCCTGGTTGGCGCCGTAATGGCTCCACAAGGAGGTGGCAAGGGCCATCAGAGCGGAATAGAGCACCATTCGGGGATGCTGCACCAGGCCGGTGGTGTACAGCAGCTCATAGACACCGATCATCATCAGCACCCCCCAAACCACCGCCGCGACGATTTTGGGCGCCACCAGTGTCACAAGCACCAGGACCGGGATCAGAATTGCGGCTGTCACAATGCGTTTTTTCATCTTTCTATGTTCCTCCAAAGCGGCGGTTGCGCCGGTGATATTCTTCAATTGCCCGATCCAGATCCTCCGGGGAGAAATCGGGCCACAGCACATCCATAAATACGTACTCGGAATAAGCGGACTGCCACAGCAGGAAATTGCTGATGCGCTGCTCACCGGAGGGCCGGATGATCAGCTCCGGGTCGGGCACCCCGGCGGAATACAGGTAATTGGACAGCACCTGCTCGTCTAACTCCTCCGCCCTGGCCTTTCCCGCCGCCACGTCGGCCATGAAGCCCTTCACCGCATGGACGATCTCATCCCGGCCGCCGTAGTTCAGGCAGAAATTCACCTGGACATCATAGTCCGCAGACCGGTTTTCCGCATTGCGGCAGAGGGCCTGCAGCTCCGGGCTCAGCTTGGACAGATCGCCGAAGAATTTGAAGCGAACCCGGTTTTTCTCCATATCCGCCAGGGCTTCCTCCAGATACCGGCGCAGCAGCCGCATGATGCCGGAGATTTCATCGGCGGAACGCTTCCAGTTCTCCGTGGAGAAGGCGTAAACGGTGAGATACTCCACACCCAGGGTGCGGCAGTAATTCGCAATGCGGCGGAAGGTCTCCGCCCCTGCTGCATGGCCCGCCGTCCGGGGCAGGCCCCGCTTTTTGGCCCAGCGGCCATTGCCGTCCATGATGATGGCGATGTGCCTGGGAGGCGCGGGTTTCGGGGAATTTACAAGCGCCATGAAGAGCACCTCTTTCTAAGGATAATAAGCTGATGTTGAAAAAAATCAATTTGCACATCGTTCTCAGATGGCAGCGCACAAAATCGGTGTTTGACGAGTTCGCTGCATGGTACGGTGTTATGTCTTCTGAGCACAGCCAGCCCTTGTGTAAAGGGGGGATTGGGCAGCTTCGCTGACAGCTCCCTTTACACAGAGGAGCCATGGGCGCTGCCGCGCCAGTGCACCAATTCCAATTTACGCACGACGCGCCGTTGTGGAAGGCTGAAAACAGGAAGCGCCTTCCGCTCCCTCTTTTCAGCCTTTCACCCCCGGGGAGGGAATCCCCGGGGATAGAGGATGGGAT
>JBJDYM010000295.1:0-4214 GCA_051867315.1 Faecousia sp.
GGGTGATCAGGATCGCCACGGTGATCTGTCCGATGTTATGAGCCACCGCGCCAAATACGCTGCAAATCCAAATCTGCTTTTGCGTAAAAAGCTTCCGCATGACCAGCATCACAAGATAACACAGCAGTCCGCCCGCCAGGCTATAAAAAAGGGCCATCATTTGACCGGAAAATATGCTTCCCAGCAAAATACGCGCGAGCAGGATGCCAAGAGTATCCACAGGCCCCAGTGCGAACATAGCATATACAGTAATGATATTTGCCAGCCCCAGCTTGACGCCCGGTATGGGGGTTAGGTTGGGCAACTGCAGTTCCACAATAAAAATGATCAGAGCTACCGCGGTCAGAACCGCCATACGGGTCAGTCGTTTTGTGGTCATTGGATCTCCTCCCTCACTGAGAGACCGCGTCGATTTGATCGGGATCTGCCTGCTCCGGCAGGATGCTCTCCACCGTCGTTTTCTCCAGACGGATGACCAGGCGATGGGGAAGGCACACAATGGGGGCGGCGCTGTCCGTCAGCCAGCCTGCGTGGACGCAGACCTGATCCGGGCAGTCGGCCTCCAGGATGCAGATCCGCCCCGGCTCGATCAGAATCACATTGGTCCCCGCATCACTTTCCACAGTATAGGTTTCGGCTGCGGTAACCTGCGAAAGGTCGATGGAGCGGATGCACACGCCATCCTGATAGATATTTGCCGCCATACCGGAAGCGGAGCGGCCATGGAGCCACAGAGCGGTCCCGGCAAACAACAACAGCGCCAGAAGGATACCGATGATCCAGGTCCGTGTTTTAATCATGGCGGATCACCGTGACTTCCCCGAAGCCGGTCCCCTGATCCAGCAGGGAGAACCGGTCCTCCAAGCCCTCGGTTATGGAGATTTTACCGTCTTCGCTGATCAGGATCGCCTCAAAGCCGCCGGTCTCCCGCCAGAAATTGACGGCGTTCTCCTGCCCCATCACAAACAAAGCGGTGGAGAGCCCATCGCAGACCAGACCGCTGTCACCCACAATAGTGACCGACACCAAGCCGCTGCGGGCCGGCGCCCCGGTTTCGGGGTCCATAATATGCCAATAGGTCTGACCATTTTCTTCAAAGTATCGCTCATAGCCGCCGGAGGTGATGACCGCCTGATCAACGACCTCCAATACCCCAACATACCCATCTCCAAACGGGTTTTGGACCGCGATCCGCCACGGGGACCCGTCCGGCTTGCTGCCCAGCGCCTGTACATTCCCGCCCAGATTGATCAATGCGGAGGTGACACCGGCTTTTTGAAAAAGGGAAATCAGCTGATCGCCGGTATAGCCTTTTGCCACGCTGCCCAGATCGATCTCCATGCCTGGCTCCAATGATACCTGACCGGTCTCTTCGTTAAATGCAATCTTGGTGTAGTCCACATGGGCCAGAAGTTCACTCAGTAAGTCGTCATCCGGTACGGTGTATTCTCCCGTGGTAAAGCCCCAGGCGCGCACCACAGGATAGATGGACAGATCCAGCGCGCCGCCGACTTGATCACAGAGTTCCAGAGCCTTGCCCAGCAGATCGGCGGCATTCTCAGACAGGGTTCCGCTTCCTGTTTGATTGAGGGCAACAATTTCGCTGTTCTCGCTTGTGACCGACAACTCGGCCTCCAGCGAGTGGATGCGCTCCTCTGCGTCGGACAGCAAAGTCTCGTCTCCATAGACCGTCAGCTGCATGACGGTGTCCATGGCAAAGAGGACGGTCTCGTTCGGCTCCTCGCCGGCGGATGCGTTGGCCGAGACGGCAGCAGATACATTGGCGTCGGCCGCCGGTGTGGGCTGGGTACAGCCGGTCAGCAGCAGCAACAGGGCCAGCAAAGCGGGCAGCAGGTGGAAGGATTTCATGGCGCAGGTTCCTTTCGATCATAACAGGATCAGTTGGCGGCTTCTTGCAGGGCCGCGGCGACGGCGTCCATAATCCCCTCGGAACTGTATGTGGCGCCGCTGACAGCGGACACGTTAGTGCTCTGGAGAAGGAGAATAGAGGTAATGACTCCGGTCTTGGCGTCTCCCATGTATTCGTCGTCATCCACGTAGCTGGTAACGGTGATATTCGTAATCCTGTCCCCGGAGATGGTGACGGACACGGTCACAGGGCCTTCATACCCCATGCCGGTTCCGGTAAAGGTGCCATCCTTGTATTTAGAGGTGGGCACCGGCGTAGGCGTGGGCGTAGGCTCGGGCGTGGAATTGGGGACCGGTGTGGGTGTTGGCGCTGGAGAAGCCTCTGTAGGAGCAGCGGGAGTCGTAACTGACGCTGGCGTAGACTCTGCCGTGGAAGCGGGGGACGGCTCCGAGCTGAGTTCCGGCGCAGGGTCGGGAGAGGGCACTTCAGAAGATTCCGCCGCAGGGTCGGGGGAAGGTTCTTCAGGCACTGCGGCATCGGGAGAAGGCTCCCCGGGCAGCTCGGGATCGGGTTCGCCAGCGAGTTGTTCGGTAGAATTTCCCAGGGTTTCCACGCTGGTTGACTGCTGGTCGGTATCCGCAGGAGCCTGACCATCCGCCGTTTGACTGCTGTTCACGGAAGCCGCGGGCAGGGATACCCCAGCCAGCAGAACAAGGGACAGGAGAACGCCCACCCCGGCGCCGGCCAGCTGACGGCGGCCTGTCACCTTGGCGGCTTGGCCTCGCTTCACCAGCACCGCCTTCTGAATACGGCAGACGGCGTAGCTCAAATACACCAGGCTGTACACCAGTAAATTGACGGTGTAGGTAGTCCGTCCTTTCAGCAGGTTGGGGATGGCCAGCAGAAGCACATGGAGGTAGACCAGGGCATAAAACAGGTAGGCCCACCGCTGAAGTGCTTTCCATTTTTTCGGCTGGATGCACTTGCGCACCGCCTTGATCGAGGTGATGGTCAGCATCAGCATCAGCAGGATGGACACAGCGCTGATCCAGGCGGCCACTTTGGTGGGGGAAACAGGAGCGGAGAACAGATAGCCGGGGGTCAGATAGTTCTTACCGTAGCTCAAATTGTGGCCCAGGGTGAGCAGGCAGGCGAAGATGGACAGCTCCCCCCGAATGGGCATGATCTTTTTCATCAGGGGATGACCGTTGGGCAGCGCCCCGGCGTACATGACGAAGATAAAGAAGGCGGTGCCAACGGCCCCGATCAGGATGGGCAGGCGGGTGCGCATCTGCAGGCTCAGAAAGCCGGGAGCGGCCCAATACAGTTCAATCACCAGAGCTGAAAGCGCGGCGGCAGCGATATAAAAGGGGGCGGGATGGGCTCGCAGAGCCTTGCCGCACAGCAGGATAAAGGCGGCGGCTATCACCAAGGAAATAATGAATATCATCGTGAAAGACCTCCAAGGTCAAGAGTTACCCCGGACCGTCCGCAGACGGCCCGGGGTGCGAAAATGTGCGGGATCGGTCATTCGTATTGGCAGTCGGACCTCTCGCCGGAGCCGCCGTGGGTGCTTTCAGCCTCAGGCGGAGAGGATGTAAACCGACAAATGCTCGGTCAGCTCGCTGATCAGGTCGGCAGCCTCCGCAGAGGTGGCACTGTTGACATCGGCCAGCAGCTCCTGCGCCTCCTCATAGTGCTCGATCAAGCCGCTGTCATTGGCGGCGGCGCCGCCTTCGATCAGCGCCTTGGCCTGCTCCACAAAAGCGGTGAGCTGTGCGACCTGCGTGCTGTTCACAGGGACGGCGGCCACGATGTCCGCATAGTTGCTGCTGGAGACCTTGACGGTGTAAGTCTGGGTGTCATCATACGCGCTGTCCATGGTGACCTTGCCGTCCTTGATCTCCACCGCGTTTGCAACGGTGGTCGCGGTGCGGCCGGAACCGCAGGTGATGGTGACGGTCACATCTTCCAACCCTTCGGGGACGCCGGAAATCGCTACCTCCGCAGAGCCCGCGGTGAAGGAGGCGGCGACATCCGCGTTTTCGGGATACACGGGCTTAATGTAGATGCCGTCAAATTCATAGACATACGTGCTGTCCGGCATGACGAAGGTGATCTTGGTGACCTTCTCACCGACCAGCTTGGCCAGCTCGTCCAGGTTATCCCACTTGGCGATGTGGGCGTTCAGTGTGCTTTCCGGGCTGACATTGAAGGAGATCTCCCAGGGCTGTACCCACATGCTCTGAAGGAATTCCATGCCGACCTTCAGGCCGCTTTCCGTTTCCAGGATCGTACCCTGGATATAAGCGTTGATCGCAAAGCCCTCGTCCGATCTGCTGTT
>JBJDYM010000296.1:0-4174 GCA_051867315.1 Faecousia sp.
CGTATAAGCTATTTGATTTCAGAGAATAGGTGTGGTTTCATTAAATGATAAGAATAAGGACGCCTTACCGGATTGGCAAGGCGTCTTTCCTTAATGCTTAGTAATCTCCGTATACACAATATTTCCGTATTTTCCGTCCAGCCGCATCATATTCGGGGCAATGGCCTTGGCGCGAAGGGCGGGCATGCCCAAAAAGTCGCAGGGGATGGCATCGTCCCGGCCTGCCAGAATTTCATCGCAAAGCGCCATATTGTCCTCCAGACTCCGGCCCGGCCCCTCCGGCGCCAGGCCGTGGGAATAGTAAACCCGGTCGAACCGGGGACGGAAGGACTGGAGCTTTTGGAGGCTCCGGCGGTACTGGCTCAGGCAGGATTCAAACATGATCAGGGTGTTGCAGTTGCAGGCGTCCCCAAACAGGATGCTCCGCTCCTGCCGGAACAGGACGCAGCAGGTGCCCAGGGTGTGGCCCGGCACGTGAATGATCTCCGCCTGGATTCCCCCCAGGTCGAACACGGCGCCGTCCTCCATGGGAAGAAAATGCTCCTGGTCTGCGACGGGCGGCAAAAAGTCCGCCGGGGTCAGCGCTGCCCCGGGCATCTGGGAGGCGGCGTAGCCCATCCGGTCCTCCAAAGTCTGATTTCTGAAGGCGGGAATGTCCGCCGGGTGAACGTACACCCGGTCAAAGGCTGCCGCGCCTCCGGCATGGTCGGGATGCATGTGGGTGAGCAGCACCGTCACCGGCTTGTCCGTCAGGGCATCCACCGCCTCCCGGAGCCCCAGAAAGCCCACCCCGGTATCCACCAGCAGCGCCTCCCGTTCTCCCTCCACCAGGAACAGAAATACCCCGCTGGGGTCCGTGATCTGGGTGATGTGGGAGGATATTTTTTTGGTTTTGAACTCGTACATCTTGTTATACCGTGCCTTTCTTGCAGCTTGAAGTTGATCGGATTTTGATAACACCAATTTGCATGGCGGATCTCACTGGGCCCAGTGGGCCAGGGCATCCATATCCAGCAGGCGGAAGGTGTCCCGGTAGTAGTCCAGCAATCCCTCCTGCTTCATCCGGCCCAGCTCCCGGGACAGGGCACTGCGGTTGACGCAGAGATAGTCCGCCATGTTCTCCCGGCTCAGCCCTAAGGAAAAGGTGGACGCGCCTTCTGCCCGGTCCAGCAGGTACATGGCGATCCGCCCCCGGAGGGAGCCGACACTGAGATAGCCCAGCCTGCGGCGCTGGGCCCAATACTTCTGGGCAATCTCACCGATGAGATTCTCCCGCAGCCGGGTGTGGGCCGGGCAGCATGCCCCGCAGCCGCCCATGATCTGCCGGAAGGGCAGAAACAGCACCGTGGCTGCCTCCGCCGCGATTACGTACACCGGGCTGATTCCCCCGGGGGTGGACATGAGCACATCCCCCACCAATGCCCCGGGGCCGTGCCAGGCCATCAGGGTGTGTTTTCCCGCCGCGTTCACCGCCTCCGCCCGCACCGCACCGGAGAGCACCAGGGCGCAGGCGTGCACCGGCTGGCCCGCGTGGAAGAGAATGGCGCTTTTATCGTAATGGACAGTCTCCGCCCCCAGGCAGCCCAGCAATCGCTCCAGTCCGGGTTGGTCGATTCCCGAAAACAGGCCGCAGGAGCGCAGAACGATTGTTTCCTGTTCGGTCATAGCTGCTCCTTATGTTGCTATAGCAACAGAATTATCGATATCAGTATAGTATAATGGGACAAAAATGTCAATCCGGGAATCCCGGAGGAAGGAGAAATTCCGATGAAAAAACTGATTTCCGTCCTTTGTCTGCTGTGCATGCTCACCGCTCTGTTTGCCCTGCCGGTGCAGGCGGAGGAGCTGACCGTCAACGTGGGCGCTCTCACCGGACCCACGGCCATGGGGATGGTGAAGCTGCTGGAGGACGGCCAGGACTCCTATGCCCCCACCATTCTGGGCAGTGCAGATGAGCTGGTGCCTCTGGTCCTCCAGGGCCAGGTGGACATCGCCTCCGTCCCCGCCAATCTGGCAGCCACCCTGTACAATAAGACCGAGGGCGGTGTAGAGGTTCTGGCGGTGAACGTGCTGGGTGTGCTGTACATCAGCGAGTTTAACACCGAGGACCTTCACTCTTTGGCGGATCTGAAGGGCCGGACCATCTATGCCACCGGCAAGGGCTCCACTCCGGAGTATTTCCTCCGGTATGTGCTGACCCAGAACGGCATCGACCCGGACAAGGATGTGACCATTGAATGGAAGAGCGAACCCACCGAGGTGGTGGCGTTGCTGAACGCGGAGCAGGAGGGCATCGCCATGCTGCCCCAGCCCTATGTCACCGCCGCAGCCGCCCAGCTGGGAGCGGGCTTCCGGGTGGCGTTGTCTCTGTCCGACGAATGGGCCAGCCTGGACGACGGTACCCTGTGCACCACCGCCGTGGTGATGGCCCGGAAGGAATTTGTGGAACAGAATCCCGAGGCAGTGGAGAGCTTCCTGGCGGAATTTGAAGCTTCCGTCCAGTGGGTCAATGAAAACGTGGCCGAGGCCGCCCAGCTCTGCGAGGATTACGGCGTCATCAAGGCCTCCGTGGCCCAGAAGGCCATCCCGCAGTGCAACATCGTCTGCATCACCGGGGCGCAGATGAAGCAGGCCCTTTCCGGCTGCCTGGGTGTGATTTTCGATCAGAACTCCAAAGCCGTGGGCGGGGAGCTCCCCGGGGACGACTTCTACTATGGCGCGGAATAAGGAAATAAATGCCCAATCCAGGCTGGCAAAGCTTTTTGCCAGCCTTTTGGCGCTGTGTGCCTGGCAGCTGGCGGCGGTGCTGGTGGGAAACCCACTGCTGCTGGTGGGGCCGGTGCAGGTGGCCGGACGCCTCTGGGCACTGGTGCCGACCGGGGAATTCTGGAGTGCTGTGGGCTTTACCTTCTCGCGAATCACCCTGGGGTTCCTCCTGGCCTTCTGCCTGGCCCTGGCGCTGGCGGCGGTCTCCGCCCGGTTCCCCCTGGCCGAGACCCTGATTCACCCCTACATGGCGGCGGTGAAGACGGTGCCGGTGGCCTCCTTCATCGTCATTGCCCTGCTGTGGCTGTCCGGGCGGCGGCTCAGCGTGTTTATTTCCTTTTTGATGGTGCTGCCGGTGCTGTACGCCAATCTGCTCCAGGGCATCCGGGGGGCGGATGGGAAGCTGCTGGAAATGGCAAAGGTGTTCCGCATGGGCATCTGGGGCCGGATTCGCTGCATCTACCTGCCCGCTCTGGAGCCCTACTGCCTCTCCGGCTGCCGGTCAGCCCTGGGGCTTTGCTGGAAGGCGGGGGTAGCGGCCGAGGTGATCGGGGTGTGCAGCGGCAGTGTGGGCGGCATGCTGTACGATGCCAAGGTGTATTTGGAAATCGGGGACCTGTTCGCCTGGACGCTGGTGATTGTGCTGATTTCCGTGGGCTTTGAATGGGCCTTTACCCGGCTGCTGAAATGGCTGCTGCGTGTATTGGAGGGCTGCTGATGGATATTTTGATCCGGGATATTTCAAAAAGCTACGGGGAAAGCCGGGTTTTCTCCCATTTTTCCTGGGAAATTCCCCAGGGCAGCTGCTGCGCGGTGATGGCGCCCTCCGGGGTGGGGAAGACCACGCTGCTGCGGCTGCTGCTGGGCCTGGAAAAGCCGGACAGCGGACAGATTCTGGGGGTTCCTTCGTCCAAAGCGGCCCTGTTTCAGGAGGACCGGCTGTTTCCCCGGTTCTCCGCCCTGAAGAACATCCGCATGGCCGTGCCCGGATGCAGCCGGGAGCAGGCGGAAACGGTGCTTTCCATGCTGGGGCTTATGGATTGCTGTGACAAGCCGGTTTCCACCCTCTCCGGCGGTCAGGCCCGGCGGGTGGCCCTGGCCCGGGCGCTGGTGCACCCGGGGGAGCTGCTGGCCCTGGACGAGCCCTTCACCGGCCTGGATGAAGCCAGCCGCACGAAGGCAGCCGAAGCCATCCGCCGCTGCCGCCATGGCCGCACCCTGATCCTCGTCACCCACCGCCAGGAGGATTTACCGCTGCTGGAAATCACACAGCGCATCAATTTGTAGGGATTATAGCGAATGTAAATTGTTGTTTGGCGGGCAGGGCCCGCGTCCAATTCGTTACGAACGCTGGGCAATCAACCCACAACTTCTGGGCCCCTCGACCAGTACCGCCCAGCAAATCGGT
>JBJDYM010000297.1:0-4144 GCA_051867315.1 Faecousia sp.
CAGGCGTCCCGGTCGATCAGCTCCTGCTGGCGGCGCAGGTGCTCCGGACTGTCCGGCACGGGGTTCAGGTTGGGCATGGTGCACACGTCGGTGCAGCCGCCCCTGGCCGCCGCCCGGCTGCCGGTGGCAATGGTCTCCTTATAAGAAAATCCCGGCTCTCTGAAATGCACATGCACATCACAGAAACCGGGAAAAACGGCGAACCGGGGAGAATTGAAAACACCAAGCGCACCGCCGCAGAAAAAGGAAACAAGGCCCTGAGAGAAAGAAGCATCCAGGGAAGGGGAAATCACCTTTGCCTTGATACGATCAGTCATAACGGTCTCCTTTCATTTTTTGGAAATGTACAGAAAAAAACCTGCCGGAATGCGGCAGGAGGACGCTGACACGCCGGAAAAGCGCCGCATTTCGATAAATTATAGCATGGAAGGAAACCCAAGTCAAGGCAATTTGGACAGCCCAACGCCCCAAAAGACAAAATCGGAAAATGCAACAAAAAACCACCGAAGCATGCCGGGGCGCTTTCTACAAATCGCTGGACATGGTTTTATGATGGGCGCGTATTCATGGTACGGCCTCCTTGTCGCGGCAGCTCCCCCAGAGGGGGAGCCAAGGGTGCGTTAAATAACAATTTGCATAATCCTTGAGCGAATACAGCGGTGCACGCCAAAATGGGGCAGCTTTTGCTGCCCCAATATATCGATGAGATATCACAGCTGGGAATAGCCGTAGCTGTTGACCAGCGCGTCGATCTTTTTGCCTGCCTTGCAGTAGGGGCAGTCCCGGTAGTCGTAGCTGGCGTAGCCGGGCAGATCGTTGATGGTGTACACCGAGCGGATGGGGTAGCCCTCCACGGTTTCCACGGCGGAGTAGATGGCGGCCACGCCGGCTACATTGCCGCCGTAGTAGTTGATGGCCTGCAGCGCCTGCTTGGCGGTGAAGCCGGTGGTCACGGAGGCCATCAGCACCAGGACATTTTTGCCGCGAACCATGCTCACGTTGTTGTCCCGGAAGATGATCTGGGAATTGGAATTATATTCAGGCTCCAGAATGTAGATGGTCTGGTGGGCATTGATGGTGCGGAAGCCGCTTTTCGTCAGCTCCTCGGCCACGCAGGTGCCCAGCACCGAGGTACCGTCCAGGCACAGAATGGTATCCACCGGGGTGTCGTTGACGAAATTCGCCACCAGCTGGTGGGCGCTGTCCTTGGCCTCGCTCAGACGGGTCTTCTGGTAGGTAATGTCCACAAAATAGTTGATATGGGAGTGGTTGGTTGCGAAATGACCGTGGGCAATCCGCAGCGGAGCGTTGCCCCGGCGAACGGGCAGGTGCATCAAAGTGATCATATTGTTGCCTCCATACTGATAAATAAAAAAGAAAGCATTCCGCCGACGCTGCCGGGAAAAACGCTTTCTTTTATAATAGCATACATTGCGCACAAATTGCAAGAGAAAAGTACGGGCATTTCTGACAAAAATCAACAATGCAGCTTGGTCACATTGCGCTTTTTCAATTCGCCCTCCTGGCGGCGGAATTGGGAGGCGATGATGCGGCAGATTTTTTTGGTGCGGATCATCCAGTGGATTTTTCCGAAGCCCGCCCACATCACATCGTCGGTCTCTCCGGGCAGCAGCACGATTTTTTTCAGGGAAATCCGACGCTTCAGGCAGTAGAAATCATAGAAGGTGTTCTTGTCCCGGTCGGAGCAGAGGTATTCAAATTCCTCCTCCGCCGCCTTGATGCCGGTTTCCTCGAAAAGCTCCCGGGCGATGGCCTGGCGGCTGGTTTCTCCGGCCTTGGCCGCGCCGCCGGAATTCTCCCAGGTGCCGTGGAAGCTCTTTCCCTTGGCCCGGCGGGTGAGCAGGATGTGCCCGCAGCCGTCGTATACCCACACGCACACCACCAGCCCGTAGTCCCCCGGGGCCCAGGGTGTTCCCCGCAGATGTACCCGTCCGGTGCGCTGCCGGTTTTCGTCGTAAATGTCGTTCCACTCCTGCACTGCTGCCACAGAGCCGCCTCCTTCTGTCACAATTGTCAACATCATACCACGTTTTCCTCCAAAAGGCAACCTTTTCGCGCAGGGGTTCACAGCGCAAAATGATACAATTAAAAAAGCAAATTTGTATATATTGCGGCCATACACCAGCTTTGAAATCGATTTCGTTTAGCAAATTACCTAAAAAGCATTTGTGAATCTTGTACAAATCCACTTCTTGAAAACCTTGGGGAAGAATGGTATCATAAACACGAATCCTGCGGGCTGCCGTGGTATTTCGGAATCAGGAGTGGGGATACCCCATTTTTCTTCGGCATTTATCAGCGCGAACGCATGATTCCTGCCGGGATTTCTTTTGTAGTTATTGCCCATTTGGGCTATAACATAAAATTATTAGGAGGCACACACAAATGAAGAAGATCCTTTCCCTCGTGATCGCTCTGGCTATGGTTGTTGCTTGCTGCGCTTGCATCAGCGGCTCCGCCAAGGCAGAAGGCCAGCTGGTTGGTATTTCCATGCCCACCAAGTCTCTGGAGCGCTGGAACCGTGACGGCGAGTTCCTGCAGGCCCGTTTCCAGGAGGCCGGCTTTGAGGTCGAGCTGACCTACTCCGACAACGACAGCACCAAGCAGAACAACGACATCGCCAACATGCTGGCTGACGAAGTTGACCTGCTGATCATTGCCGCCATCGACGGCGACACCCTGTCTCAGACCCTGGCTGATGCCAAGGATCAGGGCGTGCCCGTTATCGCTTACGACCGTATGATCACCGCTGAGGCTGTTGATTACTACGTTTCCTTCGATAACTACACCGTTGGTGTCCTGCAGGCTCAGTACGTCATCGACAAGCTGGATCTGGACAATGCAGGCGACAAGACCTACAACATCGAGTTCACCGCCGGTGACCCCGCCGATATGAACGCCGGCTTCTTCTTCAGCGGCACAATGGATACCCTGAAGCCCTACATCGACGCCGGTACTCTGGTGATCCCCTCCGGCAAGACCACCTTCGAGCAGGTTGCTACTCCCGCTTGGTCCACCGACACCGCTCTGGAGAACTTCCAGAACACCCTGGCTTCTTACTACTCTGACGGCACCGTCCTGGACATCGCTCTGTGCTCCAATGACTCCACCGCTGCTGGTGTTGCTCAGGCCATCGAGTCCGACTACGCTGGTGAGAACTCCGTGCTGGTCACCGGCCAGGACGGCGACATCACCAACCTGCAGAACATCGTTGACGGCAAGCAGACCATGACCGTTTACAAGAACGTCTCCGACGAAGCCGGTGTCACCCTGGTTCTTGCTCAGGCTCTGCTGGCTGGCGAAGAGATCACTGAGGCTCTGTGCGAGAAGTTCTCCGTGGATGCCGCATACGACACCGAGAGCTACTCCAACGGCGTGAAGCCCGCTACTTCCTTCCTGCTGGTGCCCTGGTCCGTCGATATCTCCAACCTGGATATGCTGGTCGAGACCGGTAACTACGCTTGGGATGCTGACAACCACTACCTGGTTTCCGCTGGCTGATTTCCCGTATTGATAGCAGCTCACTGGGGGCGAGGCATTGCCTCGCCCCCTTTTATTAGTTAATTTTCCCTCAATGGCTCATGCCAAGTAAATCAAAAGGAGGGCATACCACTTTGGCAGATTACATACTCGAAATGCGCAATATCACCAAGGAATTTCCCGGTGTAAAAGCGCTTGATAATGTTAACTTAAAGGTTAGTCGGGGAGAAATCCATGCACTTGTCGGCGAGAACGGCGCCGGCAAATCCACCCTCATGAATGTGCTTTCCGGCACATATCCCTTTGGAACTTATACTGGGGAAATCGTGTACAACGGTGAAACCTGTCAGTTCCGGACACTGCATGACAGCGAGGAAAAGGGAATCGTCATCATCCATCAGGAGCTGGCCCTGATTCCGGAGCTGTCCATTGGCGAGAATATGTTCCTGGGCAACGAGCGCAAGGGCATGTTCGGCATAAACTGGGACGAAACATACCACCAGGCGAGAATCCACATGGATCAGGTCGGCTTAAAGGAGAACGAGCACACGCTCATCAAGGATATTGGCACTGGCAAGCAGCAGCTGGTTGAGATTGCCAAGGCCCTCGCGAAAAACGTGAAGCTTCTGATTCTGGACGAGCC
>JBJDYM010000298.1:0-4110 GCA_051867315.1 Faecousia sp.
CTGGCATTGCCACAGCTGATTGTATCCGCGTATTCCGAATCTGTGTTTTCGTACATCCACTTTTTCACAATCAGTCTCATTTCGAGCACTTCTCAATTTCTGCATAAATCCCTTGCTCCACAAGCTCCGGGTGGTTCTTCCAGGTTTCTGCCGCCAAATCATGCAGGGTCACAAATCTCTGTTCGTTACTATTTCTATCCAAGTTGGAACAGGAGTGGATGCATCCGGAACCCGGCACCATTGCCAGGTTTTCTGTCATGTACCACCAGTCATAGTAGTTTTCGCTTCCGAATCCATCGTCGTCCGGGTCACTTGATCCGGCATAAGCCGACACCTCAACGATACCGCAGTCATCCGGGTTCTGCACATAATAGTATCGGTGGGGGTCAAAAAACAGGAATCCCAGCGCATGGAGCACGGCTCCGTCTCCGCGTGGAACGGGAACCGAGGCCGCTACCTCTATTTGGGTATCGGGATGCGCCGCGCTCCAATCGAAGAACCATTGCTTCGCCTTCTGGTTTCCCAGATAGTAAAGGCGCATCCGCCAGAAGCGTTCCGCGAGCAAATAGAAGGGATGGCCGCTTTCCTGCTTGCCGTAGAAATAGTCTGCCATCTGTTCCATTGCCCCCTGCTTTCCCATCAGACAGCCGGCTGCGCATTCCAGAAAGTGGGGGTCTGCCTCATGACCATCCACGGGCAGTTCCAGTGAATATGGGACCTGAACAAGCTCTCCTCCGTGAATCCGCAAGCATTCAATCTTCTGTGGGAGAGAATCATCGGGCAGTCTGAGACATGGACACCCGGCAAAAGCAAAGGGCTGAATCGCGGTAGAATCGCAGCGGATGTCTACCCGCTCAAGATTCTTGCATCCATGGAAGGAATATCGGGAAACATATTTCACATTCTCCGGCAGGGTCACGCGGTTTAAGTTCGTATATTGGAACGCGGCCCACTCAATCCGCTCCAGCGTATTTGGAAGAATTACCTCTTCCAGGGCGCTGAAATCATCAAAAGCTTTTTGCCGAATGATCCGAACACCATGGGGAACCGTAACCTTTTTTTCTCCCAGCTTGGGCGGGCAATAGATGTACTCCGTACCGGACGCGTTCAGCACCGGCAATTTCAGGTTTGGAATCTTTTGGAACGAATCCGGGGTGACGCGCTTGACGCTGTCCGGTACGGTGATCTGATGGAGCTTTTCACAGCCGGTAAACAGATACTGGCCTAATACTTCAATCCCTTCTTCCAAAACCACTTCACGGAGATTGACACAGTTTTCAAATGCACCGTCCTCTATTTTTTTCACAGTACCAGGAATCACCAGCCTTTCCAACTGGAGGCAATCCTTCAGCGCCTCGTTTCCAACTGTATCAAACAAGCTGGGAATGGTAAAGTTTTTTTGACCATTGTATCCCTGCGAAAGAAATGTACTCATTTTCAATTCTCCTTTCCAATCGCCATCTTACCTTTCAAGACCGCATCTCCTATTTCTGCGTCAGCAGCCGCTGGACATTGCCCCAGCTGATTGCGTCCGCATACTCGGGATCTGTGTTTTCGTACAGCCACTGTAGGCCCATTTCCGCACAGGGCGGGCGGTGGTAGGTTCGGTGGGCATCGGTGCCCAAAAAATCCGCCTTCCGTTCCAGCACCAGCCGCCGGGCCCAATTTTTGATGGAATCGTCCATTTCCTCAAACAGGCTGTAGGCATTGATCTGGATTTTCGCCCCCAGCTCCCGGAACCCATCCACGAATGCCATGTTGCCCCGGAGGTATTGGTAACGCTCCATGTGGGCAAGGATGGGGGTGTAACCGGCATTCACCAGCGCTTCCACGCAGGGGGTGGTGTTTTCCGGTATCACCCATTGGGAAAACTCCATGAGTACATGCCTTGTATCATTCATGGTGGGGTATTTTCCGGATTCCAGCCCGGCAAGAACCGACTGCATCCGCCCGGTTTCGCAGTAGACTTCACACCCGGGGTACAACTGCATTTCCGGGAATATCTGGGCTGCTCTGGCGCAAAGCTGCCGGAATTTCTCCTTGGTTCCTTCCGAATCTTCGTCAAAGGCACTGCTGTGGGGTGTAGCAAACACAGCGCGGATGCCCTGATCTTTGGCTCGCAAGAGCATCAGCAGCGCCATTTGTTCATCCTCCGCACCATCATCCACACCGGGAATCAGGTGCATATGGATGTCAATCATTTCTCTGCTTGCGGCAGT
This sequence comes from Faecousia sp., assembly GCA_051867315.1. Taxonomy (GTDB): domain Bacteria; phylum Bacillota; class Clostridia; order Oscillospirales; family Oscillospiraceae; genus Faecousia. Next base: position 2,220 of record JBJDYM010000298.1, read on the forward strand.
TGATGGAAACATAGCTCTCCTTTCACCGTAAATTCGGTAGTACTCCCGGTTTGCCTTCCCTGGAATCATTCTGATCCTATTATAGCACAGCTGCCGGGAAAATGCGTCCCCCGAAAGGCGACATTTGTCTATGGAATCGTATTTGGAGCATCCGCTACAATTGATAATATATATTGGTTCAAAGGGCTTCCGCCATAACGGCGAGGAAGCCCTTTGTGTATGTTCTCGTTCTCCAAAGGTGAGGGATGATTACTTTTTATTTCTGTCAAATGCATCTTTCGCTGCGTTCAGATCATCCTTGGTGAGCTTTGTACCGGAGACCTCATTTTTCATCTCCTTTTCACTGATATCGCTGAACCCATATGGATCAGAGCTTTTCTCAGCCAGCTTCAGGATCAGTGCCAAAAAAACAACTCCAGCCAGATAAACAGCGATGAAAGCGACTGCGGCAGATACCACAACAGATGCCCCCGGAATGAACATACCGGCAAACATGGCAATCAACGCAGCACCTAAATTTGCCGCAATGTTGGCAAGGGCCGCCCTTGCGAGAATCTTCAGCACATTTTCCTTCAGAGAGATGCCAAGTACAGCACACAGTTTTCCATACATGACCCAAACTGCACCAAAGCAGCTGGTAATGGTGGCAATAATTGCCAAACCAGGAATCATTCCGCCGACAGCGTCAGCACCTGCTGCTACAAGGGCGCAGTTGATAATGACTTTCTCAGTTTCTTCCGCGTTTACATAGTGCTGTTTCAGTCCGTACACCAGTTCTTTGATTTGGTAGCTTCCCATAGTAATGATCCTCCTGTTTCTATCTCATATGATTTCTGCGCACTGCGCAGGCTTACTCGAAATCCAACGCTTTCGCTTTTACCTTTCTTCTCTTTAAGCGATCCTGTATATCCTTACCTCTATGGTAATGACTTCGGAGTGGATTTCTTTGTTATAGATAGAATAACACAGAAATTCCCGAAAAATGGCTCCCTGTGGGCAACACCCTGGAAAGCACCGATTTCCCAGCATCTATTTCCTGAAATCAGCTTATGCCCATACCTCCGCACAGATTGCATCGGCCGGTACCACTGCAATGGCCACAGTCGAGATAGCCCTTTCCGTAGCAGATGTTGCAACGACCGGAGGTGCAGAAACAGGGCTTAAGTTTTCCAGACAGGAAGTAGGAGCCGCTGCCGCCGCATTTCGTGCAGATTCCGCCGCTGCACCGGGAACTGGTGCAAGCCCGCTGTCCGCTGCCGTAGCAAAATGTGCAGGTGCCTGACCCGGAGCATTTGCTGCAAATTTTCGTGGTTGGAGTGGAACCGCCGCCGGAGGACGAAGAAGGTGCGGAGGGTTTGGCGGAGGAGCCGTTGGAAGAGGAACTGCTTGAGGACGAGGCACCGGGAACAGTGGCAGAGACATCAGCACTGCAGACAGTCTGTTTGCTGCCATGGGTGCACACATAATGCAGTCCTCCGGTGTTGTAGTGACCGTAATCCTTGCGGGTCAGGGTGCCGCTGGGGTCGCCGTTCTGGCTCCACTGCCAGTAGGTGCCGTGGCCGTGGCAGTAGTTGTTCAACACTTCGCCGATGTAGTAGGAATAGTTGTAGCACAGCATCCCGTAGCCCTGCCAGGTACTGCCGCTGACCAGGCCGGAATACCACCGGCCGCCCAAACTGCTGGGAACCCGATTGACCATGGACCAATCACAGCCGGTTACCTCCGTGGTGGGGTCCGGTTCCCGATAGACATACACGCCCTTTCCCTTGACGGTTCCATCCAGGAACTCCCCGTAAAAGGTGCCGCCGTCCTGAAAATCCAGCTCACCAAAGCCGCAGGGCTCGCCGTTTTTCATCATGCCCACATAGACCATGTCCGTCCCGTTGTAATG
>JBJDYM010000299.1:0-4081 GCA_051867315.1 Faecousia sp.
CCAATTTTGACGGTCAGCTCACCGACGTGGTGACCCTGGCCCACGAGCTGGGCCATGCCTTCCACAACCAGTGCATCCGGGAGCACCGGATTTTGAATCATGATTACTCCATGCCCCTGGCGGAGACCGCTTCCACCTTCAACGAGTGCGTGGTGATGAACCACGCCATCGCCCACGCCGCGGACGACGGGGAAAAGCTGGCCCTGATCGAATCCCAGCTCCAGGATGTGACCCAGATCATTGTGGACATCTCCTCCCGCTACCGGTTCGAGACGGCGGTGCTGGAGCGCCGGGAGCAGGAGTTCCTGAACGCCGACACTCTGTGCGGCCTGATGCGCAGCGCCCAGCTGGAAAGCTACGGCGACGGGTTGGACGAAAACGTCCTGCATCCTTATATGTGGGTGTGCAAGAGCCACTACTATGGCTCCACCTTCTACAATTTCCCCTATGCCTTCGGCGGCCTCTTCGCCCGGGGCCTGTACGCCCGGTACGAGCAGGAGGGCGCGTCCTTCGTGCCCAGGTACAAAAAGCTCCTGTACACCACCACCATCGCCACCGCCGAGGAGACCGCCAGGGTGGCGGGCATTGATTTGACCGACCGGAACTTCTGGCGCAGCGCCCTGCAAACCGTATCCGAAAAAATCGACCTGTTCTGCCAATTGGTGCGGTAAATTGCGCCCACGGCTGGTTGAATGGAACCAGGTCCGATGACAGCCGCACCAAGGGGAGGCTACAGATGCCCGCGCGGTACCAGCCACCGATGATATACCAGGTTGGGCGAATTCGTATCAGTATTCAACATTGTACCACTGGACCAAACGCCCAGTTTCGTGACAAAACGGGACATGATAGCCTCCCCTACAGTGGCTGGGGGAAAACTCTCTGCATATATTGAGAAAGGAAATAAAAACATGGACCATCGAATTCAAGCATTCTGTGAATATCTGGATCACTCCCACAGCGCCTATCATGCGCAGGCGAATCTGGTGGAAATTTTGAAGGAACAGGGCTACACCCAGCTGGACGAGGGGGCCCGGTGGGCGCTCACTCCCGGCGGAAAGTATTTTGTCTGCCGCGGGGGCGCCACGGTGATCGCCTTCCGGGTGCCGGAGCAGACGCCCCGGGGCTTCCTGATCTCCGCCGCCCACACCGACCGGCCCAGCTTCAAGCTGAAGGAAAACGCCGAGAAGACTGGCGCCTACACCACCGTCTGTGTGGAGCACTACGGCGGCGCGCTGATGTTCCCCTGGCCCGACCGGCCTCTGTCCATCGCCGGACGGGTGCTGGTGGAGACGGAGCAGGGCGCCCAGGCAAAGCTCATCGACCTTGACCGGGATCTGCTGCTGATTCCCAACGTGGCCATCCACATGAACCGCCAGGCCAATGAGGGCTACAAATGGAACCCGGTGATGGATATGAACCCCCTGGTCGGCAGCAAAAACGCCCAGGGCAAGCTCTCCGCCCTGCTGGAACAGGAGGCCGGAGGGAAGATCCTGGGCCATGATCTGTACCTCTACATCCGGGAAAAGGCCAGCGTGTGGGGCCTGGAGGACGAGTTCATCTCCGCCCAGGCGCTGGACGACCTGCAGAGCGTATGGGGCTGCTTCCAGGGGTTCCTGAACGCCGCCGGGAGTGAAGATATCCCGGTGTTCTGCGCCCTGAACAGCGAGGAGATCGGCTCCCGGACCCAAAACGGCGCGGACTCCACCGTGCTGGAGGATACCCTGGTGCGCATTGCCCAGGGGCTGAACCTGGAGGTACGGCGGCTGCTGGCCCAGTCCTTCCTGGTGTCCGCCGACAACGCCCACGCCATCCATCCCAACCACCCCGAGCTGGCCGACCCCGCCAACGCCCCGGTGATGGGCCAGGGTGTGGTACTGAAATTCAACGCGAACCAGCGCTACTGCACCGACGGGCTCTGCGCCGCCGTGTTCCGCAAGGTATGCCGGAAGGCGGGCGTCCCGGTGCAGACCTACTACAACCGGCCGGACATCCCCGGGGGCAGCACCTTGGGCTGCGTGTCCATTTCCCATGTGTCCGTCCCCACCGCCGACATCGGCCTGCCCCAGCTGGCCATGCACAGCTGCTACGAAACCGCCTCCGTGGCCGACACCCTGAGCCTGATGGACGCCATGAAGGCCTATTACGAGAGTACCTTGGAACTGGACGAGGATGGATTTGTGTTGAAGTAACCCCGTTAACCCACCCAGCCAAACAAAATCCCCACGGAAGCCTTCCGTGGAGGTTTTTGTTTTAACGTATCAGGTCCGAGTTTTAATTTCCCATATCTTTTGCAAAATGACTGATTCGCTCACGGAACCATTCCCCGATTATCACGCTCCGCTTGATCCGAATGATTACCGGCTTCCATTCACCGCATTCTTCGCAAATATCCAATTCTCTGGAAAGAACATACTTTCCAGGCGGATCATTTACACCATTTATTTTATTCCAGCAATCCAGACAGAATTCTGCCACGGATATCACCTCCCCGCTCAAGTGTAACACAAACGCAACGCGATTGCAATGCATATTTCGGACAATTGTAGTTGTAAACTAGATGCAGTACAAATGTATTGCGAGGTGAAGCACGTGGGCAGTTTTCAGATTCCCTCTATACCACCAACGACAAACAAAACGATTCGTTTTCCAAACGACGTTGTGGAAGCAGTGGAACAGGCGATTCAGGGAAAGAATTGCACTTTTTCCGCGTTTGTAATTGCCGCAGTTCGTGCAGCGCTGGAAGATCTGGAGGATACAAAGTAATCGTCAGAGATTTTTCAGGATGTGCTTATCGGGTTAACTCAGCAAACGGGCAAATTGTTATTTGAAGGTCTGGATCACAGCCCAGCCAGAAGCAGGGGAGGCTCTCAGCCTCCCGCCAGCGAACGTGCCTGCGTGTTCGGTTGAATGGTTCAATGTCCGACACAGTACGAATTCGCCGAACCCGGACTCGTATCCAGAGTTTTTACCGCGCGGGAGGATAAGATCCTCTCCTACAGTGGGTGTGACGGTGAATCCGGCAAAATATACAACGTAACGCAGCAAAAAATGGTAAAAACTCCGATTGCGCTTTTGTGAAAATAATGGTATCATTTCATTATTCCGGTGGAATATGCCTACTCCACAAACAATAGGCATAGGAAGCTAAAATAAAGGAGGAAACCCCCGTCCGGCTCACGGTGCGGCAGTGTGGAGACCTGTCGTAATGCTTCTGCCATTTTACCTGGCAGAACGCGAGTGCATTCATTGAGGATTCAGGATGCACGGAGTCAAAAAAACATGGCAAGCTTAACCCTGAAGAACATCAAGAAGGTCTACCCCTTCAATGGCGACGACGCCAAGCAGGCCAAGAAGAAAAAGAAAGGCGACGAGCCCGAGAAGAAAAAGAGCAACCTGCAGATTACCGCTGAAGGCGTTGTGGCCGTTCAGGAGTTCAACCTGGACATCGCCGACAAGGAATTCATCGTTCTGGTCGGTCCCTCCGGCTGCGGTAAGTCCACCACATTGCGTATGATCGCCGGCCTGGAAGATATCTCCGGCGGCGAGCTGTACATCGGCGACCGTCTGGTGAACGATGTTCCTCCCAAGGACCGTGATATCGCCATGGTCTTCCAGAACTACGCTCTGTATCCCCACATGACTGTTTATGATAACATGGCCTTCGCCCTGAAGCTGCGTCACGCCCCCAAGGACGAGATCGACAAGAAGGTCAAGGAAGCTGCTGAGATCCTGGACATCACCCAGTACCTGGGCCGTAAGCCCAAGGCGCTGTCCGGCGGTCAGCGTCAGCGTGTTGCCATCGGCCGCGCCATCGTCCGTAACCCCCAGGTCATGCTGATGGACGAGCCCCTCTCCAACCTGGACGCCAAGCTGCGTAACCAGATGCGTGCTGAGATCATCAAGCTGCGTCAGCGCATCAACACCACCTTCATCTACGTGACCCACGACCAGACCGAGGCCATGACCCTGGGCGACCGGATCGTCATCATGAAGGACGGCTTCATCCAGCAGATCGGCACGCCCCAGGAAGTGTTCAACCATCCCTACAACCTGTTCGTGGCTACCTTCATCGGCACGC
>JBJDYM010000300.1:0-4047 GCA_051867315.1 Faecousia sp.
TGTAAGTGCCAATCTCTTCGATGCAGCGGCCATCACGGGGAGAACGGGAATCGGCGACAACGATACGATAGAAAGGAGCCTTCTTTGCGCCCATTCTTCTCAGTCTGATTTTAACCATGAGAGTTTCACCTCCATAAATAGTCTTTCTTTGATATATCGCAAAGCATTCTGCTTTCAGCGAACGTGATTAAAAGCCCGGAAATCCGCCAAAGCCGCGCATGCGCTTGAGCTTTTTTCCCGCGCCGGGGCCGGAGAACTGCTTGATCAGCTTGCGCATCTGCTCAAAAGATTTGAGGAGCCGGTTCACATCCTCAACCTTCACACCGGCACCGGCTGCAATCCGCTTCTTGCGGCTGGCACCGATGATTTCGGGCTTCTCCCGCTCCTTGGGGGTCATGGAGAGGATGATTGCTTCGGTGTGGGCCATGGCCTTTTCATCCAGCTTCACGCCCTTGAGATTGGCGCCGCCGGGCATCTGGGCCAGCAGCTCTTCCATAGAACCCATGGACTTCATCTGCACCATCTGGTCGTAGAAGTCCTGGAGGGTGAAGCGATTGGACTTCAGCTTCTCTTCCATTTCGGCGGCCTTTTTCGCATCGTATGCCTTTTCCGCCTTCTCAATCAGAGTGAGCACATCGCCCATGCCCAGGATGCGGCTGGCCATCCGGTCGGGATGGAAGGCCTCGATGTCTTCCAGCTTTTCACCGATGCCGGAGAATTTGATGGGCTTTCCGGTAATGGCGCGCACGGAAAGCGCTGCGCCGCCTCTGGCATCGCCATCCAGCTTGGAAAGCATCACAGAATCGATGTCCAGCCACTCATTAAAGGTTTGGGCCGCGTTCACCGCATCCTGACCGGTCATGGCGTCAACCACCAGCATGATTTCGTTGGGCTTGACGGCGGCTTTGATGTTTTTCAGCTCTTCCATAAGCTGCTCGTCCACGTGCAGCCGGCCGGCGGTATCCAGAAAGACCATGTCGTAGCCCCGCTGGCGGGCATAGAGGACGGCTTCCTTGGCGGTATCCACCGGGTTCTGGGTGCCCCGGTCAAAAACGGGAATGCCCAGCTTTTCGCCGCAGACCTTCAGCTGCTGGATGGCAGCGGGGCGGTAAATATCACAGGCCACCAGCAGAGGGTTGCGGCCCTGGCGCTTCATCAGTCCGGCCAGCTTGCTGCCGTTGGTGGTTTTACCGGCGCCCTGAAGGCCCACCAGCATGACCACGGTGGGTCCGTTGGGGTTGATGGTAATATGCTTGGTATCGGAGCCCATGAGCTTGATCAGCTCTTCATTGACGATTTTGATAATCATCTGGGCAGGCGTCAGAGATTCCAGCACATCGGCACCGATGCAGCGCTCGGTAACGGATTTGGTAAAATCCTTGCAGACCTTGTAGCTGACATCGGCTTCCAGCAGCGCCATACGGATTTCCCGCATGGCCTCCTTCACATCAGCCTCTTTCAGGCGGCCCTTGCCGCGAAGCTTTTTGAAGGTATTATTGATTTTTTCAGTTAAGCCTTCAAATGCCATAGTTTACTCCTCAAGTCCCCGGGCGGCTTCGATGATGCGGCCGGCCAGGATGGAAACGGTTTCGTCGGGATAGGCGGCAAGCTGCCGGGCGTCGGTAAGGATCTGGCTGACAGCCTTTCGCGCTGCCATGGCCCTGCGGACACAGCCGGTTTTTTCTTCCATGTTTCGCAAAAGCGCTTCTGCGCGGCTCAGGTTGTCGTAAACGCCCTGGCGGCTGACGCCCAGCTCCTGGGCGATCTCGCCGAGGGAAAGGTCCTGATTGTAGCGCAGATCCAAGCAGGACCGCTGTCGCTCTGTCAGCAAATCACCATAGTAATCAAAAAGCAGCGTCATTTCCAGCGCTTCCATGGGTGCCTCCTGCGTGTCAAGTATTTCTGCTTGACATCCTGGGGTATTCTACACCATAAAGCAGCGTTTGTCAAGTATTTTTCCTTGACAACCTTTATTTTATCCGGTACCAGCGGGAAAGCTCCTGCGTTTTCAGAAATCCCAGCCGCTCATAAAGCCGGATGGCCTTTTCGTTTGCAGAGGCCACCTCCAGCGTGATTTGCTGCTGGGGAATCAGCGACTGCATTGCTTTGCACACCAGTTCCCCCGCCCCGGGTTTCAGGGCCGCGATGGCGGACAGCCGGTCCTCCTCCAGCCAGCCGATCCCAAGGGGCACGCCGGAATCATGGATAAAGTAAGCGCCGCCGGAGTCCAGGATTCGCGCTTCATCCCTGGCTTCCAGGGTGGAGGCGTTGTGCACGCCGCTCATTTTTTTGTTGTACAGTTCCCTCCATTGGGAAACCGTCTGCTCCGTTACCGGGAACATGGAGGGAATCTCTTCCTCACTGAGAAAAAGGCAGCCGCGCATCTGCCAGATGGCAGTATGAAATGGGTACTTTTCCAGGATGCTGTGACCGGCGGCGTAGATTTTTTCCGCGCCGCAGGCAGCGCAGAAGCTGACGCATTCCTGCAGCAGCAGCTCCGGCTCCTGGGTGCTCTGAATGCGGATATAGGCCTCCTGCCGGTAGGGAATCTCTTTCAGAATCAGGCTGGCCACACCATAGTCAGTGGGAAACACAGGAAAATCCTTCATGAACTTTTTCCGCTCCTTTTTGACTGAGAAGAGTGGTTTCTCTGCTTTCGCAGTGTGATGGCAAAATAGACGCCGCAAAGAAGAATCTGCATCAATGAAGATGCAGGGGTTGCCAGACCGATATGGAACAAGCCTGCCCAGGCCTGACGGCTGACGATCCAGCTGATCGGCAGCCGGACACCAAAGGCGCCGATGATGCCCTGCAGCATGACGAACACCGTGCTGCCGGTGCCGTTAAAATAGCCGATAAAGCAGAAGAGGAAGGATGTCAGCAAGCAGTCTATGGCATACGCCTGCAGGTACTCCCAGGCGGCGGCAATCACGGCGGTATCCCTGGCAAACAGGCCCGCCAGAAAATCGCCATGGAAGAAGGCGAGATATCCCATCACCGCACCCACCACCAGAGACGACATCACGCCGCACAGCAGTGCTTTTCTTGCCCGCTGGGGTTTCCCCGCTCCCATATTCTGGGCCACAAAGGCGGACATGGCCTGCATATAGGCAGAGGGCACCAGCATCACAAAGCCGCACAGCTTTTCCGCCACCCCAACACCGGCGGAGGCGGTCAGGCCCAGACCGTTGACAATGGCGGTAACCGCGAGAAACGAAATGCTCACCAGCAGATCCTGAAGGGCGATGGGAATCCCCAGGAAAAGAATATGGCGAATCCGTTCGCCGTTGGGGCGAAGGCTCCCTGCTGTTAGGGTGAAGGGCAGCTCCCGGCGGCGGATGAGCAGCAGGGAAAGGGCCACACTGACTGCCTGGGCAAAGACTGTGGCAATGGCCGCCCCGGCGGTGCCCATTTGGAACAGGGCCACCAGGACCAAATCGCCGATGATGTTCAGCACACAGGCAATGGCCACGGTAACAAGGGGCATGACAGAATCGCCGATGCCCCGGAAAATACTGCCCACCAGATTGTATGCCACAATAAAGACTGCCCCTGCGGAGCAGATGGTAATATACGTAATGGTTCTATCCAAAGCCTCAGCGGGAGCCTGCATCAGCTTCGCCATGGCAGGAGCCGCAAAAACCATAAGGACGGACACAATGACGGCCAGCGCCCCAAACAGGCAAATGCCGCTGCCGATGATTTTTCCTGCTTCCTCCCGAAGCCCCTCTCCGATTTTGCGGCCCACCAGAACGGTCAGACCCATGGCCAGGCCCGTGATGACCACCGTAACGGTGTGCATCACCATGGAACCGGTGGAGACGGCGGAAACATCCGCCGAGGTCCCGAACTGCCCCACCACCAGCAGATCCACCGCACCGTACATGGTCTGCAAAAGCAGTGCCAGCAAAACAGGCCCGGCGAATCGAATCAGGGGAGTAAAAATCTTTCCTTCCGTGAAATTCTGCGTCTGTTTCATAAACCCTCCAAAAATGAAAAAAACCGGATAAGAACCGGGCGCTCCCAGCATCTTATCCAGCTTTGTAA
>JBJDYM010000301.1:0-14116 GCA_051867315.1 Faecousia sp.
TCTCCGCCTCAATTTTTTCCAGGTGCTCGGGGGTGAAGGTGAAGGGCGCGTCAAAGTCGTAGTACCAGCCCTCGTCGATAGCGGGGCCGATGGCAAGCTGCACCTCAGGCCACAGCCGCTTGACGGCCTGGGCCATCACATGGGAACAGGTGTGCCAATAGGTTTTGCGGTATTCGGGATTTTCAAAGGTGTACAGGTTTTCGTTTTCCATTTCAATACCTCCAGGAAATAGATATAAGATACGAGATATTCGGGAAAAATCTAATACCTTATCTCTTTTGTTTTGGGGAAGGTATAAAAAATACCCACCCCCTGACGGATCAGGGGTGGGATGAAAAAATTCATTCCACGGTTCCACCCTGGTTGCAGCAGCGCTGCCACTCATTGGCGCATTAACGGGCGCACCCGGCGGGCCATTTCCGGCCTGCGGCTCCGAAGTGGTATCCAGCCCGGCAGGGGTACGGAAGCCTTGCAGCAAAATGGCCCCCTCTCTGGGAATCTTACCGGGACGGCGTGTCTTCATCACAGCCTCTTGTAACTGACAACTTAGCACATTTGGGGCAAAATGTCAAGAGCGGAAAAAGAAAATGTACATATCCACGCTGCTCAGCAATCAGGCAAATTGTTGACGCTCCTGTAGGAGGCTATCAGCCTCCCGCTTTTGTATCGTTTTTCGAATGTTCTGTTGCATGGTATCATGCTGGACACTGGTACGAATTCGCCTGACCTGGTTTGTCAGGATTGGTTTGTACCGCGCGGGAGGATGAAATCCTCCCCTACTTCTGGCGTGTGCGTGATTTGGGCCCTGTGCAAACAGGTTGGGAAATATTACCATCCTGAAATCCATTCAGAAGGTTGACATCCTAAACACTCTTTTATATAATAAACATATGCTTATTTCTAAGGAGGCCAGCCATGACACAGCGGGAACGGCAGATTTTGCAGCTGATTGAATCCAATCCTCTGATCTCCCAGCAGGAGATTGCCCAGAAAATGGGCATTACCCGTTCCAGTGTAGCGGTCCACATTTCCAACCTGACCAAAAAGGGCTGCATTGCCGGCCGGGGCTATGTACTGCGCAGCGGCAGCTATGCCGTGGTGGTGGGGGGCGTGAATGTGGACATCGGGGGCCGTTCCTTCGCTCCCCTGGTGGCGGCGGACTCCAATCCCGGCACCGTGCACATCAGCCTGGGCGGCGTGGGCCGGAACATTGCCCACAACCTGGCCCTTCTGGGCACTGACGTGCACCTGCTCACCGCCTATGGGGACGACCTCCACGGCGAACGGGTGGCCGCCTCCTGCTCCGAGCTGGGGATCGATCTGAGCCACGCCCTCCGGGTTGCCGGGGGCACCACCTCCACCTACCTCTATCTGGCGGATAACCGGGGAGAAATGTCCCTGGCGGTTTCCGATATGGAGATCTGCACCCGCATTACCCCGGCATACCTGGCCTCCCAGCTGCCCCTGCTGCAAAATGCCCAGGTGGTGGCAGCGGATGCCAATCTGAGCGCCGAGGCTCTGGAATTTCTGGCGGACAACTGCACGGCGCCGCTGTTTGTTGACCCGGTCTCCACCGTGAAGGCCCGGAAGCTTCGCCCCGTTCTGGGAAAAATCCACACCCTCAAGCCCAACCGGCTGGAGGCGGAGCTGCTCTCCGGCGTGACCATCCGATCCGAAGAGGATCTGCGGCGTGCTGCGGATGTACTCACCGAAATGGGCGTCCACCGCATGTTCATCTCCCTGGGGGCCGACGGCGTGTACGCGGTGATGGGGCAGCAGCGGCTGCTGCTGCCAAACCTGCCGGGGCAAATGGTGAACACCACCGGCTGCGGCGACGCTTTTATGGCAGCCCTGATCTGGGCATACCTGGAGGGCATGGATCTGCACCGCACCGCCCTGGCAGGTCTTGCCGCCGGAGCCATCGCCATGGAATCCGAGGAGACCATCAACCCCAACCTGTCCGCCCCGGCCCTTCGGAGCAGGATGCAAGGGAACCTCTGATGAAATCGGCAAGAGCTGACGGCGAGGGATTTTGGCTCAGCCGAAAGTACCAAACCCCCGGGAATACTTTGTGTATTTCCCAATTTTGGTACTGCGCGGTTGGGGCAAAAGACCCGCCGCCCAGCCGCAGACGATTGATTCAGAGGTTCCCAAGATACAAAATAACTTGAAAGGAATTCATCAAAAATGAGTATGAACAGCTATCTGGACGTCAATCCCGAGGTGGCGGAGGCCCTGGCCTCCGGCAAGAGCGTGGTGGCTCTGGAATCCACCATCATTTCCCACGGCATGCCCTATCCCCAGAATGTGGAGACGGCGCTGAACGTGGAGAAAATCATCCGGGAGAACGGGGCGGTGCCCGCCACCATCGCCATCATCGGCGGCCGCCTGAAGGCGGGACTCACCGGTGAGGAAATAGAATACTTCGGCAAGAAGGGCCGGGCCATCCACAAGGCCTCCCGCCGGGACCTGGCGGTGCTGTGCGCCAAGGGTGAGGACGGCGCCACCACCGTCACCACCACCATGATGATCGCCCACATGGCCGGCATCCGCTTCTTTGCCACCGGCGGCATCGGCGGCGTCCACCGGGGGGCCGAGACCACCATGGACATCTCCGCCGATCTGGAGGAGCTGGCCCGCACCCCGGTAATGGTGGTGTGCGCCGGTGCCAAATCCATCCTGGATCTGGGACTGACCCTGGAATACCTGGAGACCAAGGGCGTACCCGTGCTGGGCTATCAGACCGAGGAGCTGCCCGCCTTCTACACCCGCAAGTCCGGCTTTTCCGTGGACTACCGGATGGATACCCCCGCTGAGCTGGCCGCCGCCTTCAAGGCCCAGAATGACATGGCTCTCGGCGGCGGTATGCTGGTGACCAACCCCATCCCTGAGGAATTCTCCATGCCCAAGGATGTGATTGACACCGCCATCGACCAGGCCATCGCCGAGTGCAATGCCAAGGGTATCAAGGGCAAGGAGACTACCCCCTTCCTGCTGGCCCGGGTGGCGGAGCTCACCGGCGGCGACAGTCTGGCCTCCAACATCCGCTTGGTATACAACAACGCCAAGCTCACCGCCCTCACTGCGGTGGAATACAGCAAGCTGTAATCCGTTACTCCTCCGTCCAATTCGGCGGAGGAGTAAATTGTTGTTGAAAAACGACTGGCTCTGGGGTACAATGGGGGAAACGAATCCGCAGGAGGAAGAAAGATGGCGGAATTGATTTCTTTGATCGTACCATGCTACAACGAGGAGCAGTCCCTGCCCTATTTCTGGGAGCAGACCACCGCCGTGATGCAGCAGATGGATTACCTGGACTTTGAGGTGATTTTTGTGGATGACGGCTCCCGGGACAAGACCCTGGATATTCTGCGCTCTCTGGCGGCATCGGACGAGCGGATAAAGTATCTCTCCTTTTCCCGGAATTTCGGCAAGGAAGCGGCCATGTTCGCCGGCCTGGAGCACGCGAAGGGGGACTACGCCGCCGTGATGGACGCGGATCTGCAGGACCCTCCTGCCCTGCTGGAGCAGATGTACCGGGCCGTTACCCAGGAGGGCTACGACTCCGCCGCCACCCGCCGGGTCACCCGGAAGGGGGAGCCTCCCATCCGTTCCTTCTTTGCCCGGATGTTTTATAAAATCATCAACAGAATGGCGGATGTGGAAATTGTGGACGGGGCCCGGGATTTCCGGCTGATGAACCGGAAATTCTTAAATGCCCTGCTGGAACTGAAGGAACGCAACCGCTTTTCCAAAGGTCTGTTCGGCTGGGTGGGCTTCAAAACCAAGTGGCTGGAATTCGAGAACGTGGAGCGGGTGGCCGGTGAGACCAAATGGTCCTTCTGGAAGCTCTTTAAGTACAGCATCGAAGGCATCGTCGCCTTTACCACCACGCCCTTGACCATCGCCTCTGTGATGGGCTTCTTCATGTGTATGCTGGCCCTTTTCTCCACGGTGTTCATCGTGGTTCGCAAGCTGATTTTCGGTGACCCGGTGTCCGGCTGGGCTTCCACCGCCTCCATCATCACCTTCATCGGCGGCATCCAGCTGTTCTTCATGGGGGTATTCGGCCAGTATCTGGCCAAAACCTATACCGAAATCAAAAACCGGCCCATTTACATCGTGGCCGAATCCAATCTGGAAAGGGAACCGTAAACCATGGAAAAACAGAAACGCACTTCCCTTCCCTATTGGCTGATGCTGCTCCTTGCCGCTGTGATCTACAGTCTGATGGCACTGTCGGACAATATCTGGGCCGACGAGGCCTACACCTTCGCCATGCTGCGCCACAGCTTCGGCGAAATCTGGCAGATTACCGCCGCGGATGTCCATCCACCTCTTTACTATTTTGCAGCCAAGCTGTTTTCCATGCCCTTTGGCTACAGCCAGTACGCCGTGCGGCTGTTCTCCGGAATCTGCTATTTTGTGATTCTGGCTGTGGGCGGCGCGGAGCTGACCCGTCTGTTTGGCAGGAAAACCGGGCTGGCATTCATGGTTCTGTTCCTGATGTACCCCTTCGCCCTGGAGCATGCCGTGGAGGCCCGGATGTACGCGCTTTCCTCCCTGGCGGTGTTCCTGTGCGCCCTGTTTGCCTACCGGGCCTGGCTGGAAAACCGGGTTTGGGACTGGATTGGCTTCACCGCCGCCGGGCTCTGCGCCGGGTATAGCCATTATTTTGCCCTGGTGGCCGCCGGAGTCCTCTATGGGCTGCTGTTTGTGTGCTGCCTGGCCCGCCGCCGGAAGCTGCTGAAGCCCTGGCTTGCCGCTTCTGCGGTAACCATTGTGCTGTATCTGCCCTGGCTGAAATGCTTCCTGGAACAGCTGGCCTATAAGGTCAGCAATGAATACTGGATCACGCCCATCACCATCGAGAGCCTGGTCAATGATATCATCTACCTGCTCCACGCCAACGGCACCGGCATCTTCCCCCTGTTCTTCGGACTGCTGGGGCTGGGGCTGGCGGTACAGCTCGTGCGCGAAAAAGCCGCCGTGCCCCTGCTGGCCCTGGCGGTGCCTGTCCTGACGTTGCTGCTGGGTGTGTGCGTTTCCATGGTGATCCGGCCCGTCTTCATCATCCGCTACCTGGTACCCTGCGCCCCGCTGATCATCTTCTTTGTGGCCTGCGGCATCAGCACCATCCGGCGGGAGGCGCTGTTGGGCGGTGCCGCCGCCGTACTGCTGACGGCTTTTTCCGGCAACCTGATGGTTGCCATCGCGGACATTTTGCCGAACCCGGATAAATTCGGCAGCGCCGCCGTGGCGCAGGCAAGTCAGGCAGAGGCCTATGTGGTCTTGGTGGACAATCACCTCCATGTCAGCCAGGTGGCCGCCTACTATGGGAATGGAGCCCCCATTTTCACGCCGGAAACCCTGGGCGCTGCCAACCCCTATACCAACATCGATCTGCTTCCGGAGTTCTCCCCCGAGGATTACAGCTGCTTTGTGATATTCACCAATCCGGACAGTGAACCGGACCGTTCCCTGTGTGAGCACTTCCGTGCAACAAAGCTGGGTACCTACTTCGCCGCCTATGACACCTTCGACCTCTGGCTGATGGAACGATCATAAAAACACACGGAACCAACTCGTCCAATTGGTTCCGTGTTCTTTTATCATTTGCCTGCCGGTTTTGTCAGCAAGAAGGGAAATGCTGTTTATCCCACACGCCACCGTTGGGGAGCAGTTGTCATCGGACATGGCTCCAGGCGATTTCCTCCAGCCAACACATTTTATGCTTCTGTTTTGGGCGGGAAATGGTAGTAGGTCTTCCCTGCCTTTGGGATGCAGCCCCGCAGGGCGGCCAGCTCCGAGGCGGTAACGAACCGATAACCCTGGGCCGCCAGCTGGTCGATGATGTGCAGGGCAGCGGTAACGGAGCTGTCGGACATGTCGTGGAGCAAAATCACATCCCCGTCGGTCACGTTTTTCAGTACCGCCTGCTCGATGGCGGCAGCGTCCTGGATGGCCCAGTCTCTGGGGTCCACCGACCAATTCAGGATGGCCAGATTTCTGGCCTCGGCCACCTGGCGCACCGCGTCGCTGCAGCAGCCCCCGGGGGGACGGAGGAAGCGGATGCGGCAATTCTGAGGCAGCAGGGCCTGGGTATCCAGGAGCTCCTGGGCAATCTCCCGGCGGCTGAGCTGCTGCATGTTTTTATGGGTGAAGCCATGATTGCCCACCTCATGGCCCTCGTCGATGATGCGCTGGGCCTCGGCAGGATACTGCTTGATGCGGTAACCGCAGAGCAGGAAGGTGGCGTGGGCATTCCGCTCCTTCAGCCCGTCCAGAAGGCGGCTGGTATAGCGGCCGGAGGGGCCGTCGTCAAAGGTCAGGGCCACATATTTGCCGGTTCCCTCCGCCGACACAGGAAGCACCAGCAGGCACAGGCAGCACACCAGGCACCAGATTCGCCGCACAGCAATCACAACCTTTCAAATTGACCTTTTGAGAAAAATGGGGTAGAATAATCAAAAAAAGAAAGAAGAAGGACCATATGGAATTGATTTGTCCCATCTGCGCCCAGCCCCTCGGGCGGGAAGAAAAGCGCTTTGTCTGCCGGCATGGTCACAGCTTTGACATCGCTCGCCAGGGATATGTGAATCTGCTCACTGTGCAGCAGAAGCATTCCCTCTCCCCCGGAGACACCCGGGAGCAGGTGCTCTCCCGCCGCGCCTTTCTGGAGGCAGGGTTTTATGCCCCCATCTCCCAAGCCCTGAACCGGGCTGCCCTGGAGCATGGGGCCCAGGGGGAAATTCTGGACGTGGGCTGCGGGGAAGGGTATTACTCCGTCCGGCTGGCCCAGGCCATGGGCGCGCCTCTCACCGGCCTGGACATCTCCAAGGAGGCCGTGCGCTGCGCCGCCGCAAAATACAAGGAGCACACCTGGCTCTGTGCCACAGCGGCCCACATTCCCGCGGCGGATGGCAGCGTGGGCACATTGTCCAGTCTCTTCGCCCTGACATTGCCGGAGGAATTCCGCCGGGTGCTGCGCCGGAACGGCCTGTTCTTCCAGGTGCTGGCCGCCCAGGACCACCTACTGGGTCTGAAATCCATTCTTTACGACGAGCTGACCCACAAGCAGAAAGATACCGCCCCGGCCCTTCCTGGATTCCAGATGGAGGATTCCCGGCCCATCCGCTTTTCCTTCACCCTGGAGGGGGAACAGATCCGCAGTCTTTTCGCCATGACGCCCCATCTGTTCCGCATCGGCAGGGCAGGCGCCCAGCGTCTGGCAGACACGAAACTGCTCCAGGACACTGCCAGCTGCGTTCTGAACATCTACCGCGCCGTCTGACAAAGCTACTTTACCCCGGAAAAAGTCGAATATGCGCAAACCGCAGACAGGAAAAACCTGCCTGCGGATCGTTTTATTGCTTCAAATTTTGAAAAAATTGGCCTCCATCAGCCGGGCCAGGGCCTCGTTGGCTTCCTCATCGGAAAACAGGCCCGTAAAACGTTTGTCCACCGCCAGAGCCTCCAGGCTCCATTCCAGATGGCCGATTTGGGCCAGAGCGGCAAAGCCCTCGCTGGTGCGGCTGCCGGAAAGGGCCCGGTGGGCGGAGCGCATCGCCTCCGCCGCAGCCACCGGCCGCAGCCGCACCCCCGCCTGGGCGGCAAGGGCGCGGCATTTTTCCCATTCCGAAATAAATTGCTGTTCCACTGGTTTTCTCCCTTTCTGAAATCAAATCACGGCGTACCAATACCGGTACAGCAGCCTGCGCCACCAGGGGGATTTGCGCAGGGCCCGGCGGCAGGCGGCCTGGCAGGCGGTAAACACATTCAGCTCCTCCCGGGTCAGGATGTGCTGGCTGAACAGGGCTTTTTCCGTCAGCTGCACCACCTCCTCGGGAATGGGCCGCTTCAGAAGCCGTGTCAGCAGCCGGAGCTCCCGGCAGCAGGCAGCGGCCCGGCGATTGTTGTCGCCCTGGGTCTGGCCGCGGCGGCGAAGCCGGATGCGCAGCAGCCGCTGCAGCTCCGTCAGCGCACAGGCAGCGCCCAGGGCCAGCACCATCAGAGGAATCCACAGCGGCAGCGCCCAACGTTTTTCCGCAGCGGCTTGGGACTGGGCAGTGGGGGTGGGCTGGGTCGCCTGGGACGCGGGCGCCGAGGACGGCTGGGTCTGCGGTTCCGGCTGGGCCGCCTGGGTGGTTTCCACAGTGGTCTCAGCGGGCACTGCGGAGGCATCGGCAGGCGTGGCCTCCAGAATGTTCCAGGTCCAGGTGCGGTAATTATAATACTCCACCCAGGCGTGGGCATCGTCGGAGGTCACCTTTACCGTCTCTCCGGCTACCGCATCCGTCCGGTAGCCGGTGACATACCGGGCGGGAATCCCCGCGCTGCGCAAGAGTACCGCCGCCGCGGTGGCGAAGTGGACACAGTAGCCCCGGTCCCCCTGCTCCAAAAACCACAGGGCGAAGTCCGTCTCCCCCTGGGCCATGGCGGAGCTCCCCCGGTCATAGACAGCGCTGGTGCGGACATATTCCGCCACGGACAAAACCGTCTGCTCCACGGTCCCCTTGTCCCCGGGGATGGCTTGCAGCAGCTCCTTGGCCCGGCGGCTGGTCTCAGCCGGGAGCTTGAGCCACTGCTCTGCGGGGAGGGTTCCCATGGAGGAGCCCCGGAGAACCACGGTGTATTCCCGCTGATTGCCCTCATTTTCCGCCGTTCCGTCGGTCAGAAATGTCTGGCCGTCGGGGAAAGCGGGCAGGAGCAGGCTGTTTTGCAGATTCAGCGTTCTCACCGTCACCACGCCCCGCTCTTCCCCGGTGCCTGCCAGAGTGTCCTGGCGGCCGGTGGAGGATTCCCAAGAGGTGCCGGTGTACACATCGTAGTCCTGCACCCGCAGATACACCGGGCCGGACTGCTCCGCCGTTACCTCCGCCACCGGAACTCCCAGCAGCAGCTGGGCAGGCAGATCGGAAAGCTCCACCGTCTCCCTCTGGCGGAGGCCGGAGAACCAATCCAGCCCCTGGCTCTGGAATTTCCGGGGCAGCTCCATAATGGAAACCAGAAGATTCTCCCGCAGCTGGTCGGTGGTGTTCACAAAGGTATCCCGGGGACAGAAATGCAGCAGCAGCCCCAGAGCCAGAGCCACGGGAACCGCCGCGATGGCCGTCAGGCGGCTGGCCTGGCTGCCGCTCTCCCGGCGAACGCTGTCCGTCAGCAGCAGAAGGCACAGGCTCAGCAGCAGAATAAACAAATATTCCTCCGCCGGCACCGTATCCGTCACCACCAGGCAGGCAGCCAGAGGCAGCAGAAGCAGCAGCACCGGCAGGGTATTTCCCTTCCGGCGGCAGATGGTGCGGCTGACGGCGAAAATCAGGATCATCCCCAGAACCATCACCGGCAAATCCGTGGATATCTGCTCCACCCGAAGGGCCGCCGGGATGCCCCAGCCGTAGCCGCCGTCGTAGACCTTGGCCAGGATGCCCAGGGCACTGAGCAGCTGGGCGCCGAAGGAACCCTCGTACCACAGCGCAAACGCCCCTCCCGCCGCCATAGCCAGCACCACCGCCTCGCCGAACCGGCCAAACAGCAGCCCGGCGCAAAGCAGCGCCCAGCACAGCCACACCAGCATCACAGCGTTGGGATAATCCAAAGGCAGGGAAAAGGCGGAGATCAAACATCCCACCGCGCCCCAGGCGCAGAGCACGGACAGCACCGCCGCCTCCAAAAACATCGGCAATTTACGCTTCATCGGCATCACCTCCGATGTGGTACTGCCAGCAGGCCTCCATCCCATCATCCCAGGGCGCGCCGTCTTCGGCCAGAGGCGCACAGAGCAGACGGTCGATGGCCTTCTGCAGGTCATTCTCCGACGCCACGTGGGCGCAGAGCACCCCGGAACCGGTCAGCGCCCGGATCTCAAAATCCAGTTCCCGCTCCAGTAAGTACCGGCCCACCCAGAGCAGGCGGCCGAATTTCCGGTCCAGGGCATCCGGGTCCCCCCGCAGGCTCACCGTCAGCAGCACCGCTCCGCGCACCGGCTCCATAGGCTCCCGCAGAATCAGATCTCCCACCTTGGCGCTGAGCTTCCAGTGCAGCTGGTTCAGGCTGTCTCCGGGGCGGTAGAGCCGGTGCTCGTGATTTTCCGAAAACCCTCCGCCGGGCTTGGGCACCCAGCTGCCCAGCTCAAGGCGCTGGGGGTCCAGCAAATCGGACACCGGCGTTTCCCTGGGCCGAACCAAAATGGTCTGCTCCTTTGTATTCCTGGCCCGGAAGGCAAACAGGCCCAGGTAATCACAGATTTTCGCCTTTTCCACCCTGGCCCGGTAGCCGCCGCAGTGCTCCGTGGACAGCCCCCGCTCCGGCTCGTAGCGCCAATCCTTGCCGGTAAAGCAGCTGCGCACCCGAATATGGCCCTTGAAGGGGGGCATGGGACTGCCGCAGCTGCCCAGCAGCCAGACCTCCGCCTCTTCCCCCTGCTCCAGCACGTCCACCCCGGCCGGCGAGGCCTGAAAGCCCAAAATGGCGGGCAGACTCAGCAGCAGCGACAGCCAGGGCAGCCCCAACACTGTCAGCAGCAAGATCCAGGAAATCCATTCGCCGCTGGCCACGTAGTACACCAGCGCCCCCAACAGCAGCATCAAATACTGCATTCTTCTCACAAACATATCAGCGCAGTCTGGGAGCCGGAACGGTTTCCAGGATTCTCTTGAGCACCTGTTCTCCGGTCACACCCTGGGTCTGTGCCCGGGGCGTGAGGATCAGCCGGTGGGCAACGCATTGGGTGAATACCTCCCGTACGTCGGCAGGCACCACATAGTCCCGGCCCCGGAGCTGGGCGATGGCCTTGGACATGGCCGCCACCGCCAGGGTGGCCCGGGGACTGGCCCCCCGCTGGAGCTCCGGGTCCTCCCGGGTGGCTCCCACCAGGCGGACGATATAGCCCACCACGCTGTCGCTGATGAAGGTTTTTTCCACCGTGTCCTGCAGCGCGCAAAGCTGATCCCGGGACAGGATTGCCCGCAGGGACTGCAATGGATTTCCCTCCTGTCGGTTCATTACCATGGTCACCTCATCCTTCGGATCGGGGTAGCCCAGGCTCAGCCGGATGAGAAAGCGGTCCATCTGGCTGTCCGGCAGCAGCTGGGTGCCCGCCGCCCCCACCGGATTCTGGGTGGCGATGACGATGAAGGGCTGGGGCAGCGCGTGGCTCACCCCGTCCACGGTGACCTGTCCCTCCTCCATGGCCTCCAGCAGGGCGGACTGGGTGCGGGAGGTAGCCCGGTTCAGCTCGTCCGCCAGGAACAGATTGGTGATCACTGCGCCGCTCTGGTAGCGCAGGCCGCCGGACTGGGCGTCGGGGACGCTGTAGCCCGTGATGTCCGAGGGCAGCACATCCGGAGTGAACTGCACCCGGCTGTATTGGAGATCCAGTGCCTTGGAGAACGCCAGCGCCATGGTGGTCTTGCCCACCCCGGGGATGTCCTCCAGCAGAATGTGGCCCCTGGCCAAAATGGCGGCCAGAACCCAGAGCAGGGTCGCGTCCTTCCCCACCACCGCCCGGCGTACCTGGTCCAGAATCTGCTGCACCACAATCGTTACTTCATTTTCCCTGGTTTGCATCGAAATGCTCCTTCCGATTGATTCGTTGGACACATTATACCCGCTCCCGGCCAAAAAAACAAGTCGAGGTGATGAACAAGAGGCCCGCAGAGTATAAGAATCCATTAAGGAGGATTCTGTCGTTCGTTTCCCCGGACCGGCAGCACAGGATTCGTGGTATTTTCCGCCCCCGGAGGCTTATACTGAGTTATCGGGCGAGAAAAAGAATCACACGATAATCTTCAAGGAGGCCAGGTATATGCAGTGTCAGAAGCTGAAAACCTATATGGAGTCCGGGCGGGTGGTTTTTCTGCCCCCCAAGGGAATTCGGGCCAACCCGGGGCAGCCCAGGCAGGTGTTCGATGAAGCCGGATTGGCGGAACTGGCCGATTCCATCCGCCAGCATGGGATTCTGCAGCCCCTCTCCGTCCGCCGGGTGGGCACGGGTTATGAGCTGGTGGCCGGGGAGCGGCGGCTGCGGGCGGCGCTGCTGGTGGGGCTGCCGGAGGTGCCCTGCATCGTGATGCAGATGGACGACCGGGAATCCGGTCTTGCCGCGCTGGTTGAAAATCTGCAGCGGCAGGACCTGGATTTCATCGAGGAGGCGGCGGGCATCAGCCGTCTGATGGAGCTGGGGAATCTGAGCCAGGAGCAGGCCGCCCGGCTGCTGGGCAAAAGCCAGAGCGCCATTGCCAACAAGCTGCGGCTGCTGCGCCACTCCCAGCCGGTGCTGGATGCCCTGCGCCGGGAAAAATTAACGGAACGCCATGGACGGGCCCTGCTGAAGCTGCCGGATGAAAAAACCAAGCTGGAGGCCATCACCCAAATCAGCCGTGGGGGACTCAGTGTCGCCCAGACGGAAAAATACATCGAGTCCCTGCTGCGCCACAAGCCGGAAAGCCCTGCCCGCACCAATGTAGGGGCTTTTCTCAACAGTCTGACCCAGTCGCTGTCCCGGATGCAGTCCTGCGGAATTCCCGCCGTGTCGGAACGCCGGGAAACGGACAGTCAAATCGTGCTTACCATCACCATTCCCAAAGAAAAATGCGGGCAATGATCCGGTTTTCTCCTGACAGGCCTTGACTTATTGTGCAAAAAAGTGCATAATATGCTTCGTTGAGACTAAAAAAGGAGATTCGCCCATGAATCGGAAAGGCTTCGTTGGCACCATTCTGGCTGCCATACTGGCGGTAGTACTGGCAGTGACTCTGGCAGTGTGCTACTTCACTCTGAAATATTATGTGGTGGTGGATTGGCAGCTGTTTCCCCGAAATCAGGAGCAGCTGGATCTGCGTGACCGGTCCATCACTCCCCAGACCTATGACACCTTGGTATGGAAGCTGCCGGGAACCCAGATTCTCTGGAGCGTCCCCTTCCAGGACAGCTGCTATGACTTCTCCACCCAGGAAATCACCGTCGACCATCTGAGCCAGGACGACTTGGATACGCTGGTGTACTTCCCCATGCTGGAGGCCGTCAATGCCCAGAACTGTACCGATTATGATGTCCTGAAGCTCCTGTATGAGCAGCGCCCCGACCTTGAGGTACGCTACAGCATCCCCATCGGCGGCAGGAGCTACGGGCCGGACACCCAGACGGTGACCCTGGAAACCCTGACCCAGGAAGATATGCAGCGGCTGGATTTCCTACCCCGGCTGACCCTGGTGGACGGCACTGCCTGCCGCGAATTCACCCGCCTGCGGGAGCTGGAGCAGACCCATCCCCAATGGAAGGTGGTATACATGACCTCCATTGCGGGCACAGAATTCACCCCCTCCACCACGGAGCTGGTGCTCACCGGCGCCGCCTATGAGGATCTCTCCATCGGTCTTGCCGGCATGCCGGCGCTTCGGGAGCTCACCATCCACTCTCCCAAGGCCACCGGCGAGGAACTGGCCCGGCTGCGGGAGGAATACCCCAATGTGGACATCCACTGGGATATTGAAGTATTCGGCCAGACTTTCCCCGACGATGCCACAGAAGTGGACATCTCCAACCAACGCATCGACAGCATCGAGCAGGCCAAGGAAATTGCCTCCAAGTTCCCCAACCTGACCAAGCTGATCGTGGACAGCACCGGCATCGACAACGACGAAATGGCCGTCTACCGGGACGAGGTCCGCAGTCAGTATAAGGTAGTGTGGACAGTGATCTTTACCGAAAAGTGCAAGGCACGCACTGACGAAACCTGGTTTATGCCCATCCATCAGGGTGAGTACTACTTTGAGGAAAAGAATGTCTACAACCTTCGTTTCTGCGAGGACATGGTCTGCATCGACATCGGTCACTCCACCGTTAAAACCGTCGATTTTGCCTCCTACATGCCGCATCTGAAATACCTGATTCTGGCTTGGACCTGCGTGGAGGACATCACGCCCCTGTCTAACTGCAAGGAGCTGGTGTACCTGGAGCTGGATCACTGCGTGATTCATGATTATACCCCCCTGCAGGGCTGCACCGCGCTGGAGGATCTGAACATCAACGACAACGACTGGCCCGTCAGCATTGAGCCTTTGCTGAGCATGACCTGGCTGAAGAACCTGTGGGTTCCCACCCGGAGCTATTCCGA
>JBJDYM010000302.1:0-1491 GCA_051867315.1 Faecousia sp.
ACAATTACAAAATCAAAGATGTGATCGACAAGCCGGAGTCTCAATGGATTCGCGTGGAGAACGCCCATGAAGCGATTATCAGAAAGCAGGATTTTGACTTGGTTCAAAAAATCCTGGGGCTGGACACCCGCACTTCTCCTGGCCAGGACAAGGTGTACCTGTTTTCCGGTATTCTGATCTGTGGCTGCTGCGGGGAACGCATGACCCGGAAAACTGTCCCCTATAAGGACAAGAAGTATTTCTACTATTTCTGCCCCAAAGGGAAAAAGAATGGCTGCACCGGTTCTGTCATGGTAAAAGAGGACGACCTGATAACCTGTGTGCTGGAAAGTCTAAAAGCACAAATCAATAATGTTGTCTCCCTGGAGCAGCTCCTGGACAGTATCAATGAGGAACAGATCAATCGGGAGCTGATCGAGCAGTATAAAATGCAGATCGCGGACAATGAGGCGCAGTTGGCACAGATCCGCCGCTTCAAATCCACTCTGTACGAAAACTTCGTCAGCGGTTTCCTCGATAAAGATGAGTACAAGACCTTAAAGGATGATTATTCCAGCGATTTGGCCCGGCTGCAAGCCGCCATTGACCGGCTCCGGCAGAAGATGGAGGACGCCAGCAACAACACGAGTGAGCGCCTGAGATGGGCGGAACATTTCAAACGCTTCTCCACCATGACCGAGCTTGACCGCCGTGCGGTGATCGCTCTGATTCAGTCCATCGAGGTTGTTGGAAAAGAAAAGCTGAACATTACCTTCCGCTATCAGTCGGAGTACGATAAGGCGATACAGCTGCTCCAGCAGCGCGGTATCATCATTTCGCTGGAACCTGGCTTCACCCTGACCGAGCGGACACAGGCCATGCTGCAAAAGGAGGCGGTATAAATGGCACGGAAAAGCAGAAAACAGCAGGCAGCGGCGGCTCCCGTCAAAGAGCTGACCGGCATGAAAATCTGGAAAGCCGCATTGTATATCCGCCTTTCCGTAGAAGATAAAGGAGACCACGGCGTATCCCTGGAAACGCAACAGCGGATCATGGAGAACTTTGCCGCACTGCACCCTGAAATTCAGATCGTGGAAATCTATACGGACAACGGTGTGACCGGCCGCACCTTTGAGCGGCCCGCTTTCCAGCAGATGCTGCGGGATGCGGATAACGGGATCATTGACTGTATTCTGGTCAAAGACCTTTCCCGGCTGGGACGCAACACCATCGACGCGGGCTATTATATTGAAAAGTATTTTCCTCTCCATGGAATCCGCTTTATTTCCGTCAACGACCAGTTTGACAGCATCAGCCCGGACAACGATGGAAACCATGTTATTCTGCCGCTGAAAAATATGATAAATGAAGCCTATGCCTTTGACATCAGCCGCAAGGTAAAAGCGCAGCAGCGCCAGAGCATGAAATCCGGTGAGTTTGTCGGCGCAAGACCACCCTATGGCTATGAAAAGGCAGCGGATAACTGCCATCAGCTTATTGTAGATGAAGAAG
>JBJDYM010000302.1:1591-3999 GCA_051867315.1 Faecousia sp.
GGACACCGGCAGGTCTGTACCACCCCAGAGGAATGGATCACTGTCCGGGGAACGCACGAAGCCCTGGTAAGCCGTGAACTGTTCCAAAAAGTTCAAGCAATCCTGGAAGAAAAGGCAAGCAAAAGCGCGGCCAGTTCCAAAGTGCCATATACGGAGAATGTTTTGCGGGGGAAAATTTTCTGCGGACATTGCGGCAAAAACCTTCATCGGCAGCGCAGCCATGAGAAGTATATATTTCACTGTATCTCCAATGACCGGATTGCCAAGGACTATTGCAGCGGTTCCCCGCGCCTGTGGGAAACGGAGCTGTTCGGCAGCATCCTGACCATCATCCAGAAAGAAGCTGCCGCAGTCATGGATAAAAAAGTCCTGATGCAGAAAGCCGATTCCAAATTGGCCGAGCGAATGTCAGGTATTGATAGGCAGCTCTATGAGCTTCGCCAGCGGATCAGCCGTAACCAGGGCTTCCTAAAAAGCCTGTATCAGAATTTCGTTACCGGCGTTCTTACCGGAAGCGAATACCGGTCCATGAAATTGGATTACGAGGAAGCGATCCAGGCAGATATGTCTATTGTTCGGGCATTGGAGGATGAGCAAAAGAATCTACAAAGTCAAATGGAACAGTTATCTGATCTTGCTGACAGGCTGGAGCATATCGGCAGGGACACGGAACTGACTGCATCCCTGGTAAACCAGCTGATCGAGCGGATTACTGTCTATGACAATGACCATATTGAGATTGTTTTCTGCTTCCGTAACGCTTTTGAGCAACTGGAAGGGGTGATTACAGATGAGTAGAGAGAACATCGCCGCTTATACCATCGCTTTATATGTACGGCTTTCCTCTGAGGACAGCAAAGTGGACAGCCTGAGCATCGTAAACCAGCTGAAAGCCCTGCACCACTATGTAGACACCATGGATGAGCTGGCCGGTGCCGAAGTGCTGGAGTTCGTTGACAACGGTTATACCGGAACCAACTTTGAGCGTCCCGCCATGCAGGAACTGCTGGAAATGGTCCGGCAGTCCCAGGTCAACTGCATCATCGTCAAAGACTTCTCCCGGTTCGGGCGCAACAGCATTGAGGTCGGTTATTTCATGGAGCGTGTCTTTCCCATCTACGGCATCCGCTTCATTTCTCTCAACGATGAATATGACAGCGCAAAATACCATGAGGACACCGGCGGTATCAATGTGGCGTTCAAATATCTCATCAGTGAATTTTATAGCCGGGACTTGTCAGTAAAATATAAGTCTGCCAAGTACGTCAAGATGAAGGCTGGAGAATATCAGAGCGTCATCTGCCCCTACGGTTATCGGAAAAGCGCCGATGGCCGGATGGAACCGGATGAAGAAACAGCCCCCAATGTCCGGCTGATTTTTGAGATGGCTGCCCAGGGCTGCAAAATCCAGACGATCATTGAAGCTCTGTTTGAAAAGAGCATTTTGACGCCGGGAGAACACAAAGCATCCAAGGGAAAGAACTACCATGATGTTTCCCGATGCTGCCATATCTGGTCTCGTGCTACCGTTCTGCGGCTGCTGGAGGATGAACGCTACATCGGAACCTACATCATGAGAAAACGTAAGGTAGTGGATGTTGGAAGCAGCCATGTTCGCAAGCGGGATGAAAGCGAATGGTTCAAAATCCCCGAGCATCATCCGGCGATTATAGAAAAGGAGCTTTTTGACCGGGCACAAAAGAATATCCGGCGGTTCAAATGTGAAAAGAAAAACCAAGCGGTGTATGCTCTCCGGCAGAAGGTTTTCTGTGGATGCTGCCAACACGCTTTGACCCGAAGGGCAAATAAAGAGCCGTTCTTTGGTTGCTTCTATACTAAAGCTGATCAGACAGCTCCTTGCTACGGACTGCATATCCCGGAAAAGGAGCTGGAGGGTCTGCTGTATGAACTTATCTGCAAGCAGGCACAAATCATCCTGAACATGGATGATTTATCCCAGCTCAGTAACACTGAATTGCAGTCCGCAGAATTAAGCGAATATGAAAAGCGCATCACCAGTCTGAACGCTAAGAAACGGCAGCTCTATGAGGACTGGTTGATGCAGGTCATTGATAAGGCCACCTATCTGGAACGAAAGGCGGTCCTTGATGAAGAACTGAACCGTCTGACAAGAATCAAGAGTTCTCTCGCTGCCACGGTTAACCAAACCAAGGCCAATCAGCTGAAGCAGGACAATGCAAGGGATCTGGCCGAAACAGTTGTGAACGCCGGTTCCCTAACCCCTGCGCTGGCCGAGGCGCTTATTGAAAAAGTATATGTGTATCCCGGAAATCAGGTTGAGATCATCTGGAAAACAAAAGACTTTTGCTTGGAACAGGCTTGATTATAAGCCGAAACCAAACAAAAGTCGGTTCAAGATTTTTTAGTCTGAGCTTGACATAAGGGTG
>JBJDYM010000303.1:0-3996 GCA_051867315.1 Faecousia sp.
GCCACTGCAAGGCCCGGGTGGAGAAGGTCTGCAAGGCCGTTCCCGGCACGGTGGATGCGGTGGTGGATCTGGAAGCCAAGACCGTCACTGTTACCGGTACGGCGGATGTGGCCGCATTGAAAAAGGCCATTACCGACGCGGACTACACCGTTGTGGAGTAATACGCCATGCGCACTGATTTTTACTATGAATCCAAGGGAGCCGGTAAGATTCACGGCTGCCGGTGGATGCCGGAGCAACCTCCGGTTGCGGTATTGCAGATCGTTCACGGAATTGCAGAATTTGTGGAGCGCTACGACGGTTTTGCCCAATACCTGAACCGTCTGGGGTATGTGGTGGTAGCCGAGGACCACATGGGCCACGGCAAGTCCATCAACGGCAAGGGCATTCAGGGCTATTTCCATGGCGGTTGGTTTACCGCTGTGGAGGATAGCTATGAGCTTCTGCAAAGAACCCGCCAGGAATTTCCAAACCTTCCCTGCGTGCTTTTTGGGCACTCTATGGGATCGTTTATGACCAGAACCATTCTGTGCAAATACCCCGACAGCAGCATTTCCGCCGCCATAATCTGCGGCACCGGCTGGCAGCCTAAGGCGCTGCTGAACACCGGCATCGCCATTTGCGAGGCAGTCTGCAAAACGCAGGGGGAGCAGAACCCCAGCAAGGTGCTGGAAAAGCTGGTTTTTGCAAACTACAATAAAAAGGTGGAGCATCCCAGAACGCCCTATGACTGGCTGACCCGGGATTCCAGAATTGTGGACGAGTATCTTGCGAACCCCCTCTGCGGTTTTACTCCCACCGGCGGCCTGATGCGGGAACTGCTGAAGGGTATCCGCTATGTGCAGGAGCCCGGTAATCTTGCTGCCATGAAGAAGGACCTGCCCGTGCTGTTCATCGCCGGAGGGGACGACTCTGTGGGCAGCTACGGAAAAGGCGTGCTCCAGTCTGCGGAAGCCTTCCGAAAGAACGGAATGACGGACGTGACCTGCAAGCTGTACCCCCTGGGGCGGCACGAGATTCTGAATGAAATCAACCGGGAAGAGGTTTACGAAAATGTTTCTTCCTGGGTCCGTCAGAAAATTGCCAGATAAGTGTCCAATTTATTGGACATAACTTTTGATACACTGTAGCCATCAACAAACGAAAGGCTGATGGCAATGTTCTCGATGCGTTATGTTCAAGGGCATGTGATGGTGTATGACAAAAACGGGAAATTCCTGTTCTCGGCAGATACCGAGCGGGAAGCGAGAGAGGAACTGGAGGAATATGAGGAATCTGCGGCTTGACCTTTGCTATGACGGCACCCGCTACCGGGGCTGGCAGCGGCTGAGCGGGGAAAGCAATACCATTCAGGGCAAGCTGGAGCAGGCGCTCAGCCGGATCCTGGAAGAGCCCATTGAAATCAGCGGCAGCGGCCGGACGGATGCCGGCGTCCACGCCCTGGGCCAGGTGGCCTCCTTTCACTGCGAGAGCGCCATGCCCCCGGCGGAGATTCTGGCCCAGCTGCGCAGGTATCTTCCCGAGGACATCGGCATATATTCCTGCAAGGAGGCAGCGCCCCGCTTTCATGCCAGGCTGAACGCCAAACGGAAGACCTATTGCTACCGTATTTGGAACAGCGACGCACCCTGCGTTTTTCAGCGCCGTTATGTGGCTCCTTTCCCGGAAACGCTGGACGTGGATGCCATGGACCGCGCCGGGCAGCAGCTGGTGGGGGAACATGATTTTGCTGCCTTCTGTTCCAGAGCAAAGATGAAGAAATCCACACTGCGGGAAATATACGATCTCTCTGTGAAACGGGAAGGGGACGAGATCCGCATCTGCGTCACAGCGGATGGATTTCTCTACAACATGATGCGCATTATCGCGGGTACATTGATTGAGGTGGGCAGGGGAGAACGGAGTCCTGAGAGTATCCCGTCCCTATTCACCGCGCAGCGGTGCAAGACCGGTTTTTTGGCGCCGCCCCAGGGGCTGTGCCTGATGGAGGTAGAATATTGAACATTCAGATTTTCGGGAAAAGCAAATGCTTTGACACCAAAAAGGCCGAGCGCTATTTTAAAGAACGCCGGATCAAATTCCAGTCCATCGACCTTCTCCGCTACGGCATGTCCGGCAAGGAGTTTGACAGCGTGGTGCGGGCCGTGGGCGGCATTGACAAGCTCATCGACTGGAACGGAAAATCCCAGGAAATCACCAACATGAAGTACATGGAGGACTCCCGGGCCAAGGAGGACAAGGTTTTCGACGATCCCAGCCTGATGAAAACCCCCATTGTGCGCAACGGAAAGCAGGCAACCGTTGGCTTCTGTCCGGAAATATGGGCAACCTGGGAATAAATTTATGATCTTATTACAAAAGCAGTCTCCGAAAGGGGCCTGCTTTTTTCTGCATTTTTTGATTTTTTTCTTGCAGTTTGAACGGAAAAGTGGTATGCTAGGAGGACATGCATGACGAATATCCTGGATTGCCTGTATGAATTGCTGTGGGGCACCCCCATGCTGGTTCTGATTCTGGGCGTTGGCGTATGGCTGACAATTTGCACCCGCTGTGCCCAGCTGCGGCTTTTTCCCCAGGCGGTTCGCCGATTCCTTCGGTCCACGCCCGCCTGCGACGGCGGCGTGTCCCCCTTCCGGGCCCTGTGTACGGCGCTGGCCGCCACGGTGGGCACCGGGAATCTGGTGGGCGTGGCAGGCGCGATTTGCCTGGGCGGGCCGGGGGCCGTGTTCTGGATGATGGTGTTTGCATTTTTCGGTATGGCCGTCAAGTACGCGGAGGCGGCGCTGGCGGTACGTTTCCGGGAAACAGAAAACGGGGAGATCGTGGGCGGCACCATGTACATGATTCGCTCCCGCCTTCCAAAGCGCTGGCTGCCCATGGCGTATCTGTACAGTATCTGCGGAATTCTTGCCAGCTTTGGCGTTGGCAATTTGACGCAGGTGAACGCCATTGTCACCGGGATTCAAAGCATCTCCCCGGTACGATTCTTTTCCCCTCTGGCGCTGGGGCTGGTGCTTATGGTTCTCGTGGGCCTCGCCTTTCTGAAGGGCACTGATTCCATCGGCAGAATTGCCGAAAAGCTGATTCCATATGCCGCAAGCATCTATGTGGCGCTTTGCATTCTTTTCTTGGTTTTGAAAGCATCCGTTCTCCCAAAGGCCCTGCATGACATTTTCCAGGGTGCTTTTTCCCCGAAAGCGGTTACCGGCGGAATGATCGGATCTGCGCTGAAGGCCGTGCAGACAGGCTGCAGCAGGGGGGTCTTCACCCATGAAGCCGGAATGGGTACCGCATCCATCGCCCACGCCGGCGCCAATGTGGCCCATCCGGCGGAGCAGGGAATGATGGGACTGTTGGAGGTATTCCTGGACACCTTCGTTATCTGCACCCTCACCGCTTTGGTGATCCTTTGCAGCGGCATTCCCATTCCATACGGGGCGGATGCCGGCGCAAACCTGACAACCGCTGCTTTTTCTGCCGTCTACGGGCGGTTTGGAAAAATACTCGTTTCGGTGTTTTTAACCTGCTTTGCCTATGCCACCATTCTTGGCTGGAGCTTTTATGGGCTTCGGTGCACCCAGTTTGTGTTTGGCAGCAAAGCCGCTCCCGCCTTTTTCCTGCTGCAAACGGGGGCAGTTGTTTTGGGCGCAGTTCTGAAAACGCCGCAGGTCTGGCGCATGGCTGAGATTCTGAACGGCCTCATGGCTCTGCCGAATCTTCTGACCTTAATGATCCTCAGCCCGGAGCTGCGCGACCTTACCAATTCCTACCAACCTGGAGCATCCATTTACAATCGGAGGTAATTATGCAAATTTCTATCAATGCCAACCGCTGCGAGCCCTCTCCCATGCGGAAATTCCACCCGCTGGCGGTGGCAGCCGAAAAAAACGGAAAAAAGATCTATCACCTGAACATCGGTCAGCCCGACCTGGAGACGCCCACTGCCTACTATGAGACCATTCGGAATTTCAATCAGAAAACCCTGGCCTACGATGC
>JBJDYM010000304.1:0-3992 GCA_051867315.1 Faecousia sp.
TGGTCCGGATGCCCGAGGAGGTCCGCAGCAAATTCCGGGGCACCTTGACCAGAATCGTCAATGAGGGAGCCTCAGGGCTGATCTGTCTGATTTTGTGATCCGGGATTTGTCCACAGACTTTTCCACAACTGTGAATTTCTTTTCACAGCTTCTGCACAGCAATTCACAGCTTTTCACAGGGATTGCACGGCTTTTTACACAGAATCGTTCTTTCAGGTGAAACCAGTGAATGACCAAAATATTCGCAATTCGTCACACAATCGATGGAATTCCGACTCTTTTTGATGAATTCAGTCTGATTTTCGCCCGGATTTTGCGCGACGGTTTGGAGCACCCTTTCCGCGCGCGCCCGGGCGTTCTCCGTTCTATCCTGAGCTAACCTATCCTTACCTAATCTATCCTAACCTAACCTAACCTAACCTGGGTGAACCGGTTGGCAACCAGAAAACAACCATCCGGTTGCCCGGTGGTTTCCGTCTGGTTTACCATGGGTTGCGCTTCCGGTTCCGGCTGGGGCTCACCGTTTTCAACAGGCATTTCCCCAAGGCATTGTGGATACAGCGCCCGGTACACGCTGGGGCTTTAGCGGTCCTTGCGGATGTGGTTGTTCTCCAGCCAGCCAAAAAATACCGATCTCACTGTGGAGGATATCATCCTACCGCGCGGTACCAGCTGCCTACATAGCATCCGGTCCGGCGAATTCGTACAATGTCGGACGTTTTACCATTCAACCAAACACGCACGTCACCTGGCGGGAGGCTGACAGCTCTCCCAGTTGGGGGGCGGGGCTGTGGGATCGGCGTCTTAAGGAATTCTTTAACGGGTTTTCGAATAAAACCCCTTTACCCCGGGGGAAAATCATGGTAGAATAGCAGAATCATGACAGAAATAATGTGGGAGTGAGACCCAAATGAAATTATCGGAAAAGTCCGGCTGGAAGTGGAGCATCAAAAACCACCTGCTGGCGTTTATGATCCCCTGCTTCGGCATGCTGATGGTGATGCTGGTCAATGGCTACCATCCCTTCGGCCAGATGTCCATGCTCTATTCGGACAATTATCATCAGTATTATCCTTTCTTCGTGGCCTTCCGGAAAGCGCTGCGCAGCGGGGAAAGTCTGCTCTACAGCTGGGACGTGGGCATGGGCGTGGACTATCTGGGCCTCATCGCCTATTACCTGGGAAGCCCCCTGAACCTTTTGAGCGTGCTGGTGCCGGAGAGCCAGGTGCTGAACTATTTTTCCCTGCTGATGCCCATCAAGCTGGGGCTGGCGGGGCTGTTTTTCAGCATCTTCCTGAAAAGGATCTTCGACCGGGATGATTTTTCCATTGCCCTGTTCGGCGGCTTCTACGGCCTGTGCGCCTGGGCCCTGGGCTACCAGTGGAATGTGATGTGGCTGGATACCTTCGCCCTGCTGCCCCTGGTGGCGTTGGGCATGGTGAGCCTGCTGCGGGACAAAAAATTCATCCTGTATACCGTCACGCTGACCCTTTCCGTGCTGTCCAATTACTATATCGGGCTGTTCACCTGCTTTTTCGTGTTTTTGTCCTTCTTCTGCTACGAGATCTGCTGCCCCCGGGGCTGGAAGCGGTTTTTTGCCGATTTCTTCCGGATCGGCGTGTTCTCGGTGCTGGCCATCGGCATGACCACCATGCTGTCGCTGACCTCCCTGGCCGCCTTGCAGACCACCCAGTCCAGCGTGAACAAATTCCCCACCGGCTTCCGGCTGAACATCGCCTCCAGCCATGACCTGAAGGGCCTGCTGGACGCCATGCGCCAGGTGGCGGGCAATATGGGCGGCGGCATCGAGCCCAGCTTTAAGGAGGGCCTGCCCAACCTGTACTGCGGCATCGCGTCCATCCTGCTGGGATTCCTGTTTTTGATGACCGGGGAGGTGAAGCTCCGGGAAAAGCTGTGCTGCATGTTTTTGCTGCTGTTTTTCAATGTCAGCTTCATCATCCGCCAGCTGGACTATATCTGGCACGGCTTCCATTTTACCAACATGATCCCTTACCGGTTCAGCTTCCTGTACAGCTTCGTGCTGCTGTATATGGCCTACCGGGCCTGGACGCTGCGGCGGAAATTCGACTGGCTTCAGATCCTCACCGCCGGGCTGCTGACGGGCGCCATCCTGTGCTGCTGCAAGGATGTGCTGAAAACCTCCGCCGTCAGCCTGTTTGGTACCACGGTGGAGCTGCCGATTTATATGATTTATAATGTAGCCTTCTTCGCGCTGTATTTTGTGATTCTGCTGCTGGGCAGCCGGAAGCCCAGGCAGCGGGAGGACAGCCCGGAGGAGATCCTCCGTGTCCGCAAGCTGGTGCGCCGCCGCCGGACGGGAACCCGGAGGGCCCTGTGGGCGGTGATGGCCCTGGAGCTGGCCGCCACCTTGACGGCCTTCGGCTTCTATTTCCCCGGCACCAGCGTGACGGACTATCCCCGGGGCACCGAACAGGCCGCCTCCATGATCCGCTATATGTATGAGCGGGAGAAGGACACCCTCTTCTTCCGGGCGGAGACCACCCACTCCCAGACCCTGAACGACGGAGCCCTGAACGGCTACTCCGGCATCTCCACCTTCACCAGCTCCGCCAATGTGCACATCACCGAGTTTATGCGCGCCCTGGGCTACGGGGCCAAGAATACCTACAACCGCTACTGCTTCGAGGAAAGCTCCCCGGTGGCCAACCTGTTCCTGAATCTGAAATATATGATCGACCGGGACGGCCGGGACCGAAACAGCAGCTGCTTTGAGGAGGTTCACCATTACGGCAGTGTGTACCTGTACCGCAACACCGCCTATCTGCCCCTGGGCTTTTTGACCGAGCCCCAGCTGGCCCAGGTGGATTTCCTGGCCAGCGACGGGACCTTCCAGTTCCAGAACGAATTGTTCCGGGCGGCCACCGGGCTGCTGGGGGATGTGTGGCACACCATTGAGCCGGAATTCCGGGACATTTACGGCACCGGCACCGAGGTCACCGACCAGAGCGACAGCGGCTTCTGCCGGTACAGTAACCCCGCCGCCGGCTCCAACGTGATCTATTCCTTCGTGGCTGACCGGGACGGCTTTGCCTGCGTCCACCTGGATCTGCCCATGCGGAATGATTTTTACGTCAGCGTGAACGGCAATGAGCTCTACCGGGAGACCATCAGCCTGCCCCAGATGCTGGCCGTCAGCGATGTCCAGGCCGGGGATGTGATCGACATCCGCATCCAGTGCAGGGCGGACGAGAGCGGCACCGCCACGGTAAATGTGGCGATTATGGACAATGATCTGTTCCGCCTGGGCTATGAGATATTGAACAGCTCGGTCATGACCCTGACCTCCTTCTCGAATACCCTGGTGGAGGGCACCATCAACTGCAATCGGGACGGCCTGCTGTACACCTCCATTCCCCAGAACGGCAACTGGATCGCGGAGGTGGACGGCCAGGAGCAGGAAGCGATCCTGGTGGGCGAGTGCATGATCGGCCTGGAGCTGAGCCAGGGCGCCCACACGCTGCGCTTTGTCTACCGCAACAACGCCTTCCGGCTGGGCATGCTGATCACCGGAATCTGCGCCGGGGTGTTCCTGCTGCTGGTGGTTATTTTCTACCGGCCCAGAAAGAAGCAGCCGGAGCAGGCGGAGCCGGAACCCACCCCCGCCGAGCCGGAGTACCTGCCCCAGGCCGAAAACGAAATGCCGCCCCTGCTTCCCCAGGAGGCGGAACCGGCCCGGCAGGAGGAACCCTTCGTCCTGGAGGAGCTGACCCGCCCCGTCCGGGAGGAAGCGGCGGAGCAGCCCGGCGATGAATCCCCCGCCGGTGAGGCGCCTGATGAACCGGACAAAGCGCCTCCGGAAGAGAAGACCGAACCCGATTCCCAGACCGAATAAGCCCAAATCACCCCTGCTCAAAGGAGCAGGGGTGATTTTTACCGGTTTCATACAGCATGGGGGCAAATTGTAATTTGGCGGGCAATGCCCGCGGATGATGCCGCACCGGGGTTTCGGG
>JBJDYM010000305.1:0-3983 GCA_051867315.1 Faecousia sp.
AGAATTTCGAGGCCATGGACATGATGCGCGGAGAAGAGGTGGAGACGCTGGCCATTCTGCATTCTCTTCCAAAGGGCGTGCCCTACCTTCTGGTTCTGCCCGGCTCCCATACCAAATTCGTGGCCACGGATGCCCGGGGAAGAATCACCGGCTGCCTGACCACCATCACCGGGGAGCTGCTGGACTGCATCACCAACCACACCGTGATCGCCGATGCGGTGGGCCGCCAATTTGCCGGCGAGGGAAGCTATGACCGGGAAATGATGCTCCGGGGCTATGAGGTCTCCAAACGCACGGGGCTGGGCCGGGGAGCCTTCACTGCCCGGATTTTGAACCAGTTTGCGGAAAAGGACAAGCAGAAGCTGGCAAGCTTCCTGTTGGGAGCGACCCTGGCCAGCGATGTGCAGAGCGTTCGCAATTCCTCGGCGCTGAAGAGCAGGCCCGATGCCCGGGTGATCGTCAGCGGCAAGAATCCTCTGCGCTGTGCCATCGCCGATGTATTGGAGCGGGACGGCTTTTTTGCCCAGGTGGAGCAGTACAGCCCGGCCCCCGGACTGCCTCTTTCCGCCCTGGGCTGCTTTCTGGTGGCAGATGCGTCAAAGGCCTGAATTTTTTTAAATAAATGAAAAATGGATGAAAAAAAGGCTGAAAGATCAGCATTTTTCCCCTTTGGGTTCCAAATGGGCCCCGGAGGGGAATGCCATGTCCGAATTATCCATATGAAAGCGGAAAATGTCAAGTTGACAAACAAATATCCGCATGATAAAATGGCACAAAATGCCAGCGAGATGCAGAAAAAACTTAGGCAAATTGCTGACAGATTTGAAGGAGGAAACAAAAATGAAGAAAATTTTGTCCCTGCTGCTGTGCGCTATCCTGGTGTGCAGCCTGGCCGTCACTGCATTTGCAGAGTATCCGGATAAGGATATCCTGGCCATCAACCCCTGGGGTGCCGGCGGCGGCACCGACAACTGCCTGCGCGCCTTCTGCAAGGCGCTGGCGAAGCAGCTGGGCGTTGCCATTACCGTTGACAACCAGACCGGCGCCGGCGGCGTTATCGGCCACGAGGCCATTGCCGATGCCGAGCCCGATGGCTATACCTTCGGCACCATCACTTGGGAGCTGGCTTCCTACCTGCCCCTGGATATGTCCGAGTACACCTGGGAGGATTTCGATCCCCTGTGCCGTGTGAACACCGACGCTGCCGCCATCACCGTCAACGCCAAGTGGGCTGCTGACAACGGCATTACCGACATCGCTACCTTCATCGACTACTGCAAGGATCATCCCGGCGAAGTCATGATGGGCGGTTCCTCCTCCGGTTCCGTTTGGCATGTGGCCGGCGGCTACCTGATGAACGCTGCCGATATCGAGATCAAGATGATCGCCTACTCCGACGGCGCTGCCGCCGCCGTGAAGGCTGCTGCCCAGCAGGAGATCCAGGGCGTTACCGTTTCCGTGGCTGAGGCCCGCTCCTTCATCGAGTCCGGCGACCTGGTCTGCCTGGGCGTCATGGACACCGAGCGCAACAGCCTGCTGCCCGATGTTCCCACCTGCACCGAGCAGGGCTATGACATCTTCTACGCCACCCAGCGCGGCCTGGCTCTGCCCAAGGGCTGCTCCGACGAGGTCCGCGAGAAGATGCAGACTGCCTGCGCCGCTGCCATTGAGGATCCCGAGTTCGTGGAGACCATGGCTTCTCTGGGCCAGGCCATCTCCTTCCTGGATGCCGAGGGCTACGCGGAGTATCTGGAGCAGGCCGCAATCGATGTGCCCGCTGCCATGATCACCGTGGGCCTGATCGAGGCGGAGGAGTAATCCATAGGAAGTTTCCCGTCACTGCTTGAAAGGGGCAGGCAGCAATGCCTGCCCCTTTTTCCAATAACCTAAGGATGTGAGACTGATGAAAAAAACACAAACCAAGGCTTTTTCCAATCTGGTCATCTCCCTTCTGATGGCGGCTTTTGAGGTGTTCGCCTGGGTACAGACCGGAAATATCAAAACGGCGAAGAACGCGGCGGTTCAGCCGTCCACCTTCCCACGGATCATGATCGTGGGCATGGCGGTGTTTACGGCCGTTTTGCTGGTGCAGTCCATATTTAAGCTCCTGCGGATGAAGCAGGACGATCCTCTGGCCCAGAAGGCAGAGAGCATGAATTTCATCAAGGACAAGGGCGTTCTGGCGGCCCTGTTTGTCATCGCGCTTTGCGCGCTGTATGTCTGGGGCTTTAAGCCTCTGGGCTATGTGCTGGTGAGCATGATCCTGTCCGGCATTGTGATGTGGCTGATCGGTGTGCGCAAGCCTGTGCAGCTGGTTCTGATTGCCATTCTGGTTCCGTTGGGCATGTGGCTGGTGTTCTACAAGCTGCTGCAGGTTAATATCCCCATGGGCGTGCTGCAATTTCTGCGCGACCTGGTGGACAAGTTCTAAGGGGGGAGGAAGCGTATGGATTGGTCATTGCTTTTCAGCAGTTATGGTGATGTGTTCGGAAGCCTTCAGGTGATTCTGATGACCTTCATCGGCGCGGCTGGCGGCGTTCTGCTGGGCGCCATTCCCGGCATGACGGCAACCATGGGCGTTGCCCTGCTGATTCCCTTCTCCTTTGGTATGGATCTGATTCCCTCCGTGGGTCTGCTGCTGGGTATCTACTGCGGCGGCATGTACGGCGGCTCCATTTCCGCCATTCTGATCCACGCCCCCGGCACCCCCGCAGCTGCCGCCACCTTGCTGGACGGCTATCCCATGGCGAAGAAGGGCGAGGCCGGCAAGGCTCTGTCCGTTGCCATGTTCTCCTCCTTCTGCGGCGGCGTCATCGGCGCGCTGATTATGACATTCCTGTCCCCCGTGGTGGCCAAGGTCGCCATGAAGTTCACCTCTGCCGAGATGCTGATGCTGGCTGTGTTCGGTCTGTCCGTCATCATCTCCATCTCCGGCAAGTCCATCGCCAAGGGCCTGATCTCCGCCTTCTTCGGCATGCTGCTGTGCACCATCGGCGTTGATCCCACCTACAGCCGCCAGCGCTTTACCTTCGGCGTCAAGAGCCTGAAGGGCGGCCTGAGCTTCATCCCCGTGCTGATCGGCCTGTTTGCCATCGCGGAGGTCATTGCCGGCGTGGAGCGGATCATTGCCGGACGGGAGAGTGCCCAGGAGAAATCCACCGAGAAGATCACCCGGGTGCTGCCCGATGGGAAGACCATGCGCAAAATTGCCCCCAATATCCTCTCCGGCGGCATCATCGGCACCTTCATCGGCGCCATCCCCGGTGCGGGCGGCGACATTGCCGTGTTCGTGTCCTATGCCTTCAATAAGGGCATCAGCAAGCACCCTGAGAAGTGGGGCACCGGCATCCCCAACGGCGTGGCCTCCACCGAGTCCGCCAACAACGGCTGCTCCGGCGGCGCCATGATCCCGCTGCTGTCGCTGGGCGTGCCCGGTGACTCCGTTACCGCCATTTTGCTGGGCGCTTTCATCATGAAGGGCATCACCCCCGGCCCCATGATGTATGTCAGCGAGCTGCCCACGGTTTATAAGGTCTTTGCCGCTCTGATGCTGGCAAACCTGTGCATGCTGATTGTGGGCTGCCTGGGCGTGCGGATCTTTGCCAAGATCGTGTCTCTGGAAAAGAAGATTCTGTATCCCATCATCCTGATCATCTCCCTGCTGGGCGCGTTCTCCATCAATAAAAACGTGTTCGATGTGGGCGTGTGCGTGGTGTTCGGTGTGATCGGCTGGCTGATGAACAAGTACGAGTTCCCCCTGTCTCCCATCCTGCTGGCCCTGATCCTGGGCCCCATGTGCGAGCAGAACTTTGTGCGGTTCATGGACCTGAACGGCGGCAATTTCGGCGCCATCGTCCACTATCCCATCGCCATTGGCTTCTTTGTGGTGGCCGTGGGTGTGGTCATTCTCTCCCTGCTGAACCAGCGGAAGATCAACAAGACCGAAAAGGCCAACGCCAACATGGGCATGGAATAATCGATCC
>JBJDYM010000306.1:0-1986 GCA_051867315.1 Faecousia sp.
GCGGCCACATACTTGCCGTCGGCCATGGTAGCGGCCCGGTAGGTCAGTTTGCCGTCCGTCACTGTGGGCGTGACCTCCTGGCCGTTGAGCGTCAGGGTGATCGTGGGATCGATACCGGCGTTGGCAAACTCCACGGCGATCTCGGGCACTGTGCCGGAGGTCACGCTGGCCATGGACTGGGGGCTGACCGAAACGATCACCGGCAGGTCCCGGATCGTGTAGGTCTTGCTGCCCGTATAGCTGGCCTCCACATCGCTGCCGCCCTGCGTGCTGGCGGCGTTGATGGTCACGGTCATGCTGCTTCCGGTCAGATCAGCGGCGGGGACCGTCACGCTGCCGGTCTTACCGCTGAGGGAAACCGGGTATGTCTTTGTTGTACTGCCAAAGGCGACCTGCGCTGCGGCGCTCAGGTTTGTACCCAGATCATCCAGGGTAAATTCCACGGTGAAGTCCAGACCCAGGTTGGCATCGGCGTTTGTGGTGAATTTCACCTTGGGGTTGACCACATAGCCCGTGTTATAGGTGTCGGTTGCGGGGTAGAACTGGAACGCAAACAGCTCGTTGGTGCCGCCCTTGTAGGTCCAGCCGGAGAACGCGCCGGAGAAATACTCGATACAGACCCGGCTGCCGCTGTATTTGGCCTCCTTGTTGTATATGACGTAGCCGCCCTCGGTCTCCTCCAGGGTCCATTTGCAGTACTCGGTGAAATTCTCCTGTAAAAACAGCGTCTCGGCATTGGAGGAGCCGTTGTTCTCATCGGTGGCGAGATACTGACCGTTGTTCTCAAAGGAATAATAGGTGGTTCCGCTCTCTTCATAGGTTTTAATGGTGAAGATCAGCGCGCCGTTGCCCGCGTCCAGCTTCGTTTCACCGTCTTCTTCCACCAGCTCGGCATCAACAACACTGATATTGCGCGCGGTGTCGTCGCCGCCCTGGG
This sequence comes from Faecousia sp., assembly GCA_051867315.1. GTDB lineage: Bacteria > Bacillota > Clostridia > Oscillospirales > Oscillospiraceae > Faecousia. The sequence goes on from JBJDYM010000306.1 coordinate 938, forward strand.
GGCCCATGACGGACGCCGCGTAGGGGTTGTAGACAAGATAGGTCCCTTCAGTGGGCAGATTGCCGGATACAGGTTTGTCGCCCACATAGCCATCCGTGTTTTCAACACCCGTGGCGTCGTAGAAGTTGAACACATAGATGTCGGACAAGCTGCTCATCGTCCACAGGCAGAAGCCCTTGCTCGCGTAATACTCCAGATAGATATCCTTGGAGCTGTTATATTTGACATTGGCGTTCCGGATCGTATAGCCGCCCTCGACTTTTTCGAGGATCCACTCGCAGCTGTCGTCCTTCGTCTCATTGAGGGTCAGCTCCTCGCTGCTGGTCGCGCCCACGTATTGACTGCCCAGTTGGATGGTATATTTGCCGCCTCCCAGATTGGCAAGCGTGTAAACGCCCGCGCCTGCGCCAACGCCGTCCGTAAAGGAAACTTTTCCGCCCTCCACCGTCACGGACACAGCGCCCGCGCCGCCTGCGTTGATATAGCGCATAACGCCCTGGGCCGTGGCGGAGTGGATGAAGTAGTCGCCGTCCGTGATGTCACCGGGTACGACAGGTTCGGGCTCAGGCTCGTCAATATCGCTTTCATCAGGCTTTTCGTCGGTCAGCTGATAGAGATTGAACAGGTAGTAATCGGTATCCTTTTCGGTGAAGGTCGTAAACACGCTGTTGTAGATCTCCAGCGCCTGGGCATTGCCGTTATAACTTGCATTGACGCTGACCACATGGACGCCGCCTGTCACAGCCTTGACCGTCCACAGGCTGTAATCGGAAGCCTCATCGGCAAAGGTCAGGCTGTTTCCGGTTGCGCCGCTGGTCAGATATTTGCCGTCTGCATTGGTGAAGGTGTAGTTGCCGTTCTCATCCACGCTGGCGGTCAGGACAGACATGGCTTCGGTGACTTCCACAAAGTCGCCCTGCGGTGTGGCAGCTTCACCGGCCAGCCCCTTGCCGCTGACCGTATCGGTCATAACCAGGCCATCTTTGTTGTAGTAAATCACGAACTGATCGCCATCGGCAATGGTGTTGTTCAGTTTGGCGTACTGTTCG
>JBJDYM010000306.1:2086-3979 GCA_051867315.1 Faecousia sp.
TGTTGCCGCCGCTGGGGGCAATGCTTACGCCGTTGGCATCCGTCAGCGTGACATTGCTGCCATCGACAGCAATGGTCCAAACGCCGCCGGCGTCATTGGTGACCGTATTACCGTCAACGGCTGGTTGGACCGCTGTGACCCAAGTACCATCTAAGACACCTGGGGCATAACCAGTATCCACGACCATCACATACTTGCCGGTGGTCAGTTCCTCGGCTGTCGTAATTTTTGTGTACGTCTCCGTCTCCGCCGCAAATACCATTCCCGGCAGCATGGACAACGCCATGGCCAGCATCAGCAGCAGAGAGAGGATTCGCTTCCTTAATCTCTTCATCGTTCTCCTCCTTCTGTTTTGGGGACAGTTTTCCAGGATCATTCTGTTTCCACCGAAAAATTTTACTGAACATTTCGATCGGGAACTATCAAACTGATGAGAAGTTTTTGTAAAGAATGGATTGGAAGCCGCCCGGGGTGATCCGGGCGGCTTCCTTTATGTCACAAGATCAATAGTTGTATTTTACACAGCGTTTATCCTTTTTTTGCATGGACATGGTAGCACGCATCGTTGAGCAAGTGTACGATACGGTGTAGATTCATCGTCGAAAGAGGAATGCACTGTGCCGTCCACTTATGCTCATTATGTGTTTGGCAAAGAAGTTTACCAAAGCTACCCGAAAGCCTTGCGGGAGAGGATCGCCCCCTATCTGCCGCTCTATCACATCGGCCTGCATGGCCCGGATATCCTTTTTTATTATAAGGCGCTGTTCCCCAACCCGGTCAATCAGGTCGGGTATTCCATGCACGGGCAGCCGGCGTGGAGCTTTTTTGAGCGGGCAGCCGGGCTTCTGAGAGAGGCCGGAGAAGGGGAGAAGCGGGATCAACGGCTGGCGTATCTGTGCGGATTTCTGTGCCATTTTGCCCTGGATTCGTCCTGCCACGGGTACGTGGAGAAGAAGATCCAGGTCAGCGGAATTACCCACACGGAGATCGAGGTGGAGTTTGACCGCTGCCTGCTGGTGCGCGACGGGAAGGACCCGCTGCGCCAGTGCCTGACGGAGCACATCATTCCCACACCGGAAAACGCGCGGGTGATCGCGCCGTTTTTCCCGTCCGTGACGGGAAGGAACGTGGAGCGGTCGCTGCGCTCCATGATTATGTACAACCGTCTGCTGATCGCCCCCCGCCCGATTAAGCGGCAGGTGATCTACACGCTGCTGCGGCTGACCGGAAATTACAAGGAGATGCACGGACTGCTCGTGAATCGGGAGCCGAATCCGGCGTGCCGGGACAGCAATGCCGGGCTGATGAAGAGGCTGAAAGAGGCGGTCCCCCTCTGCCTGCGGCTGACGGATAATTTTCAACAGGTCGTGTGGGATGGGCGGGAGCCGGACCCATGGTTTGACCGGACGTTCTCGTTTGAGGACGGCTGGCAGGATATTGACATAGGAGACGGCTGCGATGAAGAGTAAACTGACCAAGCTGGAAAAGAAGTGGATCCTGTACGATGTGGGAAATTCGGCGTTTACGCTGCTGGTCTCCACCATCGTCCCCATTTACTTTAATTATCTGGCGGAAGGCGCTGGCGTCTCCAGCGTCAACTACATGGCGTACTGGGGGTACGCGCTGTCCATTTCCACGCTGATTGTCGCCATATTGGGACCGACGCTGGGAACGCTGTCCGACCTGGAGCACTGGAAGAAAAAAATATTTTTGTGTTCCCTGATTATCGGCGCCGCCGGCTGCGTTTTGCTGGGCATTTTAAAGTCGTGGATCTGGTTCCTGGGCGCCTTTGTCCTGGCGAAATCCGCATACTCCTTAAGCCTTGTCCTCTATGATTCCATGCTCTCCGACGTCACGGAGGAGTCGAGGATGGACGAGGTTTCCGCCCACGGC
>JBJDYM010000307.1:0-13729 GCA_051867315.1 Faecousia sp.
GATTTCCAGCTTGCTGCGGAAAAAACTGGGATGCAGTTTGGGATTGTATCGATGGTTATTTTGATGAGAATGAGAGCAGGACAATTCAGATAAGGGGTTTTCAGTCGATGCCAAATGAATTACAGGAATACTGTAAACCAATGTGGGATATCTTTTCCGATTTACAGAAGGAATGCAGAAATATTGTTGTGTGTCGTGAATCGTAAATAGTAAAATGGTTCCTTCTTCAACCCCGGAAATAGTCAGCGAAGATGCAGCTGTTGCTGTATCTTCGCTGGTTTGCTATTTTCTGAAACTCTTTCTATCGGGCGGGATATATGGCGATTAGTCAATTTCTTCCAATTATTATTCTTTCCGGTTACGGATGAAACCAAGCTGATGTTCCATACAGAGGATGTTCCCCTCCATTTGAAGTCTGGGAAAGCTGTTCGGTTCTACTTCTTCGAGAATGGCAACAGCTGCATGATACCCCAGATAGAAGCCATCCATTGAGGCGCTATAGGAGCGCTGTTCCCATGCACACGCCACCGATACAAGATGGTATTGGTTTTTGCGGCCGACTTCTGCTTCCAACGCTTTTGCTAGCTGATTTCGGCGTTCGATCTTCGCGTAATATTCCCTGTGCCGCGTCATTTGGGGCATCTTGTGGATTTCGTCAGGAACATGCTTCGAGAAGCCGCCGTCTGATTCATGTTTCAATGTGAAGGACTGCTTAAAACCGCAATACAGCCCAGCGAGGAACCCATATTTCGCGGCATACTCCCGCAGGCTTGAACAAGTGTTCTCATACTCTGCAAGCTGTGACATTTTCTTTGGAGAGAGTGTCTTTGCCAGTGCAGTAATGCCGGCATCATATTCCCGCTCCTCCGGTTCAAACAAGCCTTCCGCAGTATCACATTCATAACACTTCCTGATTTCTTCCTGATAGGCTGGCCCCAATCCATTCTCCAGGATTTCCGCCAATACTCTGTCTGTTGTCATCTTCAATCCCTCCATGTATTAGTATGATACTTAATAGTATCTATCTAATACTATCATAACACAGAGAATCCGAAAATGATGTTTAATTTCAGGCAAAAAAGAAAAGCCGCTACTTTATTCGTAACGGCTTTAGGGAATGGATTGGATATGGAGGAATCAAAGATACCCCATAATAACCGGAATGATGCTTTTGAGCATGTCCTGAACCATGCGTTGCTGCGTTTCGCTCAAACCGAAATCCTTGCTGCAATCGCCGGAAATCATGGAAGAAATGTCAGGGGTTCGCCCTGTAATATAGTCCAGGGATACATCCAGCGTGGTGGCAAGCTTGAACAGCGTTTGGAGACTGGGTTTGCTGGAAGCATTTTCGATATGGCGCAGAGATTCTGTTGCAAGTCCGACCTTCTCTGCAAGAACCTCCGCCGTCCATCCTCTGAATTTTCGTGCCTCACGGATTCGCTGCCCAGTAAGAACAAAATCTATATCCATTGAATACAACCCCTACTCTATTAGATACTGTACCATTGAGTATAGGGGTATTTTGTTTCATTTAGAATGAGCTATCTAATACAATATCGTATCTATTTCATTCTATTCCAGGCGTTGCAGCCTAGAGTGTATTCGTTTGAACATATCCAGGTTGGAAAGCTGGCGGCGATGGTCTTTGCGGATTTTACTGTATTTCGCGTTTCAGATCTGCAAATACATCAGACGCAGTACGGGATTTGCTTCCATAGTAATCCCTGCTTCGGCATCCCGCTGGACACGCTTGGTATACGAATCCAATTGTTTGGCATAAAGCTGCCGGATTTCATCGTAGGCGACCCGGTAATTCGCGCTCCGCACCTTGGCATAAACGGTCTGGCACAGCGTTTCAAATTCCTCTGCCTCCGGCATCCGCTGGCATTGCAGGTAGAAGCGCAGGGTTTCTCGGTACATCCAATCCGCAATGCGGGCTTTCTGCTTTTGCTTCAAAGCCTTATAGGGCACGAGTAGTTTTTCCGGCATGGCACTTCCTCCCTCTGTTATCCAGGTCAGTATAGCAGAGAACCATCCCAAATACTATCCCCTTTTATGCGAAATCTTAACGAAATTTTCATTGACTCATTTCGTTTATGCGGGTATACTAACAGTAGAATTTCGTTTGGAGGTGCGTTATGAACTACCTATCCTGCACGGATGCCGCAAAAGCGATGGGAATTACCGTTCGCAGAATCCAGCAGATGTGTAAACTGGGGCAGCTTCCGGGGGCCGTGAAGCAGGGGCGCTCCTGGATGATCCCGGACTGCGCTGTTCTCCCGGGTGTTGCTGAAAAGAAAAAGCCCCTGCCCATCGGCATCTCCGATTTCAAGGCAGCGACCACGGATTACTACTATGTGGACAAGACATTGCTGATTCGGGATTTCCTGGATGCGAAACCCATGGTCTCTCTGTTTACTCGGCCCCGGCGTTTTGGCAAAAGCATGAACATGGATATGCTCCGTGTTTTCTTTGAAAAAAACCAGGAAGATACTTCCGTCTATTTCCGGGACAAGCTGATTTGGCAATGCGGAGATGACTATACCCGGTACCAGGGGCAGTATCCTGTGATTTTCCTCACCTTTAAGGATGTAAAATGTCAGACCTGGGAAGAGACACTCCAAAAAATCCGCAAGCTGATCTCTTTGGAATTCATGCGGCACGAGGAACTGGAAAAAAGTGACAAACTGAGTGCCTACGAAAAAGAGCAATACATCCGCTTCGCCGCCGGCAGTGCCGATGATGTGGATTACCAGATGGGCTTACAGCTTCTTTCCCTGTTGCTGCATAAGCACCATGACAGAGAAGCAATAATCATCATCGATGAATATGACACACCCATCCAGCAGGGACACAGCTGCAATTTCTATGACGAAATTGTGGGCTTCATGCGGAATTTCTTCTCCGGGGGCCTGAAGGACAATCCCCATCTCGCCTTTGGTTTTCTCACCGGAATTCTGCGTGTGGCAAAAGAAAGCATCTTCAGCGGCATGAACAATCTGAAAACCTATTCCATTCTGGACGATAGCTACAGCGAGTACTTTGGCTTCACCACCGAGGAGGTGAAGCAGCTGCTGCGCTACTATGGGGCAGAAAACAAATTTCAGGAAATCAGCGACTGGTATGACGGTTATCTCTTTGGCAACACGGAGATTTATAACCCATGGTCGGTGATTAACTATGTATCTGACCGCTGCTTCCCCAAAGCCTTCTGGCAGTCCACCGGCAGCAATGACATCATCGGAGAAATCATTTCCTCCGCCACCCCAGAGATTACGGAGGGACTGCATCAGCTGCTGTGCGGAGAAAGAATCACCACCTATATCGACACCAGCGTGATCTACCCGGAGGTGCAGAACAATCCCTACAGCATCTATAGCTTCCTGCTGGTCGCCGGCTATTTGAAGGTTGCAGCGGTATATCCCCAGAACGACGGAAACTTCATGTGTGATGTGGCAATTCCCAACAAAGAGATTGCCTATGTCTATGAGAAGGAAATCCTGAACAGAATGAATCAAAATGGTCTGGCCATCTCCATCCAGCAGGCCATTTTCTCCGGCAACACCCAGAAGCTCCAAACACTGCTGGAGGATTTTATGCTGCACAGCATTTCCTCCATGGATGGTGCCAACGAGGGGTTTTATCACGGCATGATGCTGGGGCTGTGTGCCATTCTTGGCAATCGCTACCAGGTACGCTCCAATCGGGAATCCGGGCTTGGACGCTTCGATATCCAGCTCTCTCCCCTGCTCACCGGCATCCCAGGATTTCTCTTTGAGTTCAAGCACACCAATGACCAACACGCAGACCTGAATGCGCTGGCAGAAAAGGCACTCCAACAGATTGACGAAAAGAAGTATGATACGGAGCTTCTGGATGCCGGTGTTGGGAAAATCATCAAGATTGGAATCGCTTTCCGTGGAAAGAACGCTGTGGTAAAGCGGAAAGAATAATGACCCTTTGCCGTCTCCAGACAACCCTTAGTAATTATCCCAATCCTTCAGTAGCTTCTCGATCCACATACAGAGCTTCTCACTGGTTTTCTCCGCAATGGCAACCACTTCTTCGTGGCTGTGCTTTCCGGTACGCAGGCCCGTTGCCATGTTCGTAATGCAGGCAATTCCCAGGGTCTTGATGCCCATATAGTTTGCAGCGATGGTTTCCGGGACTGTAGACATGCCGATGGCGTCGCTTCCTGCGGTCTTGAACATACGGATCTCCGCAGCCGTTTCATAATATGGGCCCTGGAACAGGGTATAAACGCCGTGCTTTGTCTCGATGCCCAGCTCGTCAGCCACTTTTTTGGCCTTTTCTCTCAGTTCCTTGCTGAAGGGTTCGGACATATCGGGGAATCTGGGGCCAAATCTTTCGTCATTGGCACCCATCAGGGGGTTCACGCAGACTGAATTGATGAAATCGTCGATAATCATCATATCGCCCGGCTGGAAGGTTTCGTTGATGCCACAGCAGGCATTAGTCACGATCATCTTGTCAATTCCCAGCAGCTTCATCACATACACAGGGTAGGAAACCTCTTTCATAGAGAACCCTTCGTAGTAATGGAAACGGCCCTGCAATGCCATGATTCTGGTGCTTCCGATGCTGCCAAAAACCAGATTGCCTGCATGTCCTGCTACAGAGCTCTGGGGGAAATTGGGAATCTCCTTGTAGGGCACGATCTCCTTGTTCTCCATAATATCCACGATTTTGCCCAGGCCGCTTCCCAGGATCACAGCAAAATCTGCCTTGGCGTTGACCTTGGAACGGATGTAGTCTACGCTCTCTTTAACCTGATCATAAAACATGTGTCGTCCTCCTAACATTGCTGCCATTGGTTCATCAGTATCATACACCATTTCCCTGCGTCATGCAAGGAAGTTTCGTAATCATTTGCGGAACGATCTGTTTGACTTTATCGAATGCCGCAGACAACCGGAATAACGCATGGAATGGTTTCCCGAAGTCACAATTTTTTCGAGCAAGATCATTGCAGACATGCACATACTTTCAGCCGGTTCCGGGAGTGACCTCAGAACCGGCTGTCATTCGTTATACGGTCAAGAATCGAAGTCGGGAACCAAATCCAACGCATCAAACTCGGCATCCGTAATGATATTGAGCTTGGCGATAGCGCTGTCCGTCAGGTCTTTCAGCTCCTGCTCGTCTTCATCCAGATAAGTACGCATTTCCAGAAGAGTACGAATCAGCCCCAGACGGGTGCCGGGGTTATAGATACTCATGAGCTGTTGTTCTTCAAAGGTGAAATCATTCATGTTCAAATCTCCTGTTCTTTTGATTTTCGGGGTTTGGATTTGCGCTGGGACTGCTGCGGCTGATCTTTGAGCTTTTCTAGGACAGACGCCTTTTTCTCCCGGTGGGTGGCATGTGCCAAATCCATCAGGGAAATGGGCTGACCGGATTTGGCCTGCTGTTCCAGATCGGCTGCCGTGGGCTGCTTCCCATTGTTAATGATGCCGTCGATCATGCCGTAATCATCCTCCGTGGACATCTCCGCTGCCTTCAGGTAGTTCTCTTTCTGGAAGTCCGGCAGTTCCTTGAAACCCACGCTGTCGCAGTAGTGGTAGGATACCACACCGTCCTGTTTCAGCGCAACGATATCGCTGACGCTCAAGGACGGGCTGTGATAATCTACCGGACGATGGAGGTTAAACTGCTCAAAGAGCGCCTCCAGTTTGGCACCGGTGCTGCCGGTGGCAGTCAGCGGTGCGGTGTAGATCAGGTCATAGCTGCCCCGCTCAATGGCTTTCCCGTGAGATTGCATCCAGTCCATGTTCATAAACCGAACATTGCCGGGATCGTCACGCTTTATCTGATAGATGGCAAAGCAGTCTCCTCCATGAGCGAGGAAGGCATTCTCCCGTTTCTCCTGATGCTGCTGGCGCTCCACGATTTTTTCGTGGAACAGGGAGCTATGCTCCCATTCCTCACGGGAAATAGCGAACACCGTGCTGGGGGCTTGGGTATCCAATTCCTCCCGATCAAACAGCATCTCTGCATTGCCGCCGTCAACGATGGTATACACGGTCAAATCCTGATCGTACAGTTCCACTGCCCGTTCTCTGGACAGAGGCAGCATATCCCTATCCAAATAGCCACAGGCTTCCAGATCGGCTGCTTTCAGGGATTCATCCGGCATAGGGTATTCGTCCAAGGTCTGCTCCGAGGAATCAGCTGCCAGATCGATTCCCTGTTCCTTGCAAATCTCCCGATAATGCTGCTCAATCCCGCTTATCAGCTCCGAGGAGGTCTTGTTTATGGTTTCCAGACTGGCACGGAGTTCTTTCGGCTCCTTGCCCTGGGACCATGTGGCAATGTAGCCAATCCTTCACGTTCTGGGTGATGCCCGTGGGGATGCCGCCCCATTTTCGGAACCGCTTCCAGATTTCAATGGAGTAGGCGGCGGTCTGTTCCTCTTTCAGCAGGAGGTGGAATTCGTCCATGTAGTACCGGGTGGCTTTCTGGATGGGGTCGCCCGCATCCTGGGCCTTGCGGAACCGGTTGGCAGTCACCCGGTTCCACACCTGATCCTGGACAATGTGCATCCCGATTTTCTTCAGCTGCTTGCCCAGCTTCCGGATGTCATAGCACACAATCCGGTTGTGGATGTCCACATCGGTGCGGTGATTGAACACGGAAAGAGAACCGCTGACATAGATTTCCAAGGCAGTGGCGATGTGCTGGGCTTCTTTTTCCTCCTGCATCCGAAGCTGGTCGTACAGGTCTTGCAGAATGGGCATTTTCTCCGGGATGGGATTGTCCAGATACTCCCGGTACACCAGCCGCACACAGCGGTCAATGATGGTCTTTTCCACAGGAGACAGCCCATCCTTGCCGCCCACGATCAGCTCGCATAGAGACAAAATGAAGTCAGATTTCAGGGACAAAGGATTATCCTCGTCGCTGTAGTTCAGGTTCAAGTCCATGGGGTTGATGTGGTGCCTGGAGGTGGGAGAAATCTTTATCACCTGTCCCCCCAGCTGGGAGACCAGGGCGGCGTACTCGGCTTCCGGGTCACAGATGATGATGTCGTCCTTCGTCACCAGGAAGGCATTGGTAATCTCCCGCTTTGCCGAGAACGACTTGCCCGATCCGGGAGTGCCCAGAATCAGGCCGTTGGGATTCTTTAGCAACTTCCGGTCAACCATAATCAGGTTGTTGCTGAGAGCATTCAGGCCATAATAGAGGGCCTCCCCGCCGCTTTGAAACAGCTCCTGGGTGGTAAAGGGGATGAAGATGCCAATGCCGGAGCTGGTGAGTCCCCGCTGAATCTCAATCTGGTTGTGACCCAGGGGCAGGCAGCTCATGAGCCCCTCCTCCTGCTGGTAGTCCAGGGGCGTGATGTTGCAATTGTATTTCTGGGCGATGGATTTCATCTGGAACACATTGTTTTCTAACTGCCTTTGGGTGTCGGCGGTGCTGAGAATCAGGAACGTCACCAGAAACATTCTCTGATTTCTGCTCTGTAAATCCGCCAGGAGCTTCTTCGCCTCCTCGCCGTAGGTGGCGAGGTCTGAGGGAATAATGTCCATATCGTAGCCGGAGCGGACTGCCTTTTTCTGCTCCTCAATCTTGGTCTTGTCCAGATCGGTGATGGTGCGTTTGATGGTCTTGATGGCCGCAACCTGGTCGATGGACTGGACATGGATGGAGACCACCAGATTGCTCTCCACATCCAGGAAGTCTTTGAGAATCCGGTCACTGAGCTCCGGCGCGAGAATCTGCAGGAAGCTGACCCGGCAGAACTTTTTCCCCATGTGAAAATCCCTGGCATGGTTAAAGTAAAAGGAACTGGGGGCAATAAAGTCCTTGGTGGAAAGGCCGGTTTTCGGGAGCCATTTCCAGTCAAAGAGAAAGGGCTCCGGGGTGTCCATGCGGAGAATGTCATGGAGTACCCGGAGCCGCTGCTGACCGGAGAGGGATTCGGCCAGAACCCCCATCCGTTTGAAATTGTTGAGGATGTCTGTTTCCAACCGTTCCAGCCTGGGCTTGGCTGTTTTGATGGAATCGGCGTTGATGCCGAAGGTGAGGTACTTGGTTTTCATCAGGCCGTTGTTGCCCCGTGCCAGCTGGTTTTGCAGCATCTGGGCATACTCCTGCCGGATGGAGTCAAATTCATCCCCCTGGTCGGGAATCTGAATGCTGTCCACAAAAGCATCCTCCGAGGCGGTGAGGTTCAGGAAGGACAGCTGGAACCGGACGGAGGAATCGAAGTAGTTCAGAAAGTCGCACCAGCTGTCGAAGATGGTCTGCTTGTCCTCGTTGTCGGAGAGCTGGTAGTTGATGTCCCGGAACTGGATGGTTTTGGTGAAATGGGTGGGTGTGACCTGGCAGATGCCGTCCGGGCGGAGCATCTGGTAGGGGATACTGGACTGTGCGGACTTGCCCTTTTTATCTGTTCCCCTGGCCCTTTCGATTGCGGCCTTTACCGCTCTCTTTTCGGCCAGGGACAGCTTTTCGGCGGACAATGTGGTAAACCTCCTTGTCTAATCGGTCTTGCCGCTGCACGGCGGCGTAGAAATTATTGGTTTGATAGGGTCGCTTCTTTGGACGGAGTATCATGCTGCGTATCATGTTCCGCAGAATAATTTCCAGGGGCTGCCCGTTCTTTTCGTACATGGCAAACAGGAACATGGGCATCATGGAAAGAATTAGAAGAAGCGCGGCGGTGCTGTTGCCCAGGGGCTTTCGAGTCAGGAAATACAGCGGCACACCCACCGCCGCTGCCACGCTGAAGCAGATGAGCTGGCGTTTCGTCAGGTTGAACAGCACCTTGGTTTTGACTTTGGTGACGTCCTTGGGGACGGTTACATACGGAATGAAATTACCTCCTTAATAGGCATTTTTTTACACTTGGGGACAACTCAATGAGCATTGAAGACACTGCGGGACAGGCTGCTGGTTTTGAACAGGCAGAAGCACAGAAGCACCGTATAGCCCATGCAGGTCCAAATGGCACCGGAAACATCCGAGGAGGTGCCGATGTTCTGCACCAGCACAGCGTAGATGGCCACACAGACCATAATGAGGAACGCCTGGAAGCCCAGAGAGAATAATGTACGCAGATAGTTCTGCCCCATCTGTCCCCATTCCCGGTTGGCCATGGTAGCCATGGGGATGGGGGCGACGGATGTGACCAGGTACACCTCGATCATGCGCCCGTAGATCACGATAAAAATGCAGATGGTAATGGCCCAGGTGCAGATGCCCACAAACAGGCTCTGAAACCACAGCCCGAACAGCGGGCCCAAGTCCATGGCCTCCAATTGCGCCTCCAGTCCAGAGAGCACTGATGTGATATCAATGGCGGTATTTCCCACGATAACCCCTGCGGCAGAGGATACAACGCCATGGGCCACATCGAACACGCCCATGACAATGGTCCAGGTGTTGGAGAGAATCAGGGCGGCGGCAGCGGACTTGAATACCTATTTGAAGAACATCCAGGTGTCCACATCGTTGAGGTTATTCTTATCCGTAATGAGCTGAATTAGCTCCAGGGTCATGAGAAAGGCCAGCACCGCCCCGGCAATGGGAAGCACCACCGTCTCGGACAGGTTCTGAATCATGTTGAAAATGCCGCTGTTCCATGCCTGGGGCGTCAGGCCCACCTCGCCCACAATGTTTCCAATCTGCTCATTGGTGGAATCAAACATCCCGGTGAGGTTGCTGATGATGCCGTCTACCAGCACCTCTTTCAGCCAGTCGGTGATTTGCTCCCACAGAAAATCGATAATGGTTCCTCCTTTTTGGGAATGAAAAAAGCCAGATGCACAACGACATCTGGCTCATAGAAGAATGAAGATATGTTATTTTCGCTGGAAAAGAAACGGAAGCTGTGAAGTGTCCACGGTCAAGTACCCTTTGCCCACCAACCGGTTCAGCACATTTCGAGCGGCGCTTTCGGAAAGGTTCAGTATCTGCGCTGCTTTTTTCACGGTGATTTCCGCGTTCAGCCCCGCCTTGTTCATCCGCTCCAAAAGCTTGGACTCCTGCTCACTCAGCACATTTGTGGACAAGGCAGCATCCATCAGACTGCGCTCAAAAACATCCAGCATATAGGAAACAAAGGGCGAAAGATCCAGCCATTTTTCCCCGCCGTCCATCAGAAGCCTTTCGGAATCAGAAAGGCTCCAATAGTACCCGCTGAGCTGATTGTTGATGGCGTTTGAGAGAGGCACACTCTTTATTTTTTTGTATCCACCGTGATAAAGCTGGGACATATTGCAGATTCGGGCAGTTCTGCCGTTCCCGTCACAGAAGGGATGGACATATACAAAATAGAAGTGGGCCACAAAGGAATTGAGGAGCAGCGCGGGAGAATTTGATTGACGGAATTTGAACCAGTCATCCATCAGTTGGGGCAGCTGATTCGCCTGGGCCGGGGCGTGGATGATTCGGTCAGCGGAGCCCACATAAACCATGCCGCTGCGGTATAGACTGCCCGCTTGATTCTCGTTCTCGCAGACCCCTTTTACAATCCTCTCCCAGAGCCTGCGGATGTTCTTCGGCGTGATCTCCTGCCGGTAGGCGTAATCGGCACCGGCGATGGTGTTGACCACCATCTGGTCATCCTTTGTGCTGGGATGATCGAAGCTCTTTTTGACCTGAGCCACAGTGGTTCTTGCTCCCTCGATGGTGGCAGAGGACCAGGCATCCAGAAGAAGAACCTCCTGCACCCCCCGCCGCTCCGGGAGCTTCTGGTACAGCAGCTCCAGCTCCTGGGCCTTTTCCGAGAGCTTTGTGATGCCGGTCAGGTAGAGCGCCTCGCCGTGGATTCCTTTCAGGGGCAGCAGTACCCGGTCATTCAGCCGACGATTAAGGTTTTCTTCGGCATCCGCAATACCGGCTCTGGCACGATATTCCAGCTTCTGAATGGTATCCCACATGGCTGTCCCTCCTGCAAATGATGAAGATAGTGTACCACAAAATCGGTTCTGTGTCTATGATGCTTCCGATTTTTTATTCCACCCGTTCGCAGTACACCACATAGCGCTGCTTTCCGCCGGAGGCATAGGGGTGGCAGGTGATGAGGGTCAACAGCTCCCGGCCATCCTGAATCAGTATTTCCTCCACATCGTGGGGGTCGATGATCTTGATGCCCGACACACGGTAATTTAGCGTCTCCCATAAATTACGCACCGTTACAAGATCACCGGGCTGGAGCTTGTCAATGTAGCGGAAATAGCTGGCACCATTATACCCCCGATGGCCTGCAATGACGGCGTTGGTGTTCTTGCCGCCAATGGGCAGGCTGGTCTGGGTCATGTGGGCCGCGCCGTCCGCCATGTGCTGCGACGTTGCGCCGAGGTAGATGGGCATTTCCAGCTCCATGGCGGGGATGCTGATGACCCCGAAGATTTCACTGGTCAGACCGTAGTTTTTCAGAACGAAGCTGGGCTGCTGATAGTCATACTCGCAGGACAGCCCGGACTGATGCTGGGCGTAGATTCGCTCGTTGTAGGCGGTCATGTCTGCCCAAAGCCGTTCGTAATCTCGTGGGACGGTTGCTGCTTCCGTCTCAGCCGTGGGGATGGCGGGAGTTGGGGATTGCTCCGGTTCCGTTTCCCCCATCTGCACCAGAAAGGAGCTGGCATTGTCCTCAATGGCCCGGTCAACGATGTAGCCCCGGACGTAGGGAAAAAGGGTGATGCAGAGCCCGAACAGGAAAAACTGAAACATCAGCGCAATGAGGAACGCCCGCCAGAAGCCACAGCCATCCTTACTTGCGTACATATTTCCCACCTCGGCTCTTTCTGCGGCTGCCCCGGGTGACGGAGAACGCAATAATCGCCGCACTGACGATGGAGGCCGCGCCGATCCCATAAAAGATGCCCTCCATGTATTTCTCTTCCCAGTGGGAGGTGGGTAGCTCCTCTATGGTGATTTCCTCCACCAGCTCCTCGGCCTGCTCATAAGGGATTCGCTCTCCCCGCACCAGCAGCCGGTGGGAATTCACCGCATAAGGGACGCAGGTCACCAGGGTGCAGTAGTCCTCCCCGGGGACCACGGCCAGCAGCTCGGTTTCATGGGGCAGGACGGTGTTCAGCTCCGTCACCTGGTAGGCCAGGGTTTCCCCCAGGGTGTGCAGATAGAAAACATCACCCTGCTTGAGCTGCTCCAGGTCGGTGAACATCTTGCTGGTGGCCATGCCGCTGTGGCCGGTGAGCACCGCATGGGTGGATTCCCCGCCCACCGGCAGAGAGGAACCAAGCAGATGGCCCACCCCACGCTCCAGAGAATCCGTCCCGGTGCCGTGGTAGATGGGCAGATTCACAGAAATCACCGGGATTTCCACATAACCCATGATGCCGTTCCCGGCGATGTTCAGAAGCCGGTCATACTCCCCGGCGGCCTGCTCCAGCGCCTCCTGGCTGAAAGCTTCCTCATCCTCCAACGTACCGGGTACAATGGATTCGTTGTAGCGCAGGGCATCCAGCCGAGCCTGTGCCAGCGTCAGATCATCCGTCTGCTCCACAGCCTCCTCATAGGTAAAGTAGATTTCAGAGGCGTATTTCTGGTTTACATAAATGCTTACAACCGGATAGATGGTCAGTCCCAGTGCCAGCAGAAAGGTCACAGCGGACAGGACGATAATGGTGATTCGTTTCATATTCCCCTCCTTATGGGAAAGCCCCGGAGCATGAATCTCCGGGGCAGTCATATTATCGCTTATTCTTCTTCCGGGTGGCGAGGATGATTACAACCGCAGCAGCAGCCATCATCACAATGCCGGTGACGGTGATGAACATGGTGCCGTTGTCACCGGTTTTGGGCAGGTCAAAGCCTCGGGTGTTGACCACGGACAGCGGGGCTTCTGCGTTCTTGGAATTGCCGTCTGCCAGCATGGAAACGGAGTTGCCGTCCACCGCTGCGGCAGCGGTCAGCAGGGCATCCCGGCTGTAGCAGTCGCAGAGCTGAGAGGATGATTTCTGGGAAATGGCCACGGTAATGGCCTCTTTCAGCAGGGTGTAGCCGTTGTCGGTGCGAACCTCGGTGATGATGTACTCGTCGTCCTCCACACCCTTGATAATGACCTTGCCGGGAGTGCCTTTGCTGTCCACGGGGATGAAGTGGGTGGCATCGGCTTCATTAACGACGTGGCCGACAACATAATAAAAGCCGTCCGCCTGGTTCAGCTCCGCCTTGACGAAATAGTTGTCCGTCTTGTTCTTCACCAGGAACTCCACCTTGGAGAAATCGCCCTTGCCGTCAGAAAACAGCTTGGTCACATCGATGCCGTAGGTGTACACATGGGCATCATCCACCAGGGTATCGTAATAATTCTGGCTGGTGCGCTTCCAGGTCAGCACCACCTCGTTGGGGTTGCCGCTGTCGCCGTAGACCACGCTGCTGTCACTGTCCAGCTTCGCCTGATAGGTGATTCTCACGGTACAGTCAGAATAGCCGCTGTTGACCATGGAAGCGCCGGAATAGACTACCTTGGAAGCGTTCAGCTCTGCCAGGCCTCTGGTGGTCATTTCGATGGTCATGGCGTTGGCGTTATTGGAAGCAGTGTTATATCGCACGGTGAACATCCCGTCCGCTTCCCGCCAGGTGGTGATCAGGTCGGTGCAGCCAGAATCGGTGAACAGCTCCAGCTTCACATCCCCGGTCAGATAGCTCAGGCCGGCAGACAGGGTATCCACAAAGGTATAGCAGGACAGATAGGTGGATTCGGAGGTGATGCTGGGCAGGGTGCTGATAATCT
>JBJDYM010000308.1:0-13579 GCA_051867315.1 Faecousia sp.
ACACCCCCACCATGCTCCGCTACAAGACCTACGCCGACAACGGCTCCATGTACAATACCCCGCCCTGCTACAATATCTACATCTGCGGCAAGGTGTTCAAATGGCTGCTGAACCAGGGCGGCCTGGAAGTGATGCAGCGCCGCAATGAGGAGAAGGCCAAGATTCTCTATGACTATTTGGACAACAGCAAGCTGTTTGTTGGCACCGTGGAGAAGAAGGACCGCTCTTTGATGAACGTCACCTTCGTCACCGGCAGCGACGAGCTGAACGCCAAATTCGTGTCCGAGGCGGACGCGGCGGGCTTCAAAAACCTGAAGGGCCACCGCTCCGTGGGCGGCATGCGGGCCAGCATCTACAATGCTATGCCCAAGGCGGGAGTGGAGAGCCTGGTTTCCTTTATGGAAGATTTTGAGAAGAAAAACCGCTGAGAAAAAATGAAAAGAGGATAACCCCCATGTATCAGGTACATTATTTGAATAAAATCTCCCCCAAAGGTACGGCCCTTTGGAAGCAGGACTACACCCTGACCGAAACCGTGAACGATGCCGATGCCATTTTGGTGCGCAGCGCCGCCATGCATGATATGGAGCTGCCAGAGCGGCTGCTGGCGGTGGCCCGGGCCGGTGCGGGTGTGAACAACATCCCCCTGGACAAATGCGCCGAGCAGGGCATTGTGGTGTTCAATACCCCCGGCGCCAATGCCCGCAGCGTCATGGAAATGACCCTGTGCGGTCTGCTGCTGGGCAGCCGGGATGTGGTGGGCGGCATCAACTGGGTCAAGTCCATCGCTGCCGGGGGGGACGTGGCCAAGAAGGTGGAGAAAGGCAAGTCCCAATTTGCGGGCCATGAGATCCTGGGCCGGAAGCTGGGCGTGGTGGGCCTGGGCGCCGTGGGCGGTCCTCTGGCCAATGCGGCCCGGCGGCTGGGCATGGAGGTCTACGGCTGTGACCCCTTCATTTCCATTGACGCCGCCTGGCATCTGGACAGCCAGATCACCCGGGTGAACAAGCGGGAGGACATCTTTGCAAGCTGCGACGTCATCTCCCTGCATACCCCCTTGCTGGATGACACCCGGAAGATGATCAACGCAGAGACCATTGCCATGATGAAGGACGGGGTGATTATCCTGAACTTCGCCCGGGATCTGTTGGTGGACGACGATGCCATGGCCGAAGCCCTGGCCTCCGGCAAGGTGGCCCGGTATGTCACCGACTTCCCCAACGACAAAACTGCCAATATGCCCGGCTGCATCGCCATCCCCCACCTGGGCGCTTCCACCGAGGAGTCCGAGGACAACTGCGCCAAGATGGCGGTGAATGAGGTGATGAACTACCTGGAAAACGGCAATATTGTCAATTCGGTCAATTTCCCCAACTGCGATATGGGCATCTGCACCGCCGCAGGCCGGATTGTAATTCTGCACCGGAACATCCCCAACTCCCTGAGCCGGTTCACCACCGCTGTGGCTGCCGAGGGCATCAACATCGCCGGCCTGATGAACAAGAGCCGGGGAGAATACGCCGTGACCATGCTGGATCTGGACCACCAGGCCTCCCCCGAGGCCGCCAAGGATTTGGAAAAAATCGACGGCGTCCTCAAGGTTCGGGTCATTAAATAAGAAAAATTCCGCAGCTCCGTTTTGGAACTGCGGATATTTTTTTGGAGCAAAATTTACGATTTGCGTACCAGCTTCAGCAAATACTCCGTTGTACCTTCCTCAAATACTCTTTCGCCGTTTTCGATGAAGCCGTGGCGATGATAGAATGCGCGAGCCCGTGTATTTTTTTCCAAAGCCCATAGGAAATCCGCACGAAGAGCCCGAATTGCAAATTCAATCAGTTCATTTCCGATTCCGCAGCTTTGAAAACAGGGCTCAACATACAATTTCACAATTTCCGTCCCCCGGATTTCCATGAATCCCTTGATGATTCGGTTCTGTTCTGCCACATACAAAGAATTCATAATATCTTCTTTTCCAAAATAGCGGTCAATCATTGATACCACCTGCAATTCGCCAAAAGAGAAATCCTCATTCTTGAAAATAGGGAAATAATTGATCCGGTTATTGAATACAAAGATTTCTGCAATGCGGGATAAATCATCTTTTGCAGCTTTTCGAATGACCATTTCCGTTTCTCCATAAAGCAGCGTCCTGTGCACGCGCCCTGCCACATGTAGGGCATGATCATATCTCCCCTGCTTCTGGCATGTGCATTTTTCGGCAAACACCAATTCATCGGTTTCTGTTGTACGCCAATCGGCGCATATTTTATCCGTTTTTCCAGGTTTGGAAGGAGAAAAGCACCAGGATGGGGAAGATTTCCAGCCGCCCCAGCAGCATATCCAGGGTCAGCACCAGCTTGCTTAACACACTGAACGAGGAGTAATTGCACACAGGACCCACCAGCTCCAAGCCAGGGCCGATGTTATTCAGACAGGCCAGCACGGCGGAA
The DNA here is from genome assembly GCA_051867315.1 of Faecousia sp. Classification (GTDB taxonomy): domain Bacteria; phylum Bacillota; class Clostridia; order Oscillospirales; family Oscillospiraceae; genus Faecousia. Next base: position 2,454 of record JBJDYM010000308.1, read on the forward strand.
AAATTGGTTCCGGTGGAAAACCCATCCAGAGAGGTGATGATGAAGCTGACAAACACGATGACCACATAGGCGGACAGGTAAGCATTGGTATTGGCGATGATTCGCTCATCCACCACAGCGCCGTTGCTGCGCACAGCCTTGATCTTCCGGGGGTGGAGCATCTGGGCGATGTTTCGCTTCAGGCTCTTAAACAGCAGCAGGACTCTGGCCACCTTGATGCCGCCTCCTGTGGAACCGGCGCTGGCGCCAATCACCATCAGGCACAGCAGGATGGTTTTGGAAAAGCTTGGCCACAGGTCAAAGTCCGTGGTGGCAAAGCCCGTGGTGGTCATGATGCTGCTTACCTGGAAGGCAGCGTGGCGGAGGGTTTCCTCCGCTGTGGGGTAAAAGCCCCAAAGATTCCAAACAATCAGGGCGATGCTCCCCACCACGATGCCGATATACAGCCGCAGCTCCTCATCTTTGAACACACTCCTGAATTGGCGCAGCAGCAGCATATAGTAGCAGCTGAAATTCACACCGAACAGGAGCATAAACACGGCGGTCACGTTTTGGATATAGGGGCTGTAGCTGGCGATGGAATCATTCCGCACGCCAAAGCCGCCGGTACCGGCGGTGCCGAAGGCGGTGCAGAAGGCTTCAAAAACAGACATTCCGCCGGCGAGAAGCAAAATGATATCCATAACCGTCAGGCCGACGTACAGAAGGTACAGAATCCCGGCGGTTTTGCGCATTTTAGGCACCAGCTTGCCCACACTTGGACCGGGACTTTCTGCCCGGAGCAGGTGCATGGTGAAGCCTTTTCCGCTGCCTTTGGCCGGAGCAATGGCCAGCAGAAACACCAGTACGCCCATGCCGCCCACCCAGTGGGTGAAGCTGCGCCAGAACAGCAGCCCCTTTTCCATGGGCTCCACCGCAGTCAGGACGGAAGCGCCGGTGGTGGTAAAGCCGGATACCGTCTCAAAGAGAGCGTCCACATACTGCGGGATCGCCCCGGAAATGCGGAAGGGGAGGGCGCCGACCAAGCTGAGCACCAACCAGCTGAAAGCCACGCAGACCATGCCGTCGGTGGCATAGAAGGCATTTCTGGCATCCTTGCACAGCATAAACAGCACAGACGCCAGCGCGGCGATGATGGCCAGGGTGACCAAAAACCCATGAACGGCTGCCGTTTCCTGCAGGGTCAGGCTGATGATCAGCGGGGGGATAAGGAAGATTCCTTCGATAAACAGAAGCTGGGCAGTGAAACGCCCCATCATTTTGTAATTCATGGATGTTCCCCGCGGTCACGCAAAGATGTCGTTGAGCTGATAAAGCACTTCACGGCCATTGGTCACCACCAGGACGATATCGCCCTGCTGGAACATGGAGTCGCCGTTGGCAATCTCGGGGGCAGCGCCGTGGGTGATGGAAACCAGCAGCACATTGGGCTTGAGCTTGATCTGCTTCAACGGCTCGCCGCAGTGGTGGGTATGCTCATCCACCCGGAACTCCATGGCTTCCGCCTGGCCGTCGGCAATGGCGTGGACGGTGAGAGCGGCGCCGGTCTGGTTTTTTATGGCCCGGACGTAACGGGCAATGTTGTTGCTGCAAAGGTCCTTGGGGCAGATCACACTGCCTAGGGAAAGGCTGTCGAGCAGGCTGCGGTTATCGGCATTGCTCAGCCGGGTGATCACCTGGGGCACGCCGCAGCTGGAGGCATAGATGGAGACGATCATATTCAGTTCATCCGATCCCGTGCAGGTTACCAGAGCGTCGTACTGGGCCATTCCCTCGCTGAGGAGCAGATCCTGGTCGCTGACATCGCCGTAGATGATGTCGGTGTCCGGTAAAAGCGCGCTGAGCGCATGGCAGCGCAGACGGTCCGATTCCACGATTTTCACCGCCACACCTTCCTTTCCCAGACGGGCGGCCAGATAGTAGCCCACCATGCCGCCGCCGCAGATCAGCACCCGGCGAACCCGGCGGGAAAGAATGCCCAGACTGCTGAGCAGGGTGGTCAGGTTTTCGGACAGGGCAGTGACGAAGATCCGGTCACCCTCCCGCAGAATAAAGTCACCGCCGGGGGCCACCGCAGAGCCGTTGCGCAGCACGGCGCAAACCAGCACCTGGCATTTGACAATGCTCTTCAAATCCATCAGCTTCACATTGCGCAGCTTGCTTCCGGCATCCACCCGCAGCTCCACAATTTCGGTGCGGCCCTTGGCAAAGGTATCCCGCCGCAGAAAGCCCGGGTATTTCAGCAGCCGGTGAATCTCCGTGGCGGCCTGGTTTTCGGGATTGATGACCAGCGAAAGGCCAAACACATCCCGCATTCTGTAGGCCTGCTCATTGTACTCGGGATTGCGGATGCGGGCGATGGTGTGCAGCTTGGGATTCATGGAGTGGGCGGTAGTGCAGCAGAGCAGGTTGATCTCGTCGTGATTGGTCACCGCAATCAGCAGATCCGCCTCTTTCACTCCAGCCTGATTCAGTACGGCCATGGAGGCGCAGTTGCCCTGGACGGATATCACGTCGTAGCGTTCCACGCTGGAATCCAGGATGCTGGAATTGGAATCAATGACGGTTACGTCGTGGTCCTCGGCAGTGAACTGCCTGGTCAGCGTTGCGCCGACCTTACCGTCTCCGGCAATGATAATCTTCATAAATTCCTCCAAATGCAGAAAAACGAAATACCTCGCCCATTATATCAGAAGAATCCCTGTTTTACAACGAGTGAAACCATTATTTTACCAAAATTTCCACCGCTGCCATAATCTGGGGATCGTCCTGGGGCTCCAGGGTACCGTAATAGATAGCCTTTTCGGTTTCCACATCTACCTCCACCAGTACGTCCGGCTGGACGCCCACATCGGTCAGGCTCTTTCCGCTGGGGGTGAAGTATTTCCCCACGGACAGTCCTATGCCGGAACCGTCGCTGAGCTGGTAGGTATACTGGAAGTATCCCTTACCGCAGGTGGGGGTGCCCACTACAGTGCCTGCGCCGTATTCCTGAATCGCAGCCGGGAAGAATTCGGCAGCGGAGTAGGAATCCTGGTTGCATACCACGGCAAAGGGGATATCCAGGCAGGCGGCATCGGAGTAGTCCACCTGCTCCTTGCCGGAATAGTCCACCGTGCGGAACAGTTCTCCCTCCGGCAGCAGATAGTCCAGCAGCTCCACCAGCTCCGTGGCGTATCCGCCGGGGTTGTAGCGAACGTCAAAAATCAGAGCAGTGGCCCCTTGCTGGCGCAGCTGCTCGATGGCGGCAATGGATTCCTGGGCGCAGCGGGAATCAAAATTGTGAATGGCAATCAGGCCGATGTTCCCCTCCAGCATTTGGGAGGACACCACCGGCGTCAGAATCTGCCGCCGTTCCACCTGGAACGAAAGCGTTTCTTCGTCCCGCAGCACCTCCAGCGGAACCGTAGTACCCTCCGGCCCCCGAATGAGGTCCCTCAATTCGGAGACGGTTATTCCCTTGGCGCTCTGCCCCTGGGCGGATACAATGACGTCCCCGGGGAGAATTCCCACCTCGTAAGCACTGCCTCCCGGCTGGACCTCGATGATCAGATAGCCCTCGCCGCTCTCGTCCGCGGTGATGGTAACGCCGATGCCCACATACGCGTTGTTCACCTGCTCTTTGTGGTCGGCGTAGTCCTCGGCGCTGAGATAGTAGCTCCACCGGTCCCCCAGGGCGTCTACCATGGCCGCTGCCGCTGCATCTTCGGCTTTTTTCAGATCCACCTCGCCGATGAAGCGGTTTTCAATCAGGTATTCCACCTGATCCAGCTTGGAGACCCCGGAAACGTTCCCGGGATAAAAATACAGCGTCAGCGCGCAGGCTGCCAGCGCGGTGGTGAGATAGGAAAGCGCACGAAGAAAAGTTTTCATAAATTTCACCCGAATTATTTGAGAATATGCCCACAGCCAATTTTAGGCTGTGGGCATGGATTTTAGTACAGACTTACGTAATTGCAGGGGTTCTGGTAGGAGCCGTTGTAGGCGATCCCAAAGTGCAGGTGGTTGCCGGTGGCAATGCCGGTCTTGCCCACGTAGCCAATGGTCTGGCCCTGGTTGACCTTCTGCCCTGCGCTGACGATGTAGTTGGTCATGTGCATATAGATGGAGGAGTAGCCGTCGCCATGGTTGATGGTGACATAATAGCCGGCGCTGTTGGAGTAGCTGGCGACGGTTACCGTGCCGCCCCGGGAGGCGACGATGGGGGTGCCGGCATTGGCGGAGAGGTCAACGCCCTGGTGGAAGGTGGATGCTCCGGTGGTGGGCGATTCCCGCATACCAAAGGGGCTGGTCAGCTTCTTGTAGCTGCACGGAACCATCCAGGAGCTGCCCACATTGACGTTATTGTTGCCGCCGCTGGTGCCGCTGTCACCGCCGGAGCTGCCGCTGTCACCGCCGCCGGCGGGTGCCTGGGTGGTGGGGGGAACATAGGTTGCCATATAGGCAAGCCATTCCGCTTCCTTGGCTTCGTTGTATTCCTGCTCCTTGCGGGCGATCTCGGCCAGCAGGTCCTGGTCTTCCTTTTCCAGGTCCTCCTGCTGGATTTTCAGTTCCTCACCCTTGGCGAGCAGCTGAACAATCAGCTCATCAGCCTCTGCGCGCTTGATGTCCAGCTCCTCCTGGGTGGCATCCAGTTCCTTGCGGGTCTGTTCCAGCTCACTCTTCTCCTGGGCCAGCTCGGCCTGAGCATTCTCCACTGCCTTTGCGGCATCGCTCAGCTCCTGAAGGCGGCGGGTGTCAGAGGCGGTAATTTCCTCAACCATATTCAGCCTGTCCAGCAGGTCAGAGAAGCTGTTTGCCTTAAACAGCACCTCCCAATAGGAGATGGTACCTTCCTCTTCCATGGCCCGGATGCGGGTTTTGCAGTCCGCGTTCAGCTGGTCGAACCGGGCCTGGGCCTGATCCAGTTCCTCCTGTTGGTCGGCAATCAGAACGCTGTAGGCGGATAGCTGTTCATTGATGTTGATAATTTCCGTATGCAGCAGACCAATTTCCTGGTCAATCACGTTTTTCCGTGCCACAATGTCGGCGATTTCATCGGTGTTGGCCTGGTACTGATTCTTCACGTCGGCAATCTGATTTTTGATATCCTTCCGATCCTCCTGCAGCGCGTTGATCTGCTTGCGGATCTCGCTGGAGGAAGCAGCCTGAACACGGGTGGGAAGAATGCCCATCAGCAGGGACAGAATCATGATTGCGGCCATAATTCCGGCCAGGATGGAAACAAGACGCTTGCGGTTTTTCATAGAGTGCTCCTTTGTGCTTGGGTAATGCGGTTAAATGTAGGCCATGGGATTGACGTAGGTGCCGCCGTAGGAGATGCCGAAATGCAGGTGGGGGCCGGTGGAAACACCGGTGCTGCCCACATAGCCAATCAGCTGCCCCTGGGACACGGACTGCCCTTTGGCGACTACGTAGCGGGTCATATGCATGTAGATGGAAGCGAAACCGTCTCCGTGGTTGATGGAAACATAGTAGCCTGCGCCGCCGGCCTGGTAGGAGGCTGTGGTTACGGTGCCGCTGCGGGTGGCGTAGATGGGGGTGCCGGTGGGGCAGGCCATGTCCACGCCCTGGTGGTAGGTGGAAGCGCCTGCGGTGGGTGCCTTGCGGTAGCCGAAGGCGCTGGTAATGGTGTAGCCGGAAACCGGCTCAATCCAGGTGGCATTGGAGGGGGGATTCTCGCCCCGCAGCGCCATTTTGACCAGCTCTTCTTTGTATTGGGCGGCCTGAAGCTCTTTCTGCTTCTGGGCGATTTCATTCATCAGCTCGTTCTGCAGCGCCTCGGACTCATCCAGAACCACCTGGAACTCCTCCTGCTTGGCAATCAGCTCCCGCAGAATGTCATCGGATTCGGTACGCTTGACCTCCAGCATTTCTTCGCTGTCGGACAGCATTTGGCGGGTCTCCTGCAGGTCGGCCATTTCCTCGTTGAGGATTCGCTGATTCTCTTCCACGTTGGCGGCGGCGATCTGCAAATCCAGCAGGCGGCGGGTATCGGCAGAGGCAATTTCATCCACCATGTTCATCCGGTCCAAAAAGTCGGTAAAGCTTTTGGATTCAAAAATGACCTGCCAGTAGGTGATTTCGCCCTCTTCCTCCATGGCCTGAATGCGGTCTTTGTATTGCTTGTTCAGCTGGGTCAGCCGGGCGTTGGATTCGTCCAGCCGGTCCTGGGTATCGGCGATCATCTGACCGTAGATGCGCAGCTGCTCATTGATGTTGATGATCTGCTCGTGCAGCAGGGATATTTCCTGGTCAACAGCGTTTTTCTTGTCCACCAGTGCCTGAATTTCGCTGGCGTTGGCGTTGTACTGGGCTCTGATGGCATCGATCTGTGCCTGAATGACGGCGTTCTCTACTTTAAGATCGGTGATTTCTTCTTTGATCTCGGAGGAGGTTGCAGCCTGAGCTGCCTGGGAAAAGCTGCAGAAAACCGTCACACCTGCAAGAAAGACAGCGACAACAGACCGAGAAAAAAGTGATTTCTTCATAGGTCTCTCCTTGGGAACCGGAAGCGCTTGGCTCCATTTAGTCTGTCTGCGGCATGCCGCGAAGAGTCCGGCGGACCTTATACATCCATAAACTTGCGGATGGAGGTCCAGCTGCCGACGATGCCGACGAAGAGCCCGGCTGCGCCGAAGGTCATCAGCATGGGAACCAGCAGCTCTCCCGTGAAGGGGACAAACTCAAACAGCCGCAGAGCATCCACGGCGTTAATCCGTTCCACCAGGGTATCGTACAGCACCCATTCCAGTCCGAAGGCCAGAATGGCGCCGATCATGCCCAAGGTGAAGCCTTCCACAACGAAGGGGAGCCGAATGAAGCTGTTGGTGGCGCCCACCATTTTCATGATGGCAATCTCATCCTTGCGGTCGTACATGGCCAGCTTGATGGTGTTGGAGATGATCAGCAGGGAAATCACCAGCAGCATGGCGATCAGGGCGATGGAGGCGATGTTCAGCACGTTCTGGATGGTGGTGAAGCCCTCGGCCAGCTCATAGGCGGCGTTGGTCTTGGCCACGCCGGGGATCTGCTGGAGCTGGCTGTCGGTCTGCTTCATCAGGGTGTTGTCCTCCAGGGTGACCACGTAGCGGTGGCGCAGGTCCTGGGACTGAACACCGTTGAAGGCGGCGTTGTTGTCATGGTCGCTGATGAAGTTCTCCAATGCTTCCTCCCGGGAAACGAAGACGGACTTCTGAACGTTATCCAACTGATTAATTCTGGTGCCGATGCTCCTTGCTTCGGCGTCGGACAGGCTGCTGTCCACATACACCATGATCTCGCTGGTCTGATTCAGCTTGTCCACCATCACATCCAGATTGTAGGCCAGGATGGAGAAGCTGCCCACGATCAAAAGGCAGGCGATGGTGACGCAGATGGCGGCGAAGGACATGAAGCCATGGAGGAAGATACCGTGAAAGCCTTCCTTGATTAAGTAGCCTAAATTGTTAATCTTCATCGTAGTACCCCTCTCCGTCGCTGACAACGATGCCGTCATCAATGACAATGACCCGCTTGGAGAACAGCTGAACCAGATCCTTCTCGTGGGTAACCACCAGAATGGTGGTGCCCAGATTGTTGATCTCCTGCAGCAGGGACATGATTTCAAAGGAACGGGCCGGGTCCAGGTTGCCGGTGGGCTCGTCGGCGATGATGGTGGAGGGGTTGTTCACCAGAGCCCGGGCGATGGCCAGACGCTGCTGTTCGCCGCCGGACATCTCGCCGGGCAGGCGCTTGGCCTTATTTTCCAAACCGACCAGCTCCAGCACGTAGGGCACCCGGTCGCGGATTTCCCGCTCCTTGGCGCCGATGACCCGCATGGCGAAGGCCACGTTGTCATAAACGCTCATTTTGGAAATCAGGCGGAAGTCCTGGAATACGACGCCGGTGGTGCGGCGCAGGTAGGGAATCTCACGTTTGCGGATGCGTTCGAGATTATAGCCGTTGACATGGACGGTGCCGGAGGTGGGCCGCAGCTCACCGCTGATCAGCTTGATGATGGTGGACTTGCCGGAACCGGAGGGGCCAACCAGGAAGCAAAATTCCCCGTCCTCGATCTGCATGCTCACGCCGTTCAGCGCGGGGGAGCCATGACCGTAGGATTTCACGACATCGGTAAATTCAATCATTTGCATCTATCTCCAATAAAGATTGGTCTCAGAAAGCCTTCGACCGCAATGTAACCGAATTGTAACACATTTCGCCTATAAAGTCAATGCTATTCCGTCGAAAACCGGGCGCAAAGAAGAGATTTTACAAAAAATCAATAAAATTTTCCCAAGTTTTTCCGAACAATTCCAGAAATTCAGAATTATGTAACCTTACCGAAGCCCACCAACCCGCCCCGTGCCGGAAAAAGACGGTACGGGTCTGTTTTTCGCACCAGCCGCTGCCAGGTGCCGCGTCATATTTGGTTCCCCCCGGTTTTGCGTGCCAAACACCAATTTGCTGGCAGTACTGGTCGAGGGGCCCAGGAATTGTGAGTTGATTGCCCAAAGCTCGTAACGAATTGGCCGCAGGCCCTGCCCGCCAAACGCCGATTTCTCGTTATGATTCTGCCAGCCATGGCGTTTACCGCGTCATTTTGCTGGCTGTGCGCTCCGTTATTGCAGCATTTTCACCATAACGGGTCAACGGTCAAAAGGGGAGCCGGAGGACATAATTTATTTACACTTCCGCAACAAACCTTTCTTGAAATGGAAGACCCTGGGAGGTATAATTAATACATCAAAATTGAAGTATTTCGGCATTGGTGTCGTTGTGTCAAAAAGAGAAAGAAAGAGTTGATGTCAGTTATGGATCTTCTGGAAAGCGAAGCGGTGGTAATCAACAAGGATGAATCCGTCAACATGGACCATGTGCAGAATTTCAACCAGTGGCTGAAGCAGTATGCCCGGCCCTACCGGGAGATGATGTCCTTTTACAGCTGCGCCATCATGGAGGTGGAGACCAAGTTCCGGGTGCTCAGCGAGGATTTGTCCCTGGCCTTTGAGCGCAACCCCATCGAAACCATCCATACCCGGCTGAAAAGTCCGGAGAGCATTATGAGTAAGCTGATCCGCCGGCAGTTCCCCCTGTCCGTGGAGAGCATTCAGGAGAACATCCATGACATCGCCGGTGTGCGGGTGGTCTGCTCCTTCCAGTCGGATATCTACATGCTGGCGGACGCCTTTTTGATGCAGGACGATGTGACCCTGATCCAGCGCAAGGACTATTTCCAGAACCCCAAGCCCAACGGCTACCGCAGTTTGCATCTGATCGTCAGCGTGCCCATCTTCCTCCACAATGAAAAGAAGTCCATGAAGGTGGAGGTGCAGCTGCGCACTCTGGCCATGGACCTCTGGGCCAGCACCGAGCATAAGATCCGCTATAAAAAGGACAATCTGATTTCGGCCGCGGATAACCAGGCCCTGTTCGAGTGCGCGGAAACCTGCTCCGAGATCGACCGGAAGCTGGAGGGGATTTATCAAAATGTTATTAAATCGAAAGTAAGCCGGGGGACCAGGAAATCATGAGCCTCGCAACTACCATTCTTGTATGCTTTTTTGCCGGTCTGGGAGCCGGTCTCGGCACCGGCTTTGCGGGCATGAGCGCGGCGGCGGTCATCACCCCCATGCTCACCACCTTTTTGGGTATGGAGCCCTATAACGCTGTTGGCATTGCCCTGGCCTCCGACGTGCTGGCCAGCGCGGTCAGCGCCTATACCTACGGGAAGAACAAAAACCTGGATGTGAAAAACGGCCTGGTGATGATGGCGGCGGTGCTGCTTTTCACCATGGTCGGCAGCTGGGTCTCCAGCCTGGTGCCCAGCAATACCATGGGGAATTTCTCCGTGTTCATGACCATGCTGCTGGGCGTGAAATTCATCGTAAAGCCGGTGATGACCACCAAGGAATCCATGGGTCAGGTTTCCGCCCGGAAGCGGTTCGTCCAGAGCCTGCTCTGCGGCAGCTCGATCGGCTTCATCTGCGGGTTCGTGGGGGCTGGCGGCGGCATGATGATGCTGCTGATCCTCACCTCCGTGCTGGGCTATGAGCTGAAGACCGCCGTGGGCACCAGTGTGTTCATCATGTCCTTTACCGCCCTCACCGGTTCCGTCAGCCATTTCGTCATCGGCGGCGCGCCCAACTATCTGGTGCTTCTGCTGTGCGTGGCCTTCACCCTGCTCTGGGCCAGAATTGCCGCCCGCATCGCCAACAAGGCCGATGCCAAATTCCTCAACCGCGCCACCGGCATCATTCTCATCATCCTGGGCGCCTCCGTCCTGCTGGTCAACGCCCTGACCTGAACCAAAGGGAAGACGGCAAATTGTAGTTTGTGGGGTTCTTGCCCTCCCCTCTGTGGCCTCGCTTTTCTCGGCAGCTCCCCCAGCGGGGGAGCCAAGGGTGCGTTAAATAACAATTTGCTGGGCAGTACTGGTCGAGGGGCCCAGGAGTTGTGGGTTGACTGCCCAGAGTTCGTAACGAATTGGCTGCGGGCCCTGCCTGACAAACACCGATTTGCTGGGCAGTACCGGTCGAGGGGCCCAGGAGTTGTGGGTTGACTGCCCAGAGTTCGTAACGAATTGGCCGCGGGCCCTGCCTGACAAACACCGATTTGCTGGGCAGTACCGGTCGAGGGGCCCAGGAGTTGTGGGTTGACTGCCCAGAGTTCGTAACGAATTGGCTGCGGGCCCTGCCTGACAAACACCGATTTGCTGGGCAGTACCGGTCGAGGGGCCCAGGAGTTGTGGGTTGACTGCCCAGAGTTCGTAACGAATTGGCTGCGGGCCCTGCCCGCCAAACAACAATTAACCTGCCTGCTTTCCTCTGCATATTCCATAAAAAACCACGCATTCAACCGGAAAACGGAAGAATGCGTGGTTTTTGAATGATTAGGGAAACTCTGATGAAATCGGCAAGAGCTGACGGCGAGGGATTTTGGCTCAGCCGAAAGTACCAAACCCCCGGGAATACTTTGTGTATTTCCAAATTTTGGCACTGCGCGGATGGGGCAAAAGACCCGCCGCCCAGCCGCAGACGATTTACTTAGAGGTTCCTTAGTATGTAGCGGACATATCTGCGTAGAACTGGTTCATTTCCTCTTCGGTGTCGAAGTTGCACACATACATCTGGTTCGCCATGGCG
>JBJDYM010000309.1:0-3932 GCA_051867315.1 Faecousia sp.
AGGCACAGCTTGATGGTGGGGTTATAGTCCCCCTTTTCGATGGCGTTGATGGTCTGGCGGGACACGCCAACCTGCTGGGCCAGGGCCTCCTGGCTCAGGTCCATGGCAGCCCGGGCGGCTTTTAAGCGGAGGTTTTTCATTCTTCCTCCTTCTCTCCGGCGCTCCGGCGGTGCAGCAGCAGGGCGGCTACGATGATGATCCACACCAGCCCTACGCCGAAATTGATGATTCCGATGATGCGCCCTTCGGGCCGGCCATTGTGGAAGTTGCCCAACCCGATTGCGGCCATGGCGAAGATGAAGCAGGCACCCATGGTGAGAAACTGCCGGGGAGAGTCGTACATGCCCACATAGGCATCAAAGTGAATGGCGGTCACCGCGAACACCGCCACGCCCAGGAGCAGAACGCCGATGTTCCACAGAAAGCTGCCGCCGGGCAGGGGAGAGACGTAGTCCCAGATGTTGCACAGAGCTCCGGCGGTCAGCAGGGTGAAGAACCCGGCCTGGAATGCCTTACCCCGGCCAAGCATTTGCCGTTCGTCGTATTTATCGGAATTGGGGTGCCGCTTCTTGCGGATGAAGCAGGCCAGAATAAAAGCGGCCAAAGCGAAGATGATGCCGAAGATGACGCCAGACAAATAGTAATTCATATTGTTGTCCTCCCAATCTGTTTTTCTTGGATGGCTGTATCCTATCACATAGCTTACAGAATGTCAAGTATAATTTACAAAATAAATAATATTATTTCCATAATGCCAATTCTTTCCGTGGCTTGACAAAATAGAACAGATGTTCTATAATAGCTTTGAACACAGCACAGAACCGCAGCAGGTTGTTAGGCCTAAAGCATTCCTTTCGTAGGGCGAGCCCCCGCCCTACGGAATCATACATTATTGACATTAACGCGATACTACAATTAATGATGATGGTGTGCGGAACAAGGATACCCAATGGGAGGGGGATCAGCTATGGAAAAAACCTATGTAGCCATTGACTTAAAATCCTTCTATGCCTCCGTGGAGTGCGTGGAGCGGGGGCTGGACCCGTTGGGCACCAACCTGGTGGTGGCGGATGCGGGCCGGACGGAGAAGACCATCTGCCTGGCGGTGTCTCCTTCTTTAAAAGCCTACGGCATCCCCGGCCGGGCCAGGCTCTTCGAGGTGGTGCAGAAGGTAGGGGAGGTGAATGCCTACCGGAGGATGAAGGCCCCCGGCCGCCAGCTCACCGGCAAAAGTGCCGATGATAAGCTGCTGGAGCAGCACCGGGACTGGGCGGTGGACTACATCGTCGCTCCGCCCCGGATGGCAAAATATATGGAGGTCAGCGCCAAAATCTATGAGCTGTACCTCAAGTACGTGGCCCCGGAGGACATCCATGTCTACTCCATCGACGAGGTGTTCATCGACGCCACCCCCTACCTGAAAACCTACGGCGTGGATGGCTGGGGCTTCGCCGAATTGCTGATTCGCCAGGTGCTTACTGCCACGGGCATCACCGCCACCGCCGGGGTGGGCACCAATCTGTACCTTTGCAAGGTGGCCATGGACATTGTGGCCAAGCATGTGGAGCCGGATGCGCGGGGCGTGCGGATTGGGTCGCTGAACGAGTTGTCCTACCGGCAGCTTCTGTGGGATCACCGGCCCCTGACGGATTTCTGGCGGGTGGGCCGGGGGTATGCCAGGCGGCTGGAAAAGCACGGCCTTTACACCATGGGGGACATCGCCCGGTGCTCCCTGGGGGCTCCAACGGATTTTTACAATGAAGAACTGCTGTATTCCATCTTCGGGGTGAATGCGGAGCTGCTCATCGACCACGCCTGGGGCTATGAGCCCTGCACCATTGCAAGTATCAAAGCCTACAAGCCGCAGACCAATTCCGTCTGCTCCGGTCAGGTGCTCACCGAGCCCTACGTTTGCGAAAAAGCCCGGCTGGTGGTGCGGGAGATGGCGGACCAGCTGACATTGGATTTGGTGGACAAGGGCCTGGTGACCCGGCAGCTCACCCTCACCGTCGGCTACGATGTGGAAAATCTCACCCGGCCGGAGATCAGCAGCGGGTATACCGGCCCGGTGGTGACGGATCACTATGGCCGGAAGATCCCCAAGCATTCCCACGGCACGGTGAACCTGGACCGGCGCATGTCCTCCACCCGCCGGATCATGGAGGCGGTGACGGAGCTCTTTGACCGGATCGCCAACCCCATGCTTTTGGTGCGGCGGCTGAGCCTGTCCGCCAATTTTCTGGAGCGGGAGGACGCCGTGCTTCCCGGCTCGGAGTTCCAGCAGCTGGATTTGTTTATGGATTTGCAGGACCAGCAGCGGGAGGACGAGACCCTGGAGCGGGAGAAGCGCCGCCAAAAGGCCATGCTGGGCATCAAAAAGAAGTACGGAAAAAACGCCATTTTTCGCGGCATGGATTTGCAGGAGGGGGCCACCACCATGGCCCGCAACGGCCAGATCGGCGGCCACAAGGCGTGAAAGGAGATTATCATGGATAACATTTACGGACATGAGGTGCGGCTTGAAAATGCCCGCTTTCTGCTTCGCTTCGTCATCAAGGAGGACGCAGGCGACCTGCTGGCGGTGTACAGCGACAAAAATGCCCTGCCCTTTTTCAACAGCGACAACTGCCATGGGGATAATTTCTACTATCCCACCCTGGAACGGATGAACCAGGCCATAGACTTTTGGCGCTTCTCCTATGAAAAGGGCTTCTTTGTCCGATGGAGCATTGTGGACAAGACCATTGGGAAAGCCATCGGCACCGTGGAGCTCTTTATCCGCAGCTCCGACGATGGGCTCTGCGGCGGATTGCTCCGGCTGGATTTGAGAAGCGACTATGAAGACCGGCAGAGCATTGAAAACATTCTGGCCCTGCTGCTGCCCATGGTGCCGGAATATTTCGGCAGTACGGTGATTACCAAGGCTCCCATCTATGCCGTGGAGCGGATTGCCGCCTTGCAGGCATTGGGCTTTGCGCCTTCCGAGCACCTGCTGGTGGGGGAGAACGGCTACGCCTACAATGGCTACTGGGTGAAGAAATATGACGGACTATGACGATATCCTCCACCTGTCCCGGCCCGTTTCCGCCCGCCATGCCCGGATGTCCATGGTGGACCGGGGAGCACAGTTTTCCCCCTTCGCGGCGCTGGTGGGCTACGAAAAGGTGCTTGAAGAGAGCGCCCGGCTGACGCAGGAGCAGACGTTCCTGGATGAGAGCGGCAAGGAGCTGCTGGACCGGAAGCTGCGGTTTCTTGCCGATCATCTGGGGCGGACGGGGCAGGCTCGCTTTCTGTGCTACCGGCCCGATGAACGGAAAGCGGGGGGCAGCTATGTGTGGCTGGAAGGAACTGTGAAAAAAATAGACCTGTACCGCCGCTGCGTGGTATTGGAGGATGGACAGGAATTTGCCATCGAGGACATCCGTGCCATCGATGGGGTGGAGTGTGAAAATCAATGAGCCAATGGAACGTTACCGTTATCCGCAGTGACCGGAAAACCCTGAGTCTGCAAGTGAAACCCGACGGCACCCTTTTGGTGCGGGCGCCCCGGCGTCTGCCGGAGCGGGAGATCAACCGGTTTTTGCAGGAGAAATCCGCCTGGATCGAAAAGACCCTGGCCAAGGTGGATGACGCCAACCGGGCAGGGGAGGAAGCGCCCCTTTCCATGGAGGACATCCATGCTCTGGCGGATCAGGCGCTTCAGGTGATTCCGCCCCGGGTCAGGGAGTTTGCCGCCCGGATGGGAGTCACCTACGGGCGCATCACCATCCGAAACCAAACAGGACGCTGGGGCAGCTGCTCCAGCCTGGGGAATTTGAATTTCAACTGCCTGCTGATGCTCTCGCCGCCGGAGGTAGTGGACTATGTGATCGTCCACGAGCTGGCCCACCGGAAGGAAATGAACCATTCCCCCGCCTTCTGGGCCCAGGTGG
>JBJDYM010000310.1:0-13443 GCA_051867315.1 Faecousia sp.
CCCATTTCCGGTCCATCCTCATGCTGAAGGACGAGGAGTTCGACAACACCTACCACCGGCTGCGGGGAGAGCTGAGCAGCCCCACCCAGCAGCTGGCTCAGCAGTATTTTGACAGCGTGGGCATGGATGATTTCACCAGCCGGCGGAAGGTTTATGTGGTCCGCTCCCTGATTTTCGGGGCGGTGATCCTCATGGACAACGGGGAAATGGCCTATAACCAGGAGACCCTGGAATTTATCCGGTTTAACATCAACCGGGAGTTTGATCTGCCCTGACAGGACGCGCAAAGCCCTCCTTTGGCCGGGAGGACTTTTTGTTTGTTTGCCTGTGAAAAATTTTTACTCCTCCACCCAAATTTCTGGAATTTTTTTGGAGGAACGCGGAAAAAATAGCGTTGACATAGGATAAACGGGTTACTATAATGAAAACAGACATGCCCGGGAATCCTCCCGGGACGCGCACAAAAACAGAATACCGTTCGGATGATAAAACCGGGAGATACCGCCCAGGCGGAGCCGAAGGGGCCGCGAAAACTCTCAGGCACAAGGGACCGGTTTTGGACGAGACTCCGGAGAGCGAGGTCGCACCGAAGAGGCAATCCGCCCCCCTTGGCGGAGAATCTTTCAGGTTATGTTACGGAGGCACAGACCTTGGCGTATGCGCAGGGGTCTGTGTCTTCGTTTTTTTGTTTGCGTCAACTGATGAAAAAAGGAGCGAGTACTATGGAACTGAAAACCCCTCTTTATGACGTGCACGTGGAAGAGGGCGGCAAGATTGTCCCCTTCGCCGGGTATCTGCTGCCCGTTCAGTACGGCAGCGGCGTGATCAAGGAGCACATGGCAGTCCGTCAGCAGTGCGGTCTGTTCGACGTGTCCCACATGGGTGAAATTCTCTTCACCGGCCCCACCGCCCTGGCTACCCTGAACCACCTGCTCACCAACGACTACTCCAACATGCCCATCAACAAGGTCCGCTATGGCGTGATGTGCAACGAGCAGGGCGGCACCATTGACGACCTGGTGGTCTACAAGTTCGGCGAGGAGTCCTACCTGGTGGTGGTGAACGCCGCCAACCGGGAGAAGGACTATGCCCACATGGCCGCCAACACCCTGGAAGGCACCAAGTGCGAGGATATCTCCGACACGGTGGCCCAGGTTGCCCTGCAGGGCCCCAAGGCTCCCGCCATTATGAAGAAGCTGCTGCCTGAGGACCAGATCCCCAAGGGCTACTACACCGCTCTGCCCAACGTGAACCTGGGCGGCATGAACTGCATGATCTCCCGCACCGGCTACACCGGCGAGCTGGGCTATGAGATCTACACCGCCAGCGAAAACGCCCCCAAGCTGTGGAAGCTGCTGCGGGAAGCCGGCGAGGAGTTCGGCCTGATCCCCTGCGGCCTGGGCGCCCGTGACACCCTGCGCCTGGAGGCTGCCATGCCCCTTTACGGCCACGAGATGGACGAGACCATCACTCCCCTGGAGGCTGGTCTGGACTTCGGCGTGAAGCTGAACAAGGAAGAGTTCATCGGCCATGACGCTCTGGTGGCTGCCGGGGCTCCCAAGCGGGTCCGCGTGGGCCTGGAGGTTACCGGCCGCGGCATCATCCGTGAGCACCAGGATGTGTATATCGGCGATGAGAAGATCGGCGTTTCCACCTCCGGCACCCACTGCCCCTACCTGGGCAAGGCCATTGCCATGGCTCTGGTGGACGCCAACCACGCCGAAGTGGGCACCAAGGTGGAGGCTGAGGTTCGCGGCCGCCGGGTGGCTGCGGAGATCATCCCCCTGCCCTTCTACACCAGAGGCAAGTAAGGCAGCCTGAACAAGCTGCCTTCTGCCGGCATCGTATCAATTCGTTCAAAAAAAGAAAAATTATCATATTGGAGGAAGTATTATGTCTATCATTCCCGCTGAACTGAAGTACACCAAGTCCCACGAGTGGATCAAGGAGGAAGACGGCGTCTTCACCATCGGCCTGACCGACTATGCACAGAGCGCTCTGGGCGACATCGTGTTCATCAACCTGCCCGAGGAAGGCGACGAGGTCACCGCCGGCGAGTCCTTCTCCGACGTGGAGTCCGTGAAGGCTGTCTCCGACGTGTTCAGCCCTGTCACCGGTGCTGTCTGCGCAGTGAACGAGGCCCTGCTGGACGATCCCGCTCAGGTGAACGAGAGCCCCTATGAAGCATGGCTCATCAAGGTGGAGAACGTGAGCGACACCGAGGAGCTGCTGGACGCAGAAGCCTATGAGGCCGTCGTGGCAGCTGAGGAGGCATAATATGGGCAGCTACATTCCCGCAACTGGGGAAGAGCGGCAGAAAATGCTGGAGGCTGTGGGCCTGTCCTCCATGGACGACCTGTTCTCCGTGGTGCCTGAGGAGGTCCGGGTCAAGAGCCTGAACCTGCCCGAGGGCCTCAGCGAGCTGGAGGTTGGCCAGAAGGTTTCCGGTCTGGCAGCCAGAAATCAGCAGTTCCGCAGCATTTTCCGGGGCGCCGGCGCTTACCGCCACTATATCCCCTCTATCGTCAAGACCGTTACCAGCAAGGAGGAGTTCCTCACCGCCTACACCCCCTATCAGGCGGAGATCAGCCAGGGCGTCCTCCAGTCCATCTTTGAGTATCAGACCCAGCTGTGCGAGCTCACCGGCATGGACGTGTCCAACGCCTCTGTCTACGACGGGGCCACCGCCGCTGCCGAGGCCGTGTTTATGTGCCAGGAGAGAAAGCGCACCAGCGTGATCCTCTCCGGCGCTGCCGACCCCCAGACCATCGCTGTGGTCAAGACCTACTGCGAGAGCCGCAGCGTTCCCGTTACGGTGCTGCCTGTGGACGGCTGCGCCACCGACCTGGAGGCCCTGAAGGCTGCTCTGGGCAAGGACACCGCCGCTGTTTACGTCCAGAGCCCCAACTACTACGGGGTGATCGAGGACATGGACGCCGTGGTGGCCGCTGCCCACGAGGTGGGCGCCAAGGTCATCATGGGCGCCAACCCCATCTCCCTGGGCCTGCTGAAGACCCCCGGGGAGTACGGCGCAGACATCGCTGTGGGCGAGGGCCAGCCTCTGGGTATGCCTCTGGCATTCGGCGGCCCCTACCTGGGCTACATGACCTGCAAGAAGGCCATGATGCGCAAGCTGCCCGGCCGTATTGTGGGTGAGACCACCGACGACCAGGGCCGCCGCTGCTTCGTGCTGACCCTCCAGGCCAGAGAGCAGCACATCCGCCGGGAGAAGGCCTCTTCCAACATCTGCTCCAACGAGGCTCTGTGCGCCATGACCGCTTCGGTCTACCTGGCCGCCATGGGCCCCAAGGGCCTGCGCCAGGTGGCGGAGAGCTCCGCTGCCCACGCCCACTATCTGGCCGGCGAGCTGGCCAAGCTGGGCTTCAAGGTCCGCAGCGACAAGCCCTTCTTCCATGAATTTTTGACCGACAGCCCGGTGGAGCCTGAGGCTCTGTGCGCTGCTCTGGCCGAGCGGGGCATCCTGGGCGGCCTGCCTGTGGACGGCGGCATCCTGTGGTGCTGCACGGAGATGAACAGCAAGGCAGAGATCGACGAACTGGTGTCCATTCTTGGGGAGGTGTGCGGAAAATGAAACTGCTGTTTGAACGGAGCTGCCCCGGCCGGGGCGCAGCCCTGCTGCCCGCCTGCGACGTGCCGGCAGCGGAATTTGACGCTGCCCTGCTGAGAGACCAGGCCCCCCGCCTGCCCGAGATCTCCGAGATCGACCTGGGCCGCCACTACACGGAGCTGGCCAAGCAGACCCACGGCGTGAACGACGGGTTCTACCCCCTGGGCTCCTGCACCATGAAGTACAACCCCCGGGTCAACGAGGAAATGGCCGCGCTGCCCGGGTTCACCCAGATCCACCCCCTCCAGCCTGTGGAGACCGTCCAGGGCTGCCTGGAGGTCATCTACGAGTCTGAGCAGCTGCTGTGCGAGATCACCGGCATGGACGGCATGACCTTCCAGCCTGCCGCCGGCGCTCACGGCGAGTACACCGGCCTGCTGCTCATCCGGAAGTATCACCTCTCCCGCGGCGATACCGCCCGGACCAAGATCATCGTCCCCGACTCCGCCCACGGCACCAACCCCGCCTCCGCCGCTATGGCCGGCTTCCAGGTGGTGTCCGTGCCCTCCAACGATCAGGGCGGCGTGGACCTGGACGCTCTGCGGAAGGCCGTGGGTCCTGACACCGCCGGCCTGATGCTGACCAACCCCAACACCGTGGGCCTCTTCGACCCCAACATCCTGGAGATCACCAAGATCATCCACGACGCCGGCGGCCTGTGCTACTATGACGGCGCCAACCTGAACGCCATCATGGGCCACGCCCGTCCCGGCGACATGGGCTTTGACTGCGTCCACATCAACCTGCACAAGACCTTCTCCACCCCCCACGGCGGCGGCGGCCCCGGCAGCGGCCCTGTGGGCTGCAAGTCCTTCCTGGAAGCCTTCCTGCCCAGCCCCCGGGTGAAGAAGAACGGTGAGAGCTTCTCCTTCGAGGCCCCCGAGCAGACCATGGGCCAGGTGCGCAGCTTCTACGGCAACTTCCTGGTGGTGGTCCGCGCTCTGACCTACGTGCTCACCCTGGGCAAGGAGGGCATCCCCGAGGCTTCCGCCGGCGCTGTGCTCAACGCCAACTACCTCATGAAGAAGCTGGTGGGCGCCTATGACATGTCCTACGACACCCAGTGCATGCACGAGTTCGTTATGACCCTCCAGGGCCTGGCCCACGACACCGGCGTCACCGCCATGGACGTGGCCAAGCGCCTTCTGGACTTCGACATCCATCCCCCGACGATGTACTTCCCCCTCATCGTCCACGAGGCCCTCATGGTGGAGCCCACCGAGACCGAGAGCCCCGAGACCCTGGACGAGGCGGCAGAGGTCTTCCTCAAGATCCTGGAGGAGGCCAAGACCGACCCCGAGAGCCTGCATCACGCGCCCCACGACTGCGCCATCGGCCGGCCCGACGAAGTCACCGCCGCCCGCGCTCCCGTGCTGCGTTATTCCTTCGGGGAGTAAGCCCTTCCTGAGGACGGAGAAAGACAAAGTATGCTTCATTCTTTATATGTGATCCATTCCCGGCAGACCGACCCCCGCCACAACCTGGCCCTGGAGGAGCTGCTGCTCCACCGGGTGAAGCCCGGGGAGTGTATCCTCTACCTGTGGCAGAACCAGCACACGGTGGTCATCGGCCGCAATCAGCACGCAGAGAATGAATGCCGCATCCAAGCGCTGGAAGCAGACGGCGGACATCTTGTCCGCCGTCTGTCCGGTGGTGGCGCGGTTTATCATGATCTGGGCAACCTGAACTTTACTTTCCTGGTTACCGGGGAAGACTATGATGTGGCCAAGCAGACGGAGACCATCCTCCGGGCGGTCCAGCTGGTGGGCATCCACGCGGAGAAAAATGGCCGCAACGACCTGACCGTAGACGGCCAGAAGTTCTCCGGCCACGCCTACTACCGCACCGGGAACCAGTGCTATCACCACGGCACCCTCATGGTGGCGGTGGATATGGCACCTCTGGAAAAGTATCTGAACGTATCCCCCTTAAAGCTCCAGGCCAAGGGGGTCCAGTCCGTCCGGTCCCGGGTGGCCAACCTCCGGGATTTCCGGCCGGAGCTCACCATCCAGGAGCTGGAGGAAGCCCTGGAGACTGCCTTCAGCCAGGTCTACGGCCTGCCGGTGCAGCCCCTGCGGTATGAGGACCTGGACCAGCAGGCCCTGGCAGAGGGACAGGCCCGGTTCTCCCGCCCGGAGTGGATCTATGGGGACAGCCGCCCCATGGCCGTCAGCCGGGAGGCCCGGTTTGACTGGGGCCTGCTCCGGCTGGACTATGACCAGCAGGACGGGGTCATCACCCAGGCTGCCCTCTGGTCTGACGGCCTGGACGCGGACTTTTTAAGCCAGGTCCCCCAGCTGATCCAGGGCTGCCCCCTGGAGGCAGAGGCCCTGCGGGCCCGCCTGTCCGGCCAGCCGGACAGCGTGGAGGAGGTCACCGAGGGGATTGTCACACTACTGACCAGAAACGAGGAAACGTTATGAATTTTGACATTGCCATCATCGGCGGCGGCCCCGGCGGCTACACCGCCGCAGAGCATGCCGCTAAAGCGGGCCTCCAGGTGGTCCTCTTTGAAAAGGAGCAGCTGGGCGGCACCTGCCTGAACCGGGGCTGTATGCCCACCAAGTCCCTGCTCCACGGGGCGGAGGCCTATGAGACCATGCGCCACGCGGAGGACCTGGGCATCCACGTGGGCGAGCTCTCCTTCGACTTTGCTGCCATGCACCGCCGGAAGAACCAGGTGGTGGAGGAGCTGCGCAAGGGCGTGGAGAAGCTCATGAAGGCCGGCAAGATCACCGTGGTCTACGGCCAGGCCCAGATTACCGCCCCCGGGGTGGTGGTCTGCGGCGAGGAGACCTATGAGGTTAAGGAGATCATCATCGCCACCGGCTCCAAGGTGTCCTATCCCCCCATCCCCGGCATCCGGGACGAGGGCGTGTACAACAGCCGGGACATCCTGGAGGGGGAGGGCAAGATGTTCTCCTCCCTGGTGATCGTCGGCGGCGGCGTGGTGGGCGTGGAGTGCGCCTCCCTGTATATGTCCCTGGGCTGTGAGGTCACCGTCCTGGAGGCTGCCGACCACATCCTGCCCTTCATGGACAAGGAGATTGCCCAGCGTCTGACCATGATGCTGAAGAAGCGGGGGGCCAAGGTAGAGGCCAAGGCCATGGTCCAGAAGATTGAGGGCACCCCCGGCGCCATGTCCGTCACTTATACGGATAAGAAGGGGGCGGAGCACACCGTCACCGCTGAGGGTGTGCTGGCTGCCGCCGGCCGGGGCGCCAACCTGGACGGCCTGCTGGGCCCCGGCGTGGAGCTGGAGCTCTTCAAGGATGACCCGGAGATTCGCAGCTGGCTGGCACAGCAGGGCTTCCAGATCGTGACTTACGATGACTTGGCGCAAGGTGATAAAATAACACCATGAGAAAGGATTGAGTACTTTGGGTATTTTCAGCAAATTTTTTGGAGGCGACAAAAACGCTGCCACCGCACAAAAATGTGAGCCGTTGACGGTGTACGCCCCTGCCGATGGCACTGTGATTCCGATTACGGAGTTTCCCGATGCTGTGTTCAGCCAGGAGGTACTTGGCCCCGGCTGCGGAATCCTCCCTACCGGAAAGCTGGTCACCGCCCCTTTTAATGGAACGATTATCCAGGCTTCCGATACGCTGCACGCTGTGGGCCTTGCCAGCGAAGACGGCGTGGAAGTGCTGATTCACGTCGGCGTGGATACCGTTGAAATGGCGGGAAAGGGCTTCAAATACTACGTGAAGGATGGTCAGAAGGTCCGTTTGGGAGATCCGCTGATTGGGTTTGACCGGGAGACGATCCGCGCTGCCGGACATTCGGATGCGATTGCTGTTGTTGTGACAAATGGCGACGACTTTTCATCTGTGGAACTCCGGGCATCGGGAGACACTGCCAGCGGAACGCTGTTAATAAAGGCAACAAAATAAGCTGTATAGGCGGTGCCGGTAAAGAGGTTCTTTCGGGTGCCGCCTGTGCTGTATAGGAGGAAAGTGCTATGCAGAAAGTAACGGATTTGCGCTCCGCTTTGGAGTTGCTGCGTACCATGCCGGGGCAGCTGGTAGAGACGGACGTGGAGGTAGATCCCGCCGCAGAGCTGTCCGGTGTCTACCGCTATATAGGGGCTGGCGGCACTGTTCAGCGGCCCACCAACGCGGATGGGCCTGCCATGCTGTTCCGAAACATTAAGGGACATCCCGATGCCCAAGTGGTCATCGGCGTGGTCGGCACCCGGAAACGGGTGGCCGCGCTGTTTGACTGTCCGCCGGAGAATCTGGGGAAGCTTCTGTGCCGGTGCGCCAAGAATCCCATTGATCCGGTGGTGACGGAGGAACCTGCTCCCTGTCAGGAGGTTGTGCATTTGGCGACGGATGCGGACTTTGATCTGCATAAGCTGGTGCCCGCTCCCACCAATACCCCTGTGGATGCCGGTCCTTACATCACCCTGGGTATGTGCTACGCCACCCATCCGGATACAGGGCTTTCCGACGTGACCATTCACCGGATGTGCATCCAAGGGAAGGACGAGCTGTCTATTTTCCTGCAGCCCGGTTCCCGGCACATCGGGGCCATGGCGGAGCGGGCGACGGAGCTGGGAATTCCGCTGCCCATTTCGATTTCCATCGGCGTGGATCCCGCTATCGCGGTGACCTCCTGCTTTGAGCCGCCTACGACCCCGCTGGGCTTTAACGAGCTGTCCATTGCCGGCGCTCTGAGAGGCGAACCTGTGAAACTGCACCCCTGCCTGACGGTGAAAGAAAACTGCATTGCCAACGCCGAGTATGTTATTGAAGGCGAGATCCAGCCGGGCGTGAAGGTAGTGGAGGATCAGAACAGCCACACGGGCTATGCCATGCCGGAATTCCCAGGCTATAATGGACATGCGTCCAACGAGTGCTGGCTGATCAAGGTCAAGGCCGTAACCCACCGCGAAAATCCCATTATGCAGACCTGCATCGGCCCCTCCGGAGAGCATGTGTCCATGGCGGGCATTCCCACGGAGGCCAGCATTTACAACATGATTGAAAAGGCTCTGCCTGGGAAGGTCCTTAATGTGTACGCCCACCCCGCAGGCGGCGGCAAGTATATGGCGGTGCTGCAATGCCATAAGACCGTCCCCACGGACGAGGGCAAGCAGCGTCAGGCGGCCTTGCTGGCCTTCTCCGCCTTCCCAGAATTAAAGCACGTGATCTTGGTAGACGAGGATGTGGATATTTTCGACACCAACGATGTGCTTTGGGCTATGAATACCCGTTTCCAGGGTGACCGGGACATCGTCACCATCCCCGGTGTCCGGTGCCATCCGCTGGATCCCAGCGCCGGGCCGGAGTATTCTCCCTCCATCGAAAACCGGGGCATTTCCTGCAAGACGATTTTCGACTGCACCGTACCCTTCCACCTGGAGGAGAAATTCAAACGGGCGCAGTTTCTGGAGGTGGATCCAAAACACTGGCTGCCCGACTACCATAAATAAATGCATTGCCAAATACTCGATCCGCTTTTGACTCAGGCGAATACTCAATTTTGATTTATAAAATTGAGTATTTTTTCCATTGTTGTAGCGGCTTCTTTTTGGGCTGCGGTTGTAACGTGGGCGTAGGTATCGAGGGTGAACCCGGCAGAGAAGTGGCCCAGCATGCCGGATACCGTCTTGATATCCACTCCATTTTGCAGGGCGAGGGTCGCGAATGTATGTCTGAGGTCGTGAAATCTGACCTTCGGAATCCCTGCCCGTTCCAGTACCCGCTTCAGCATATTGTTGACACTGTCCGGGGAGATGGGGCCACCATTCGGAGACGGGAATACATACTGGTCATTGGTCTTAGCTTTTTGCTGTTTCAGAACTTCTATCGCCTGTGGGGAGATACTCACTGCGCGGTAGGAGTTCTTTGTTTTCAGGGGCGCTTCCACGACCTCACCGTCCACCCGCGCTACCTGTCGGCGTACCTTAATGATGCCGTTCTTCCAGTCGATGTCCTGCCATTTGAGCCCCAACAGTTCGCCCCGGCGCAGACCAGTTGCGAGTTCAATGTAGTACATTTCGTAGACACCCGTCGCTTTCGCTTCGGTGAGAAATGCCTGCAGCTGATCTGCCGGGATGGTCTGCATTTCCCTATGCTCAGTTTTCGGCAGGGACACATTCTTGCAGGGATTCTCCGTAATGATCTTCTGCGCGACCGCGAAGTCCATGGCGGAGGAAATGACCTGATTGATGTTTCGAACCGTCTTTGCGGATAGACCCTTCGGCTGGTGCTCTGCCTCGATCCGCTCTACCCGGCCCTTGCTCATGAGCTTGCGGTAGAGCTTCTGCAGATCCATGGTGCTGAGCTTCTCCAGCGGGATTTTGCCGATGTTCGGGGCGATATGGTGGTCGATGTAACCCCGGTATGTCTGGTGGGAGGAAGGGCGGACCTTGATCTTACACACATTTTCAAACCATTCCTCCATCCACTGCTCAACTGTGTATTTGCCTGTTCGGGTGAAGTCAATCTTCTGATTCTGCTCTAATGCCTTTTTCAGTTTCTCCCGAACTTCTGCTTGGGATTTGCCCAGCACATTCTTGAAAACTTGCTTCCCTGTAACCGGGTCATGGCCTGCGGTGTAACGGCCCTCCCAGCGGCCGTCTTTCCGTTTGCGGATATTACCCTCGCCGTTGCTTCTTCTTTTTGCCATTTCAAGCACCTCCTGCAGCTCACAACATTACCACAGAAGAGGCATAATAGCTATTCACAATTACCAACAATCTTTACCCCCTTACATTGACATATCATATTCTTCCTGCGTCTGGTAACTGGGTTCCTGGGTTCTTTCCGTACGGAGTCCCAGAGCCTGTTTCTTTTCATTAATTTTCGCTTGCAGCTTGGAATCAATTTGCTCTTGCAGGATCTGACGATGGACCATGCACTTATCACCAATCAGTCTTGCCAATGCGCCAATGATTCCGTTCGCAACAGCTGAGATTTGATGTTCAGTGGAGGCGGAAACGTCCATTGTGATTCGTTCCGGTTCCGTGCTGCCGGGTGCATCGGCGGCAGCACCGTTACCATCTGACGAACTGTTGGCAGAGTCATTTTCTTCACACAGGATCGTGACAGGTGGCTTTTGAACAATCTCGTCAGACCGCATTACGACCTCCTGCGGCAGCTCCATAACCGCTTTGATGATCATGTTCTTGATGCTGCGGAACTCCTTGTTATCCACCAGTGGAACCGAGGGATCTTTGTTCTCATAATATAGAGATAATTTCTCGCGATTGACTTTGTTCCATTCCTTGTAAAGCCCTTCGATAGCTGGCTCGCTGGAGAGAACAGCCACGATCTCATTGACAGTGGCCTTTATGGATTTTGGCAGATACCCATACACTTTCTTTCCTTGATACTTGTCCAACTGCTTTCTCAGCTTTACTAGCAGGAACTGAATCTGTGCATCCGGTTTTGGGGATGTTTCCGCCTGGGAGACAAGATCCCGAATCTTCTGCTCGGATTTTTCCTTGATTTCCTGCCGCAGACCCGTTTGAAGCTGGAACAGATGATACTGCTCCTGTTTGAAAATTTCGTTGCCGAAACATCTTCTAAGGGTGTCAATGCTCTGCTTGGACAGATACCCTTCTTGCCCCTTGGAGTAGACCATAAGGTGAATGTGGGGATGATGCCCGGTGTTATGAAACGCCGCATACCACTGCAAGTCTGTCAGCGGAATCCTGTGGGCCTCTGCAATGGCAGTGACGTTTCTTCTCACAAGGGACTTCCAGGCTTCCGCAGTATTGTAGCCCAATCGCTCGGCGTCCTCCCGGTGCAGACTCACAACATGGGTCCAGATATAGCCTGCATGATTGGTCACATCCTCTGCCGCTCTTTCCAGATCAATGGGATCATCTGTCTGGGAAAACAGGCCGTGTTTCCCCAGTTTTACTACCCCGGGACGCTCCGCCATATAGGTCACCAGTTTGCCGATATCCTCCGCCTGTTCTTCTCGCTGCACGACTGCATTGAGAAAATCTGCGGCAGAACCTTTGGTTCCCAATTCCATAAATTTCTGGTACTCCGGGAACTGATTTGTGTCCGGGACCTTCTTTAGAACAGCGGCAATCAGACTTTGCTGCTGTTTCGTAGCTGGCTGATTTCCTTTGTCTAGAGGGAGTTTTTCAACTCCCTCCCGGGTTCCCATGTACTTGAGTAATCCTCCCGCACCGCCGTTCTTACCGCCTTTTCCGCCTTTGCGAAAAGTGCTGGTTACGATGATTTTAGGCATGGCTGATTCCTTTAGCGATGCTGGTATCGGTAGGCTTCTTCAAAGGAAATAATGCCGTTATTCTCCGCAACTTTGTTGGAACAGGTTCTTCGCAGACTGCTCATTTGTTCCTCTGAAACGCGAAGCTGTGCCGCTTCCAGTTGGGCAACCATGGCTGCCTCCACCGCCAGTTTGAACAGGATCTGGCAGATTCCCTTTTCGGTACTGCTGATCTCTTCCCGGATACACTGGGCGATAATGGGTGCCAGATAATTCACATTCTTACCTTGCTGCAGGTATCCGATATAAAAGCGGATGGCATCAGAAACAAATTCGCTTTGGCTTTTGGCGTTGGCTTGTTCCATCAGGCTTTTGATCTCCTCCATCTGGGAGGGGTAAAGATAAATTGCATATTTTGTTTTAGTTTCGCTCACTTAGTTCCTCCATTGTATTGTTCATTCTATACGGACTCCTGATATGACCCTGCTGCCCGAAATCCGAAAACCCGTTGCAATCCGGTCGGCTCTGCCGTCCGGTGTGAACCGTAAGGGGGCGTAGATGCCCCCTTACTTTAACCTGCTTGATTTTCGACCCTCCGAATTTCGCTCCATATTCTTTCCATGTGGCAAAAACGCCAATCCGTAAACTGCCAACTTTTTCGGGGAAAACGCCCGGGCAGGGTGATACCGGGACGTTCCCCTAACCGCTTGGCCTCTACTCCCTCCGGCTGACCAACTGCCGGATCTGCTACCTGATGTTCGTTCTGACGCTGAAAACGGCGCGTACGGTGGGGTGTTTTCGGTTTTTCTCAGTGGGGGGTGTACTATCCTTACCCGAACTGAAAACCGTACACACCCCCTAAAATCGGTGTCAAAACCGGGAGCGTTTCTGAGGGCATGGACGGGAGGTATTTGTTACCTTCGTATTCTTACTTGTTTTCGGGCAAAAACGGGCTGTACCGTCTTACGTTATGTACATGGGCAATTCCTCCGGCTCCGTCAAGTCGCGATAGATCTCCGGATTATCCTGGGGGAGCAGCACGTAGACGTTGTTCTTATACTTCCCTATGCCGGTATGCTTCTTGATAGCGATCAGCTTCCGCTTTTCCAGAAGGTTGATCCGATCCTGCACCGTACTCATAGCAATACCCAGCTTCTTGCTGATGGTATTCAACGTTGGCCAGCACTCACCACGACTGCCTGCACAGCAGACCAGATAGGCATAGATCTTGAATGCGTACACATCCAGCGGCATATCAAACACAGAGTTTGGCAGCATCAGGAACTCTTTGCGAGGTGGAGCGTACTTTCTCAATCCGCCACCTCCACCTGCGCATCAAGCCATTCGATGAGCTTGTCCTTCGGCACAAGGATTCGTTTGCCAATTTTCACTTTCGGGAACGACGCAGAGTGAACCAACTCGTAGGCGCCCGCTCTGGAGATTCCCAGCACCGCAGCCACTTCCGGCACGGACAGTGTCAGCGGAAGTTCATTGTAGCTTTCGTATTTCTTCAAACAGTTTCCTCCTGTGATTTTGATTTGAGATCAGAAATACAAAACAAAATCGCCTTCGGAAAACATAATTGGTCATTCGGTATCCTCCAAATCTAAAATGTGAGC
>JBJDYM010000311.1:0-1827 GCA_051867315.1 Faecousia sp.
AGGCCTTCCACGCCCTCCAGCACACCGAAATGTGCCAGGACTTCAGCTGGAACGTTCCCGCCTCCCGCTACATGGACCTCTTCCGCAAAATGCTCTCCTGGTAACCCTGCAGTTCCCGGCACAATGCGTGCCCGGAATCGCCTCCTGAAGGAAGCGGAACCGCGTATATCAGAACACAGCACCGCACCCCGGTTAAGAGGTGCGGTGCTGTTATTTGTTATCCTGATTTATACCATTCTTTCATGAAAGTCCGGTATTAGGGAACCTCTGAATAAATACCCATGCTGCGTACAGCACCACGGGGAATGAACCTCATCAAAATGTTTGAATTTTGCCATTGATTTTGAGACTTTCACAGTAAATCGTCTGCGGCTGGGCGGCGGGTCTTTTGCCCCATCCGCGCAGCATCAAAATTGGGAAATACACAAAGTATTCTCTCAATTTTGGTACTTTCGGCTGAGCCAAAATCCCTCGCCGTCAGCTCTTGCCGATTTCATCAGAGCTTCCCTAGAGAATCATATGCGGCAGCGCCTTCCTGATATGAATGGAACATTTTTGCAAAGGAATCGTGTCAGACGATGGTTCCTCCGAGAATCCGCAGCAGCGCTGCCCCGGTGAGGGCGGCCAGGGCCAGCAGCAGCAGGGCCAACAGGAAGGGAATCCATTCGTTTTCCTTTTTCACCGGCTGCGGCTGCTGGGGACGAACCGGGCTCCGGTCCGGTTCACAGACGATGTAAACGGTGCCGTTTTCCGAAAAGCTGTCCCGGATCATCCCCTCGGGGAGGCGCTGCCGGGCATGGGTCAGCACATCGGCCTCGCTCATGGGAATCCGGTCCGCCCATTCCAGGCTCCCGCCGGTTTTTCGCTGGGCCTGCCCGGCGGGGAAGAACTCCCGGATCGTCACGGGCCGGTCTTCCGACAGATCCAGCCCTTTGTAGGTGATCTCTATGGCATTTTTCTCCAGGGCCCGGCCCGTCAGGTACCGGCCGTGGAGAATGCACTGCTCCAGGGCCTGGTTCACCGCCGGGGCGGCCGCAGGGTCATAGCCGCACAGCGGGCAGGGGTAGGCCGGTGTCTGGCGCAGGCAGTTCATGCAGTAGATCCGCTCCATGGACGCGTTCCTCCGTCTCGGTTATTTTTTCTCCACAAAAACGGTATACCGGGTGGCGCCTGCCTGAATGGCGGCTTTGTTTTCCACCCGTGCCCAGACCTCGGGACGCAGGGGCACGCCGTTCAGGGCGGTGCCGTTGGTGGATTTCCGGTCCCGCAGGTGCAGGACCCGGCTGTCCCATTGCAGCTCAAAATGCAGACTGGACAGGGCCCGGTCCGTCTCGCTCAGGACAATGTCAGCGCGCTGATTCCGGCCCAGGGTTACGCTTTCGTTTACGCCTATGGTGAATTCCACCACGCCTGCGGGGTGGTCCTGCGGCACCAGCCGGACTCTGCAGCCGGGGATGTTGTCCGGCTGCCGGATGGGGATATTCAGGTCCAGGTCGGGCATAGGATCTTCTGACTGGGGTTCCCGTTCAAAGTGGAGCCGTCTTTTCAGCTCAGCCAGGCTGGGAAGCTCCGGTTTGTCCTCTGCCGGGGGAGCCTCGGGAGGCGTCAGCTGGTCGGCCTCCTCCTCATCGGCCTTCTCCAGGTCCCGCTGCTTGCGCCACAGCAGCACGGCCAGGGCCACAAGAACCACCACCACCGCCAATCCGGCAAGCACAAAGGTCAAAATCAGATTGCCGCTGGACGAACCGGCGGAGGAGGGCGCCCTGGTTTCCACGGGAGACGTGGTTTCGATGTCCACCGGCCGGGCAGCTTCGATGGTTTCGGGCA
>JBJDYM010000311.1:1927-3885 GCA_051867315.1 Faecousia sp.
GCGTGGTCTCCGGCTGGGCAGCTTCGATGGTTTCGGGCAGCGTGGTCTCCGGCTGGGCAGCTTCGATGGTTTCGGGCAGCGTGGTCTCCGGCTGAGTGGCTTCGGTGGTTTCCGGCTGAGTGGCTTCGGTGGTCTCCGGCTGGGTGGGTTCGGGCAGGGAGGGCAGCAGGGCGGTGTCCACGCTGCGGCTGTCAGTGACCTTGTTTCCGTCCTGGGCCCAGGTGATGCCGATGTTCAGCGTATTTTCCGTCCGGGGCAGCGCGGTGGCATCCAGGGTAATGACGGTGCCGGAGAGCACCTGGGCCATGATTTCGGCGATGTCATCCTCCACGCCGGTGGGGGAGTCGAAATCGTCCCGGGCGGGGATTTTGGATACGCCGCCGAGGGACGCCGCCGCGAATTCCCCCGCCTGTGTGGCGTTGTTTTGGGCAAACTGGTCGGCCCAGGGGTCCACCAGGGAAAGAACGGAGAAGTTCAAAGCGCTTTCCGCAATGGCCTGGGTCACCTGCTCCCGGCTGACCGGCGTGTGGGCGTTGTCCAGTCCGTCGGTAAAGAGAACGATGCAGCTCAGGCTGTTCCCGTCCTGGGCCTGGGCCACCGTTTCCACCACGGTGACGATGGAGGCGTTCAGGTCGGTGAATCTGGCGGAATACACACAGGCCTCTTCAATGCCCTGCTGCCGCGCTTCCGGCGTGGTGAGGGGTTCGCCGAAGGAGACGTCCTCCCCCATGAGCACCAGCACCATGCTGTCCATACTCCGCAGGGCATCGCTCAGGGCGGTCAGCCCCCGTTCCTGCTGCTGCTTTTGGGAATTGCTGAAGGAGCTGGACTGGTCCACCACGCAGTAGTAGGTGACGGGCAGCTTTGCCTCCTGCACGGTGGTGATGCTGTAATGGTCAAAGCTTTGACCGTTCACCGTCACGCTGACGGTCCCCTCCCCGGCCGGTGCGCCTGCGAGTGACAGCGTGGAATCCTCCACCTGGGTGAACGGATGCAGAAATTTCGTCTGCTGCTCCGCCCCGGCGGGAAGGGCCAGGGCCAGCAGCACTGCCAGACACAGAACCAGCGCAAATGCTCTTTTCATGATGTACACCTCATTCTTCTTGATGTTCCGATGATTCCCAGGAAAATCCCGGCCCGCAGAGCGGGACGAACAGCAGCGCGGTGGAACCCACCGTCAGCCGGTCGCCGGGGGACAACACCACCGCGTCCAGGATCAGTTTCCCGTTCACCCGCACCGGCGCGTGGCCGCCGCAGGGGCCGAAGGAATATTGCTTCCATGTATCGTCATAGCCCAGGATCGCCGCATTTCCGGGAGCGAGCTGGGGGTCCCAGGGGATGGAAATGTCCGCCCGGGGGCCGCTGCCGATGTAGTTGTAGCCGGCATGGAGCCGGAAGTCCCGGCCCCGCCAGGCCTCTTCGGTGCACACCAGCCAGCCCACCGTGGGCAGCACCGGCCGGGGCGGCGCGGGCTTTGGCTTCGGCGGGCAGAGAGGGCAGGCGTCGTACCGGTCGCCGTCGAAGAAATGCCCCTGGGGGCAGCGTTCAATCTTCATGGGGGCGTTCCTCCTTTTTCTCCCGCCGGGCGGCGATTTTCTGTTTTACCTCCGCCGCGGCCTCCCGGGCGGTTTTGATGAAATACAGCACGAAGGCCAGCGCCAGCGCCGCGCCCAGACCGAAGATCACCGCCGCCAGAGCGGGGGAAATGTCCGGCATGTGCAGCAGATTCGCCACCAGAACGGTGATTTCCGAGGGGCCGTCGGCGGTGGTGTAGGGAATGTCCAGCTGGTCCAGCAGCGCCATGCCGTAATCGATGTAGACGGCGCAGAACAGGTCCGTGGTCACGTCCTCCTCAAAGCCGTAGGTGTTCTGGGCCACCACCACGCCCCGCGCATCCACCAGCGGGCCGCCGGAGAAGCCGTGCTGGATGGGGGCGCTGTGGATGATGGATCTGGAGC
>JBJDYM010000312.1:0-3865 GCA_051867315.1 Faecousia sp.
GCGGTGGGCGCCGCCCACGCCGGCTGGCGGGGCACCGCCTCCGGCATCGCCGCCAAGGTGGTGGAGGCCATGGGCCGGGAATACGGCAGCCGGCCCCAAAACATCCGGGCCGCCATCGGCCCCAACATCGGCCCGTGCCATTTTGAGACGGATGACGATGTGCCCCGGGCCATGCGCGCCGCCTTCGGACCGGAGGTAGAGGAATGGATCACCCCCAAGGGGGAAAAATACTTCCTGGATCTGAAAGCCATCAACCGCCTCGTTCTGAACCGGGCCGGGGTGAAAACCGTGGAAATCAGCGACGCCTGTACCGTCTGCCAGTGCAAACGGTTTTGGTCCCACCGGGTAACGGGAGGACAGCGGGGCTCCCAGGGGGCCATCATTTGCCGGGAGGAGAACCCATGAAAAAAATTTTGTGTCTGTTTTTGGCGCTGGTGCTGCTCACCGGCCTGCTGCCGGGGTGCAGCGACAACGGTTCGAACGGCGAATACGTCCCCACCGGGGACGCGCTGCTGATGGAGGGCGAAGAGCCGGAGGATCTGTCCCTGCAGGACGAGGAGCTCCAGTCCCTGACCCTGACCTATTTCCCCGACCGCTCCATGAACCCGCTGATCGGCGTGAACATCACCAACCGGGTGCTGTTCTCCCTGATCTACCAGGGGCTGTTCAGCGTGGACCGGAACAACAATCCCGTGCCCATCCTGTGCTCCTACTACCAGGCCACCGCCGACAACCGGAACTACACCGTTTACATTGAGGAGGGCGCCCAGTTCTCCGACGGCACGTCCCTGACCGCTGCGGATGTGCTGGCCACCTATGAGGCCGCCAAAAACAGCGATTACTACGGCGGACGGTTCACCTACATCGACTCCGTGGTTCAGGGGGAGAACAATTCCGTGGTCTTCCACCTGACCACCGCCTATGAAAACCTGCCCCTGCTGCTGGACATTCCCATTGTGAAGGCGGGCCACGCCGATGACGAATTCCCCCTGGGCTCCGGTCCCTACTGCTTCCAGAAAACCAACTCCGGGGCCCAGCTGAACAAGGTGCAGAACTGGTGGTGCAAGTCCAAAACCAAGCTGCCCACCAACGCCGAGGTGATCGCGCTGAGCGAGGCCACCTCCCAGGCCCAGGTGCGGGACGAATTTGAATTCGGCGACCTGGATCTGGCCATTTCCAACCCCATGTCCGACTCCTACGCCGAGTACCGCTGCGACTACGAGCTGTGGGAAGTGGAAAACGGCATTTTCCTGTATATCGGCTGCAACGCCCTTTGGAGCGAGTTTTTCAAGGACGGACGGAACACCGAGCTGCGTCAGGCCCTGACCTACGCCATTGACCGGGAGACCATCATCAGCTCCTATTACCGGGGCCGTGCCCACGCCAGCACCCTGCCCACCTCCCCCGGCTCCCCCTACTACAGCGAGAGCCTGGCCGCCCGGTATGAATATGATCCGCTGCGGTTTGTCAGCGCCATTCAGAATATGTATGTACCCAAGGACGACAAGGGGCAGCCCAAAAAGCTGCTGATTTTGGTCAACTGCGACGACTCCGCCCGGCTGCGCACCGCCCGGTTCATTGCCAAGCAGCTGACGGAGCTGGGCCTGGAAACCGGCACCCTGGAATACGGCGGCAGCACCAATACCACCTACCAGCAGGTGCTGCAGGCAGGCAGCTTTGACCTGTACCTGGGCCAGACCAAGCTTTCGGCCAATTACGACCTGTCCCAGTTTTACAAGGGCTGGGGCAACCTGGGCTGGGGCGGCATCGCCGACAACACCCTGCTGAACATGTGCAAGGAGGCCCTGGCCAACTCCGGCAACTACTACAACCTGAACAAAATGGTGGCCGACGACGGCAAGATTGTCCCGGTGCTCTTCGGCTACTATGAAATCTACGCCGAGCGGGGCCAGCTGCTGGATTTGGCCCCGTCCAGAGACAATATCTTCTTCTACTCCCTGGGGAAAACCATGGAAAGCAGCCGCCTGGCCACGGAATACGGCTAAACGCAGCGCTTCCGGGCATGATATATGAAAATGAAAAACGGGAGATGTGACATCCATGAAAAAATCCCTTGCGCTGCTGCTGGTCCTGTGTCTGGCGCTTTGCGGATGCAGCGAACTGATCCCCGCCAAGACCACAGTGGAGTCCCAGAACGCCCGGCTGGCCGCGCAGGCTGCCGCCACCACGGCGCCAACCACCCAGCCCACCACGGTCCCCACCACGGAGGCCACCACCGAACCGCCCACGGAGCCTGCCCCGGTCTACCTGAACCCTCTGAACGGCGAGATCCTGGACGAGCCCTTCAATAAGCGGATTTTCGCGGTCTCCATCAACAACATCCGGGATGCGGTGCCCCACTCCAATGTGGGAAACGCGGATTTGTATTTTGAAACCTTTGTCAACGGCTCCATCATCCGGGGCCTGGCATTGTTCACCGATCCCAGCGGAATGGAGGCCATCGGCCCCGTCCGAAGCAACCGGATGGTGTTTAACGACCTGTGCAGGCACTACGACGCGGTGATGGTCCACGCAGGCGCCGACTACCGGGTGATCCAGGACTGCGAAAACCAGGGCCTGGACAATTTCAACATCGACGCCTGGGGCATTATGGATCTGACCTCCTTCCGGGACTCGGAACGGTCCAAAGCCGGCTACGGCTGGGAGCATACCCTCTTTGCCATCGGCGACGGCCTGATTGAATACAGCCTGCAGAACGGCATCCGGATGGAGGTCAACCCCGACGTGGACTACCAGCTGCTGTTTGCCGACGACGGAATGCCCGCCGGCGGCGTGGAGGCCACGGATATCAACATCACCATCACCGTCAACCAGTACAAGAAGGACACCCGGATGGTGTACGACCCCAGCCTGGACAAGTATGTCTACAACCAGTACGACCAGGAGATGGTGGACGAGCGCTCCGGCGAGAAGGAGGCCTTCCGCAACGTGCTGATCCTCACCGGCACCATTCCCTATGACGGTCCCTTCCAGCGGCCCGACCTGCTGGCCGGCGGCGAGGGCTGGTTCGCCTGCGGCGGCAAGGCCGTGCCCATCACCTGGGGCTCCGACAGTCAGGAAAGCCCCCTGTGGTTCCGAACCGCCGACGGGGAGCCGCTGGTGCTGGGCCGGGGCAACACCTATATTGCCATCACCCAAACCGGCTCCGCCATCACCGGCATCGGAGAATAACCCCATTCAGCCGCCCCCCGCAGGAGGCGGCTGAAGCTTTTTCCGCAGACGCCGGAACCCGTTTTTTGGACCGGAAGCGGCATCCAACGAGATGAACGAAAAGGAATCCGATAAAATGGATTGTTTTTGACACAATTCACACTTTACAAGCGTGGAAGCTTATAGTATAATGAATCTGTGCGAGAATATCGAAAGCAGTACCATTTACTCGTAAAACACTGTGAAAACAGTAATTTTGAAATGGAGGAAATTCCAATGTCTGTTAAAGTTGCAATCAATGGTTTTGGCCGTATCGGCCGTCTGGCTTTCCGTCAGATGTTCGGCGCTGAGGGCTTTGAAGTCGTCGCTATCAACGACCTGACCTCCCCCAAGATGCTGGCTCACCTGCTGAAGTACGATTCCACCCAGGGCAACTACGCTGCTCAGGGCCATGTCGTTGAGGCCGGCGAGGACCATATCGTTGTGGACGGCAAGAAGATCACCATTTACGCCAAGGCCAACGCTGCCGAGCTGCCCTGGGGCGAGATCGGTGTGGACGTTGTGCTGGAGTGCACCGGCTTCTACACCTCCAAGGCCAAGGCTCAGGCCCACATCGACGCCGGCGCCAAGAAGGTCGTTATCTCCGCTCCTGCCGGCAATGACCTGCCCACCATCGTTTACAACGTCAACCATA
>JBJDYM010000313.1:0-13213 GCA_051867315.1 Faecousia sp.
GCGGAGCTGAGCTTGCCGTTGGTCTTGACCAGGCTGGAAATGGTGCCGTTGATCAGCACGCCGAAGAAGGAGCCGATCACGTTGCCCACGCCGCCGGTGAGCAGGGTGCCGCCAATGACGGCGGAGGAGATGGCGTCCATCTCCAGTCCGAGCGCCTGACGGGTGGTGCCGCACATGGTGTTGAGCACGTAGCAGATGGCGCCAATGGAGGTCAGCAGGGAGCACATGACGTGGGCCTTGAACCGGGTCTTCTTCACATCCAGACCCATGAGCGCCGCACTCTGCTGGTTGCCGCCCACGGCGTAGAGGCTGCGGCCGAACTTGGTATAGCGCAGGATCAGGAAGGTGGCAATCAGCACCAGCAAAGCAATAATCACGTAGACAGAGACGTTGGGCACCATCAGCTTGCCCTTTTTATTCGTGTACGCGCCAATTTCAAAGGGCATATTGAACTTCATGGTGGACAGCTTGGTCATCAGTTCGCTCTTGGTGATGGACACCTGCTGGGTGGAAATCACCGCCGTCATGCCCCGGGCGAAGAACATACCGGCCATGGTGACGATAAAGGGCTGGATCTCCAGATACCCGATGAAATAGCCCTGCACCATGCCGAATACCAGGCCGATCAGCAGCATCAGCGGCAGCAGCACCCAAGCGCTCAGGCCCCACTGCTCCACGCCCACCGCCAGGAACATACACTCCATGGCAATCAGGGCGCCGACGGAAATATCGATGCCGCCGGTGATCATCACGGCGGTCATGCCGCACACCACGCAGATCAGGCCTGCGTTGTTTTTCAGAATGTCCAGGAACACCTGGAGCTTGGTAAAGCCCTTGTCCGCGTAGGCAATGCAGCCGGCGGCATACATCACCACAAACAGCGCGATGGTCAGCATCAGAAGGATGGAATTGCTGTTCATTCTCTTCTTTTTCATGACGCATGCACCTCCTTGCCGGATTCCAGCTGCCTGGCAGCCTTGCGCTTTTTCATGTAAGCCTTCACCACCGGGGACTGGATGGTGACAATGGCAATCACGATGACGGCCTTGAACACCGGGGCCTGGGCGGAGGAGACACCCAGGGCATACAGCGTGGTGGTGATGGCCTGGATGGTATAGGCGCCGATGATGGAGCCGGACAGCCGGAATTTGCCGCCGCCCAGGCTGTTGCCGCCCAGGGCCACCGCCAGAATGGCGTCCATTTCCAGGTTCAATCCGATGTTGTTGGTATCGGCGGAGTAGATGCGGCTGGTGGCGGTGATGCCCGCGATGCCGGCGAACAGGCCGCAGACCACATAGCACAGGAAGATGATGGCAGCGGACTTATAGCCGGAGATCCGGGCCGCATCCTTGTTGATGCCCACGGCCTGGACGTAGGTGCCCAGGGCGGTGAATTTCAGAACCAGCGCGCTGACCAGCACGCAGCCGACGGTAATCAGCACGGGGGTGGGGAAAATCCAGGTGTAGCCGCCGAACATCTTGAAGCTCTCCACGTTGACGTAGACAATGGCGCTGTTGCAAAGCAGCAGGCCGATGGCCCGTCCGGCGGAGAAGAGGATCAGCGTGGCCACCATGGGCTGGATCTTCAGGAAGGCAACCAGGAAGCCATTGAACGCGCCGCACAATCCGGCGGTGAGGATGCCAGCCAGCACGCCCACCCAAAGGGGAACGGCGTAGCTGTTGACATTCACATTGCCGAAGCCCGCCAGCAGCACGCAGCACACGCCGCCGGCCAGACTCATGACGGAGCCCACGGAGATATCGGTACCGGCGGAGGCGGAGACCACCAGAGTCATGCCGATGGCCAGGATGGCCGCCTCGCTGCCCCGGTTGAGGATATCGATCACCCGGCCATAGAGGATGCCCTGGTTGTTGATGGAAATGGTGAAGAAATTATAGAACGGGTTTCCATGGGCCACATCGTAAACAATGTTGATCAGCATGACCAGCACCATGGAAAACAGCGGCAGAAACAGCTGCTTCTGGGTGATCTTTTTCAGTGTCGTCATCTGTTTATCCCTCCGCGATGGTCTTCATGACCAGCTCCTGTGTCATCTCGCCGCTGAGCTCGCCCACCTTGGCCCCGTCCCGCAGGACGGCCAGACGGTTGCAGGTACGCAGCATTTCCTCAATTTCCGAGGAGATGAACAGCACGCCCTTGCCCTCCTGGGCCAGCTTGATCACCAGCTTCTGAATTTCGGTCTTGGTGCCCACGTCGATGCCCCGGGTGGGCTCGTCCAGGATCAGGAAATCCGGATCGGTGGCCAGCCAGCGGGCGATGATCACCTTCTGCTGGTTGCCGCCGGAGAGCTGCTTCACGGGAGTCTCCCGGCTGGCGGTTTTGATCTGCAGCAATTCAATGAAATGATCGGCAATCTGCTCCTGCTCCTTCATGGGGATCAGCTTGGTGATGCCCCGGCGGGCCTGCATGGCCAGGATGATGTTTTCCCGGACGCTCAGATCGCCGATGATGCCTTCCGCTTTCCGGTCGTCGGGCAGCATGCCCATGCCCAGATTCATGGCATCGATGGGATGCTTGATATGTACCTGCTTTCCCTTGACCTGCAGAGTGCCGGTCTGGGCCTTGTCCGCGCCGTAGATGGCCCGGGCCAGCTCACTGCGGCCGGAGCCCAGCAGGCCGGTGAGGCCGATGACCTCGCCCCGGGAGAGCTTCAAATCAAAGGGCTTGATCTTGCCCGCGTGGCTCAGGCCCTGGGCATCGATCAGGACCTCACTGCTGCTGTGCAGGCCGCCCTCGGGCTTGATGGAGGCCAGGTCGTCAAAGTCCTTGCCCATCATGGCGGCAATCAGCTTCACCCGGGGCAGCTCGGCGATGGGATACTCGCCCACCAGCTGGCCGTTGCGCAGCACGGTAATCCGGTCACAGACGGCATAGACCTGCTCCAAAAAGTGGGTGACGAAGATGATGCCCACGCCCCGGTCCCGGAGCTGGCGCATCAGGTTAAAGAGCTTCTCCACCTCGGTATCGTCCAGGGAGGAGGTGGGCTCGTCCAAAATCAGCACCTTGCAGTCCATGTCCACCGCCCGGGCGATGGCAATCATCTGCTGCAGTGCCAGAGAATATTCATCCAAATTCCGGGTGACATCCACCGGAAGATTCATTTCCTTCATCAGCTTCTGCGCCCGCTTCACCATTTCCTTCCGGTTGACGGTGTGCAGCTTGGTCATCGGCTCCCGGCCGATGAAGAGGTTCTCCGCCACGCTCAAATTGGGGCAGAGGTTGACCTCCTGGTACACGGTGGAAATGCCCCGCTTCTGGGCCTCCAGGGTGTTGCGGTTTTTGACGGCCTCCTCGATGCCGTCGATATGAATTTCGCCGGCCTCAAAATTGTTGACGCCGGTCAGGCATTTGATCAACGTGGATTTCCCCGCGCCGTTTTCGCCCATCAACGCGTGGATTTCTCCTTTTCGCAGTGTGAAATCCACGTGGTCCAGCGCTTTGACGCCGGGGAAGGTCATCGTGATGCCTCGCATCGTCAGAACAACCTGATTCTCCATCCACTTTCCACGTCCTTTCTGATTTGTATAAAGCTGTTGCAAAGATGATTGCGCCAATTCCCTTGCGCGCAGGGGGAAAATTTTTCCAACGGCCCATTGAATGGAGCCTTGTCCGATCACAACCGCGCCAACTGTAGGGGAGGCTACAGATGCCAGAAGGAGAAGAGGCCGGATGGCCCCTTCCCCTTTCAGTGATTTACATCCAAATCTTAGTAGGCACGGCCATCCAGGAGCTCCTG
Source organism: Faecousia sp. (assembly GCA_051867315.1). GTDB lineage: Bacteria > Bacillota > Clostridia > Oscillospirales > Oscillospiraceae > Faecousia. The sequence continues at coordinate 3,758 of JBJDYM010000313.1, forward strand.
AGTCATGGTCTGAGCCAGCTCGGAGGTGATGCCGGGAGCCACGAAGGCTTCATCGGGAACGATGGTCACAGCGGGGATCTCCTCGCCGGCCTCGATCTTGGAGATGATGTCCAGAACGCCAGCGGCCTGCAGGGGGTTGCACTCCACGTCGCAGTTGATCTTGCCGGCCAGGGTACGGGTCAGGCCTTCCTTGGTCGCGTCGAAGGAGATGATGATGACGTCGCCGCCAACACCGTAGGTAACGCCGGCAGCGTCCATGGCATCCATGGCGCCGTAGGCTTCGTTATCGTTCTGGCAGACAACAACATTGAACTGACCAGCATAGGACTTCAGGTAGGACTCCATCACTTCCTGGCCGCCGGCCTGGGTGAAGTCACCGCTCTGGCTGTCCAGAATCTTCCACTCGGGATGCTCCTCAGCAATGGCGTTGAAGCCGGTGGTACGGCCCAGGGTAGCGGAAGCGCCCACGGAGCCTTCGATCACCAGGATGTTGGCGTCGGCGCCGTCCAGGTACTCAGCCAGCCACTTGCCTGCGGTCTCGCCTTCCAGAGCGGTGTCGGTGCCCAGGAAAGTGGTGTACAGCTCGGGGTCAGCGGAAACGGTACGGTCAGCGATGATCACGGGGATACCGGCATCCTGAGCTTCCTGCAGAACGACTTCCCAGCCGGCTTCCTGCACGGGGCAGATCACGATGTAGTCCACATCCTGCTGGATGAAGCTGCGGACAGCCTCCATCTGAGCGGCGTGGTCATTGTCGGCATCGACAAAGATCAGGTCATAGCCGTTCTCGGCGGTAAAGGTGGTCTGGTAGTCATTGGTGTTGGCAGCACGCCAGTCGGACTCATGGCCAACCTGAGCAAAGCCGATAACGACATTGTCTTCAGCCATGGCGGGGGCACACAGGGCGACAGCAATCAGCAGCGCCAGCATGCAAGCGAGCAGTTTCTTCATGGGGAATACCTCTTTCCTTGAAATATTGATTTGCCCACGGCGTGTGGGCTTCTGTCAATATAAAAGCACAAAATAAAACGTTCGTCAACGAATTGTGGGGTCCAAAACGCAAAACTGTGATTCTGAATAAATACCAATTTCAAAAAATCAAACAAAAAGAAATACAAATTTTCTTCCACCCTGCCAATTGACAGAAATATGTGGGATAAATTATGATATCAATACTGAAAAATTCCGATTTGGATATTCTTCCGCGTTTTTTCGCCCGAATCAATCTGCTGTGAGCGTTGAAAAAAAGTTTGATTTTTTATGTTTCAGAATTTGAAGATGGAAAATTTTCATATTCTTTTTGGGAAACCTTCACAAGAAACAGGAATTGAAAGGCGCAAAATTTGAAATATTTCAACAAACGCCTGCCACGCCACCAATTTAAAAGGAGGGATTTTTACGGCGGCAAAATATCTCATCATCGCCCGGGAGCTGGAGCACCAGCTCCGCCGTGGGCTTGGAGAGGGCCAGAAGCTCCCCACCGAGGCCGTCCTGTGCCAGCAGTATGGGTGCAGCCGTCAGACCGTCCGCTCCGCCCTGAAGGTTTTGCAGGAAAAGGGGCTGATTGTCCGCCGCCAGGGCAGCGGCTCCTATCCCACCCAGGCCGCCGCCAAACCCAGCCGCCAAATCGCGGTGGTACTGGCGGACAAGGAGGAATACCTGGCCCCGGCCATGCTGCGTCAGATCCGCAAGGCCGCGTCAGAGGCGGGCTTCACCGTCTCCTGCCTGGAAACCGGGGGAAGCTGGACCAGGGAGGGAGAGCACCTGGCACGGCTGCTGCACCAGCGGCCTGCCGGCATCATCCTGGAGCCCATCACCAATCTGCTGGGCTGCTTCCAGGAGGAGCTGCTGCTGAAAATCCGGGCCGCCGGCATTCCCCTGGTCTATCTGAACGGCCGGTACAGCGTGGAGGCCCCGGCGGTTCTGACGGATGACGCCATGGGCACCGGCCTTCTCATGGCCCATCTTTCCGCCACCGGGCACCGGCGGGTGGCGGCCATTTTGAAAAGCGACGATTCCCGGGGCCCGGAGCGGTTCCGGGGCCTGCTCCGGGGGGCGGAGGAAACGGGGCTGCGCTTTGCGCCGGAAAACTGCCTGTGGTATTCCGAGCAGGAGCGCCTGCGGCTGCTGGAGGGGGACGTGGGACTGCTGCGCCGGTTTCAAAGCAGCTACCGCCGGGACTGCTCCGCCGTGGTGTGCTTCAACGATGAGCTTGCCTTCCGGCTCCAGCGCGATCTGCGCGCCGTCCACGCCCCCATGAGCGTGGTGAGCTTCGACAACAGCTACCTGGCCCTGACCCGGGACGCCTCCCTCACCACCCTGGGCCTGGACACCGACTGCCCCGGCGCCGCCGCCGTCCAGACCATCCAGGCACAGCTCGACGGAAAGCCTGTAAGCGATATCCTGCTGCCCTGGAAGCTTTTCACCCGGAAAAGCGGGTAAGCTTTTGATCCCACAATACAGCACCAACGGTTGGTTGAATGGAACCATGTCCGATCATAACCGCACCGACTGTAAGGGGAGGCTGGGCGGTCATCGGCACCCAATACCATTTATCCAAGCAACAATTTACCGTTTTATAAACCACCCCCTGGAATTCTGAGTGAATCCAGGGGGCTTGTTTGCGTCTATAACGTTTCCAGCACATCCTCCGGCCGGGCGCATTGGGTGGGATAGCGCTGCCGCAGAGGCTGCGCGGCGGAGGACATCAGGTAGGGGCGGCCAACGGCATCCAGCATGGGAACGTCATTGTAATTGTCCCCAAAGGCCATGGCCTCCTCCGGAGAAATGCCCAGTGCCGCGCACAGGGCACGGATGCCCGTGGCCTTATCCGCCAGGGTGAAATCCAGCCAGCACGCTCCGGCAATGGCTGTCTGGAACCGATCCTGCCATTTGGAGGCCAGCACCGGCTCGATCAGCGCAGCCCCGGGGCGGTAATAGGCGGAGATTTTTACGAAATCCTCCGGCATTTCCTCCGGGGATTGGAGAATGGTCGTGTTATTGCCCACGAAATAGCGGATATGGTCGATGTAATCCGCCGTTTTGGGACACAGATAGCTCATGTTGGCGCCGGAGATCAGCAGCTCACAGTCCAAAATTGCCAGAATGTCATGGCAGAGCTCCAGGGAAATGTCCCGATTGATGACGGTTTTGGACAGGAGCTTTCCCGGCGATCCCGGGCCGTAGACCACCGCGCCGTTTTCGCAGAGGAAATACATCCCCTCCGCCACCGGGGCGAAAAGGCGCCGCAGGCTGCTGTACTGCCGCCCGCTGGCGGCGCAGAGGGCAACCCCCTGGGCCATGAGACGCCGGGCCTGGCGGAAAAAGCGTTCACTGACGGCGGTTTCCCCATTTTGCAGCAGGGTCCCGTCAATATCGCTGGCGATAAGCTTGATCATGGCAGCCTCCTTACCGGCAGGTGAGCTGATATTCCGAGGGGGAAATTCCGGTGTATTTTTTAAAGGTGGCGGAGAAATAGGCGATGTCCCGGTAGCCCACCTGCTCGGCCACCTCGTAGACCTTCACCCGGCAGTCCTTTAACAGCTCCATGGCCTTGTGGATGCGGTAGCGGGTGAGATAATTCAGCAGGGTATAGTCCGTCTCCTTTTTAAAGGTATGGCTTAAGTATCCTTCGCTGATGTTCAGGCTCTGGGCCACGGTGCCCACGCTGATGTCCGGCTCGTTGTAGTGTTTGCTGATGTAGGCCATGGCCTCCAGCACGTATTTGCTCTTGTCGCCCTTGCGGGGGGTGCCGATGGTCACCACATCCGTGGACTCGTTTTCCATCCGCCGGCACAGCTGGGTGATGGCGTTTTCCAGGTCCCCGTCGTGGAAGGGCTTGAGCAGATAGTCCACCGCGCCCAAGCGCAGGGCGCTTTGGGCATAGCTGAAATTGTCGTAGGCGGTGAGGATGATGACATAGGCATTGCAGCCCTCAGCCCGGAGGGCGCGGAGCATTTCAATGCCGTCCATCTGGGGCATTTTCAGGTCCGTGATGATCAGAGTGGGCTCCAGGCGCCGGGCGGCCTCCAGGCCTTCAACGCCATTGGCGGCCTCGCCCACCACCACGCAGTCCAGGGCGGCCCAATCCACCGTCAGCACAATGCCCTTGCGGATCATCTCTTCATCTTCCACAATCAGCACCTTCAGCACTTACGTCTCCTCCTCATACCGGATGGGCAAGGAAGCGGTGACCCGGGCCCCCACGCCCCCGTCCCCCGGCTCCAGGAACAAGCCGTAATCCTCGCCGAAATTCCTCCGTAAAATCATGTCTACATTATATAATCCCAAATGTCCTTTTGCAAGTTCTTTGTCCCGGCGGTAGGGGCGGCCCAGCATTTCCGGGGGGAAGCCCCTGCCGTTGTCCGTGACGGTGATGCGCAGCAGATGGTCCCGGGTTTCCGCCGCGCTGACCAGGATGACGCTGCCCGTCACCCCGCCCAGCCCGTGGAGAATGGCGTTTTCCACAATGGGCTGCAGGATCATCTTGGGCACCAGGCAATCATAAAGCTCCTCCGGGATCTCCTGCCGGAAGGCGAAATCGTCACTGAGCCGGATCTTCTGGATTTCGATGTAGCGCTCCAGAATTTCCAGCTCCCGGTACAGCGGCACAAACTCCTCGGCGCTGATGCAGAAGCGCAGAATGTCTGCCAGATTGGTGGACATCAGCGCCACCTGGGGCACCTTGTTGATCTTGCTGATCCACTTCATGGTGTCCAGGGTATTGCAGAGAAAATGGGGGTTCAATTGGGCCTGGAGCATCCGGATCTGGGCCTCGTTCAGCTCCTGCTGATTGGAAATCAGCTCCTCCCGGTTGGATTTCAGGGCCAGCACCATCTGGTTGAACCGGGCGGCCAGGCGGCCGAATTCATCGCTGCGGTCCACGGGAAGCTGGGTCTCCAGATCCGCCTGCTGCAGCTTGTCGAAGGCCCCCATCAGCCGGCGCAGGGGGGAGGTGATCTGGCGGCTGATGGGCAGGCTGACCAGCACGGATATCAGCACGCACACCAGCATACAGATAAGACTGGCGGTATACAATAGCTCCAACGTCCGGGCGGTGAACAATCTGGGCTGGCGCAGCACCAGATACAGCCCCGTGGGCTCGTGGCAGGAGACGGTGTACACATACTCCGCGTCATCCGGGGTTTTCCCCTCCAAAAGCTGCTGCCGCAGCTCCGGGGCCAGGGTCTGGGTCAGGTAGGACTGGGAGCTGTAGATGGGCCGGAAAAACCGGCTGAGAATCAGAATATCGCTCTGGGCGTATTTGCCGTCCAGCAGGCCGTGAAATCCGGCCGTGTACAGCCGCATCACCAGGAAGCCCTCGCACCCGTCCTCGGCCCGGAGCTGCACCGCGCCCATGAGCAGGGGGGAGCCGGTGTCCGTGGGGTCCTCAGTGGCATAATACACCGGCTGGCCCGGCGTCTGGGCCGCCCCGTAGAGCAGGCCCCAATCCGTGCGCAGGTCTGCGGATACGGTGCCCCGGGTGGAATAGCGGCAGAGGCCGGTGCTGTCGTACAAATCGAACACTGCCAGATTCCGGAAGGTGTCCGTGGCGTCAAACAGGAGGCTGTTCATCTGCAAGCGGCTGCCGATTCCGGCCCCCAGGCCGTGGATGACGGTCTCCGTGTCCTGCAGCCGGGCGGCGGAGGCAGTGAGGGCGTTGCTGATGAAGTCCATGCCTCCCAGCAGGGCGGCGGACTGCTCGGCTCCGTCCTCCCGGGTTTTGCTGTCCAGCCGCAGGCGGGTAATCTGCACCATCAGCACGGTGCAGATCAGCAGCGGGATCAGCGAGCACAGCAGCATGGCGGCAAAGAGCCGGTTGCGGAAGGATTTTTTCAAAAGGCCCATATCATGTTCCTCCCAGCGCGTCGGTCCATTGGGTTAGGATGGCTTCCCGGTGCTCCGAGGCCCAGCGAACATCGTAGTCCACCAGCGTCAGCTGCTCCATGGCGGGCAGGGAGGCCGGAACGGTAACGTCGCTGCGGACGCTGCGGCGGAAAAACCGTTCGCCCAGCAGCTGCTGCACCTCCCGGCTGAGGGTGAAGTCCAGAAAGCGCTCCGCGTTGTCCGGATGGGGCGCTCCTGCGATCACGGCGGTGCCGTCAGGAATGCAGCTGGTGCCCTCGGCGGGATAGACCAGGGCCAGATTGTCCCCGGCGGCAATCCGCTGCAGCGCGGTTTCCTCCAGCGTCACCCCCACCAGGCAGGAGCCGTCGGCCACCGCGGTCAGCACCTCTCCGGAGGAGCTGAGCTGGCAGCCGTCCAGGTTCCGGGCGAAGGCTGCCAGGGATTCCTCTCCGCAGGTGCGGAGCATGGTGACCACGGCGGTGAAGGAGGAGGCGGATTTGGTGGGATCGGCAAAGGCGACCTTCCCCCGGAATTCTTCCCGGGTCAGATCCTGCCAGCCGGTGAGATGGCTGGGGTCCACCAGCTTGGTGTTGTAGATCAGCACAAGGGGCAGGGCGGAGAAGGGCGTCCAGCTGGCCTCCGGCTGGCGGAGGGATTCGGTGATTGCTTCATATTCCCCGCACCGGACGGTGCGGAACAGATAGCGGTAGCTTTCCAGGCTCTCCACGCCGCCGCCGAACATCACATCCGCCCTGGGAGCGGCCCTCTCGGCATCCAGCTGCTGCAAAAGCTCATTGCTCCCCCCGGTGACCAGCTCCACCCAGATGCCCGTCCGTTCCTCAAATTCCCGGATGATGGGCTGATACACCTCCTCCTTGTGGGAGGTGTAAACCACCAGCCGGCTGCCCGGCCGGGGCAGCGTCCCCGACACCGCCGCCTCCCCGGCACAGCCGGAGAGCAGCAGGAGGACAAGAAATAAGGAAATAAAATGTATCTTTTTCATACTTGCTCCATCAATGTTGATTTTTCCGCTACAGTGGCTGGGCAAAAATCGGGCACTCAGGTAACGAACAAAAGCGGCAGGATCAATCAGCCACCACAGGGGAACGTTTCCAATTCAGCCTCCAAATTATATCATTTTTCGATTGCAATTGCATCCGCTTTTGTAAAAAAAGCCGATTCAAACAAAAAATATCAGCTTTGTCCGCTTGGTTTTGTGGATATTGCTGCTATAATAAAGGTGTAAGCAGGGGAACGCCCCCTGCACACCGAAATTTTTATTCAGGAGGAATCCGATATGAAGAAAATCATTTCTATGGTTCTGGTCGCCTGCATGGTCATGGCCATGGCTGTGTGCGGCGCCACAAGGGCATCCGCCGAGACCGACGTGAAGGCCATCATCGCCGAAGCCCAGAACATGACGCTGGAGGAGCTGGCCAAGAAGGCCATTGAGGAATCCAACGGCAAGATGTTCTACGGCGTGGGCAACTCCAGCCGCGGCAAGAGCGCCCTGCCCCTGTTCATCGCCTACCTGCAGACCATCGACCCCAGCTACAACATGGAGTTCGAGTGGCAGCAGCCCAAGAACAACAAGATCTTTGATCAGCTCGCCGCCGACTCCCTGAAGGGCACCGGCACCTTCGCCATGACCCTGATTCAGGACGGCAACCAGATTCAGTCCAAGATGGTTGATACCGGTATCCTGGATACCTTCATTCCCAAGGACTGGGCCGAGGCCAACGGCTGTGCAGCCGCTGACTACGAGGGCTTCCTGCCCCTGCAGACCCTGAACAAGGTCTTTGAGTACAACTGCACCGGCGACAAGACCTACGACAACTGCTGGGACTTCGTGGCCGAGGGCGAGCATGGCCTGTTCATGGACATCGACTCCGAGATCGTCGGCAAGAACTTCCTGTACATGCTGACCGAGGATACCTACGCCGCCTGGCTGCGGGAGGCTTTTGATGCCCTGCCCGCCGACGAGCAGGCCTACTTCGCTCCCGTGATTGAGGAGCTGCAGGTTGATGCCGAGGACCTGGGCCTGGGCGAGGATGGCGCTTACGCACTGGCCTGGATCAAGCTGTGGGTGGAGAGCTATTCCGCACAGACCGACGACGGCCCCATCTGCAACACCCTGGTCACCGACTCCGCCACTGACCAGTTCGGCCTGCTGGTTTACTCCAAGCTGCGCAGCGTGGAAGAGTCCGACTCCGTCTCCGTGAACAACGTCAAGGTCGCCGCCTACCAGGACGGCTACGAGGGTATCGGCGGCTACGGCTACTGCCATTACCTGTTCGTCACCGACAACTCCCCCCTGCCCTGGACCGCCTGCGCCTTCATCGCCTACATGACCTGCACCGTGGACGGCTTCTCCGCCTGGGGCAAGGACATGGGCGGCTACTCCTCCAACCCTGTCGTCGCCGCTGACAACGAGGCAACGTTCCACCACATGGTGGGCGGCATGGCTGAGGACGGCACCACCGTTGCCTTCGCCGCCAAGAACGACGCCGGCTACGACTGGTGGACCACCGACGGCAAGCTGGTTCTGGAAGACCCCGAGTACTGCGCATCCGTTGCCTTCACCGTGGGCAGCTGGATTGAGATGCTGGATAAGTACAGCGCAGGCTAATTCTCCCCCTAACATCGGCTAACTGACGAATCAATCAGGCGCCTCTGGATTTGGTAAACAACGGTCCAGAGGCGCCGTTTTTTAAGCAAGGAGCGCGCCATGAAAAACAACAACACGCTTGCGGCCAGCCCCATGCGGATCTGGCTGAACAAGCTGGGCACTTATCTTTCAAAGCCCTATAACGTGATCCTTCTGGTGCTGGGCATTGTGGTCACGATTACCACCATCGCCCCCATTGTGGCCATCATTGAGGATACCCTCAGCATCCACCCCGGCACCATCGACGCCCACCTGACGGGCAAGACCAGCGGCTACACCCTGGTCAACTACATCGACCTCTTTACCAGCAAAATGGCAAAGAAAAACCTGTGGACCCCCCTGCTGAACACCGTGTACCTGGCGGTGGGCACCTGTGTGGTTTCCATTCTCTTCGGCGGCGTGTTCGCCTTCCTCATCACCCGCACCAACCTGGCCTGGCGGAAGTACCTGAGCTCCATTTTCATCTTCCCCTACATCATGCCGCAATGGACTCTGGCCGTGGTGTGGCAGAACCTTTTCAACTCCAACGCCGTCACCCGCACCTCCAACGGGCTGCTGGCCACCCTCTTCGGAATCGAAATGCCCAAATGGTGGTGCCAGGGGCTGTTTCCCAGCCTGATGGTGCTGGGACTGCACTACGCCCCCTTCGCCTACATCCTCATCGGCGGCATTTTCCGGAACATGGACGCCAACCTGGAGGAAGCCGCCACCATCCTGGACACCCCCAAGTGGAGGACCATGACCCGGATCACTCTGCCCATGGTCAAGCCTGCCATCCTCTCCACCATCCTGCTGGTGTTCGGCAGCGCCATGGGCTCCTATCCGGTACCCCATTATCTGGGCCTGACCACCCTGTCCACCAAATATGTGTCCATGAACTCCAAGTACACCGGCGAGGCCTCGGTGCTGGCCATTATCATGATGATTTTCGGCGTGGCCAT
>JBJDYM010000314.1:0-3831 GCA_051867315.1 Faecousia sp.
ACGGCACCAAGGTCTACTCCCAGACCGATCTGGATACCCTGCTGTACCACTACTCCGCCGGTGACACCGTGACCATCGTCATCTACCGGGGCGGCTACACCATGCAGGCGGATATCGTGCTGGAGGAAGCCGGCTCCGCCGGGGCCACCGTGCAATAAATTCCCGCAGGGGACGGTCATGCTTTACAGCACACGCCACTGTAGTGGAGGCTATCAGCCTCCCGCACGGTACAAACCCACGAATATGGGACCAGGTTGGGCGAATCCGTACCAGTGTCCAGCATGATACCATTGGGCCGAACGCTCCGTTTTTTGACCAGGCGGGCATCTGCAGCCTCCCCTTGTGGCAGTGCAAAGTAATTACGAAGAAGGAAGTCTTATCATGGAACCCATTTATGTTCAGAATTTCACCATTGACGATGCCTGTGTGGACCGGTATGGGCGGATGAAGCCCTCCCAGATTCTGTATCTGGCCCAGGAGATGGGCGGGCGGCACAGCGCGCTGATGTCACTGGATTACGACACCCTGGCCCGGCGGAACCTGTTCTGGGCCGTCACCCGGCACCGGGTACAGGTGACCAGAATCCCGGTGCTGGGAGAGAAGCTCCGGGTGGAGACCTGGCCCCTGCCCACCACCCGGGCGACATTTCCCCGGAGCGTGGTTGCCTACGACAGCCAGGGCAATGAGGTGCTGCGCTGCATCACACTGTGGGTGCTGATGGATCTGGACACCCGGAAGATGATCGTCCCCGGCAAAAGCGGCATCATCGTGGCCGGAACCATCCGGGGCAACGAGCTCCCCGCCCCCGGCGGCCTGATCCCCCGGCCCCTGGGCACCCAAAAAACGCGCACCGTGGCCTTCACCGATCTGGACCGGAACGGCCACATGAACAACACCCGCTGCATGGACTGGATCGCGGACCTGCTCCCCAGCCAGTTCCACCAGAGCCACAGCGTCACCGATTTCACCGTCTGCTACCTGGCCGAAGCAAAAGAGCAGCAGGAGCTGCGGCTGAACTGGGACCTGAGCGACGGCTGCACCCTCCAGGTGGATGCTTCCACCGGCACCGGGGAGGATGCTCACCGGGTATTCTCCGCCAAGCTCTTCTTTGAGAACAATCATGTTCTGTAAACCATCCATTCACTCCCCACAGCAATCCACAGCCTGTGGGGAGTTTTTCGTCCCGGACCGGCAAAACCCTTGACATTCCACACAGTTTCCACATCCCCATCTGTGGATAAACCTGTGGAGAATGTGGATAACTCATTGAATATCGTGGATAGAATCCCGTGAATTCAGAGTTATGTTAACTGAAATGACCACCCACGACAAAACAGCGGAGGCAGTCGCCTCCGCTGTTCAAAATTTGAACCAATCCTGTAGGGGAAGCTATAGATGCCTCCCAGGTATCAATTTTTACGTGTGCCGCTGCGAATCCCAACCGTGTTTGTAATCGCGGCCGGTACCGGGCGGGAGACTGATAGCCTCATCTACGGTTTGGCATGCCAGATTTCTTATTTTGCATCCAGCCGGCGCTCCAGGGTCTGGACGTTCAGGGAGGTCAGGTACACCCGGGGCAGGCCGTATTCGGCGGTTAAGAGGAAGGCCTTGGGCAGATCGTCGCAGGGCACCACCTGGCCCTCTTTTTCCGCCGTGTCCAGAAATTCCCGGGTCCGGCGGGAGGTGGAGGTGTTGTCCAGATCAAAGATGCCGATGATGCTGCTCTCCCGCACCGCCATATCATTTCCGATGGACAGGTACATCAGTCCAGGCTGTCGAAGAAACAGGACAGAACACCGGCAATTTCTGCCTCGTCCAGGGAGAAGACGGTGACAATGGTGACGTTTCTGCCGGATTTCAGCACCACCATGGTCTCAAAGATGGGAATCGTGCTGATGCTGCCGGAGATGGACAGGCTCCGGTGTTCCTGGCCCATAAATTCCATATCCTGCTGGATGATTTCCACATTCTCGATGCCAATCTGTTCAAAAGCGTCCTTCAGCATGGACTCGCTGGCGTCCAGGTAGGTCGTCTCGTCGAAGATCAGGGAATTGGCCAGGCTCAGCCGCTCAAAGCACACGTTCACGTTGGCGCCGGTTTCCTGGTTCTCGGCGAACATGTCCGTCAGGCTGCCGCCATCCTTGACGATCTCCGCCAGCTCGCCCTCCAGCATGTCCACGGTCATGCCATTGGCCTGGAGGATCTCCTCCTGGGTGTAGAAATACCAGTTTTCGTCCAACGCGCAGCCGATCTCCATGGTCTCGTTCCAATACACATTGTTCTTTACAATGCCGGTGCCGAAGTCATCCTCCGCCCGCGCCGCGGGGGAAATTGCGGCCAGGGTAACCACCATAGCCAGGGCCAGAATCAGGGTAAATGCTCTTTTCATTGTTTTTACTCCTCTCATGTTTTCTTAATCTTGAACTGTAGACCATCTATGAATAACCGTTTGCTTAATCGGCCATGCCCTTGATTTTTTTCCACTCCGACACGGCCAATTGGTCGCAGCGGTTGTTTTTTTCGGTTTGGGCGTGGCCCTTGACCCAGTGGCAGTGGAGCTCGTGCTTTTGGGTCAGGGCCAGCAGCTGCTCCCACAGGTCCGGGTTCAGGGCGGGTTTTTTGTCGCTTTTCACCCAGCCCCGCTTTTTCCAGCCCCAGGCCCAGCCCTTTTGGAGGGCATCGATCACGTATTTGGAATCGGAGAACAACTCCACGATGCAGGGCTCCTTCAGCGCCTCCAGGCCCCGGATCACGGCGGTGAGCTCCATGCGGTTGTTGGTGGTGTTGTCCTCCCCGCCGGAGAGCTCCTTTTCATGGCCGCCGTACTCCAGGATGCAGCCCCAGCCCCCGGGGCCGGGGTTGCCGGAGCAGGCGCCGTCGGTGTAGAGGGTCACGGTTTTCATGCCTGGGGCTCCGTTTCGTTGGCTTCCTCCTGGTCGCCGGGCACCCGCTCCAGGGATACCAGCTTGTTGCCCTCGGGCAGGCGCATGATGATCACACCCTGGACATCCCGCTTGTACACATTGATGGAGGAGGCGGGGACCCGGATGATCACGCCGCCGTTTTCAATGAGCATCACGTCGTCGCTCTCGTCCACGATGACGCAGCCTGCCACATTGCCGGTTTTCGGGGTGATGTTGTAGTTTTTCAGACCCTTGCCGCCCCGGCTCTGGGGGATTTTCTCTCCATTGGGGCCGGTGCGCAGGTATTCGGGCAGGCCGGTGCGCTTGCCGTAGCCGTTTTCCGTGACGGTGAGCAGGGTCTTGCCCTCCTCCCATTTCTGGGCGCCCACCACGTAATCGCCCTCATTCAACGTGATGCCCTTGACGCCGCTGGCATCCCGGCCCATGCAGCGCACATCGTTTTCATTGAAGCAGATGGCCATTCCCTGGGCGGTGGCGAGGATGATGTTGTCGTTGCCGTTGGTCCGCAGCACGTTGATCAGATGATCGTCCTCATCCAGGGTAATGGCCCGGATGCCGGTGCGGCGGTTGGTTTTCAATGCCACGAAGGGCAGGCGCTTGACGACGCCCTTTCTCGTGGCCATGACCAAAAATTCATTGTCGTCGAATTCCCGGGTGACCACCATGGCGGTGACGGTCTCGCCGGGCTCCAGGGGCAGCACGTTCACCATGGCGGTGCCCCGGGCGGTGCGGCCGGCCTCGGGGATCTGGTAGCCCTTGCGGTGGTGGACCTTGCCGATGTCGGTGAAGAAGAGGATGTGGTCATGGGTGGAGGCGATGTTGATGGACTTTACATAATCCTCCTCCTTCAGATTCTGGGCATTCACGCCCCGGCCGCCCCGGCTCTGGGTGCGGTAGGTGTCCACGG
>JBJDYM010000315.1:0-3815 GCA_051867315.1 Faecousia sp.
AGCAGGAGCGCCTGGAGGAAGAGGAGGACGACTGCTGCTGCCATCACCATCATGATGACGACGATGAGGACGAGCATGAGCACCATCATCACCACGACCATGATGAGCAGGAGCATGAGCACCATCATCACCATGACCATGATGAGCAGGAGCATGAGCACCATCATCACCACGACCATGACGGGGATGAGCACGAGCACCATCATCATGACCATGATGAGGACGAGCACCATCATCATGACCATGAGGACGGCTGCTGCCATGATCACGATCATGAGGAGCATGCGCACCACCATCATGACCACGATGAGGGCTGCGGCTGCCACGACCATGAGCACCACCATCATCACCACCATGCCGACGAGGTGTTCACCTCCTGGGGCGTGGAGACCTCCAAGAAATTCGACAAGGCCACGGTGGAGGCCGCTCTGAAGGCCCTGGATACCGAAAAATACGGCATGATCCTCCGGGCCAAGGGCATCCTGCCCGCCGAGGACGGCACCTGGATTCACTTTGACTACGTGCCCGAGGAGGCCAACATCCGCACCGGCTCCGCGGACATCACCGGCAAGCTCTGCGTCATCGGCTCCAAGCTGGATGAGGCTGCCATTGCCGGACTCTTCGGGGTGTAACAGATGCAGCAGATACCCGTCTATGCCTTTACCGGCTTCCTGGATGCCGGCAAGACGAAATTCATCCAGGAGACGCTGGAGGACCCCCGGTTCAACGCCGGGGAGCGAACCCTGGTGCTGGTCTTTGAGGAGGGGGAGGAGGAGTATGACCTTTCCACCTACCCTCAGAAGAACGTGTACCTGGAGGTGCTGGACCAGGAAACCGTCACCCAGGAGCAGCTGCTGGCCCTGCAGAAGAAGCACCGGGCCGAGCGGGTGGTGGCGGAGCTGAACGGCATGCAGCTGGTGGCGGATCTTTATAACCGCTTCCCCCAGAATTGGGCCATCGCCCAGGAGGTCATGTTTGCCGATTCCACCACCTTCATGGCCTACAATTCCAATATGCGCAATTTGGTGATGGACAAGCTGGTGGGGGCCCAGATGGTGGTATTCAACCGCCTGACCCCGGGCCAGGACACCATGCCCTTCCACAAGCTGGCCCGGGCCGCCAACCGGCGCATTGATATCTTGTATGACTACACCGACGGCACCACCCAGTTCGACGATGTCCAGGACCCCCTGCCCTTTGATATCAACGCCCCCGTGATCCAAATCAAGGACGAGGATTTCGCCCTCTGGTACCGGGACGTGACCGAGGAGCCGGAGAAGTATACCGGCAAGACCGTCTGCTTCAAGGCCCAGGTGGCCATGCTCCGCCGCCAGAAGGAGGGCATGTTCGCCCCCGGCCGGTTCGTCATGACCTGCTGCGTGGAGGACATCCAGTTCTGCGGCATTCCCTGCCGGTATGCGGATGCCAAAAGCCTGGAATCCAGGGGCTGGGTCCGGGTGACGGCCAAAATTTCCGCCGAAAAGCATCCCCTGTACAAGGGCGATGTGGGCCCCGTGCTCACCGCGACGGAAGTGGTGCGCAACGTTCCCCCCGCCGACCCGGATGTGGCTACGTTCTAAGAAACCTCTGAATAAATACCCATGCTGCGCACCTTAGCACCACGAGGAATGAAAGTCATCAAAATGTTTGAATTTTGCCATTGTTTTTGAGACTTTCACAGTAAATCGTCTGCGGCTGGGCGGCGGGTCTTTTACCCCATCCGCGCAGTACCAAACCCCAGAAATACACAAAGTATTCCCGGGGGTTTGGTACTTTCGGCTGAGCCAAAATCCCTCGCCGTCAGCTCTTGCCGATTTCATCAGAGCTTCCCTAAAGAAAAATTCCCTGCTTCCAACACGAAGCAGGGAATCATCATTTCATGAATTTGTCAATGGCCTGGCACAGGTCGTCGATGGCCTCCTGGTCTCCGGCGGCCACGGCGTCCACCATGCAGTGGCGCATGTGATCTTTCAGGATCACCTTACCGGTGTTGTCCAGCGCCGAACGGACGGCGGCCAGTTGGATCAGCACGTCGGAGCAGTCCTCTCCGTTTTCCACCATCCGGCGCACCTTTTCCAGATGCCCGATGGCCCGGGAGAGCCGGTTCAGGACGGCCTTTTGGTTTTCGTGGACATGACCGTGGGAATGGGGAATCCCGTGGGCATGGAGATAGGCATGGTCGTGCTCCTGTTGGTGCTCATGCTCATGGCAGTGCTCGTGTTCGTGGAATTCGTCCAATTTCGGTCACCTCCGTCCGATACCGGGTTATTATACCCCGGAAATGCCTCCGGCGCAAGCCCCGTAGGGGGATTTTTTTCAAAAAATAAAATCTTTGACAGGATACAATAATCGGGCTATAATAGAAGAAAAAAGCAAAGGAGCCTTCTTTATGCACCTCGATCATGACCACATTGCCGGCGGTGTCCACGAGCACGACCATGCCCATGAGCACACCCATGAGCATACCCACGCCGACGGCACCACCCACACCCACGGGCACACCCACGAGCATACCCATGAGCACGACCATCCCCACACCCACGAGGAGCTTCACGCCCTGGGCATTCCCCACGACCACGACCATGAGTGCTCCCACAGCTGTGACGGCTGCGCTGCCCCCTGTGAGCATACCCCCATGGAGGAGCTGATGGCCCTGATGCAGTATATGGTGGGTCACAACGCCGCCCACGCCCGGGAGCTGGCCGACCTGGCCGTCCAGCTGGACCAGGCCGGGAACCACACCGCTTACGAGCAGGTGATGGCCGCCGTCTCCGACTTTGAAAAGGGCAACATGCGCCTGAGCGTGGTGCTGTCCAGCCTGAAAGGATAAGCAGTATGTGTCTTTCTACCGTCTATAAAAACAGCATGGCCCCTGAGACCGTGCTGATGAAAAATGTCATGAGCATCGAATGCCATGATGGGCTGGTGATTCTCACCGATCTGATGGAGCGCCAGATGGCCGTCGAGGGCACCCTGGAAAAGGCCAACCTGGTGGATGGCTACGTCATCGTCCGGGAAGCGGTTTCTGCCTAAAATTGAAGAAGTCGGAGCAATTTTCTTAATGAAATGTTAAAATTTGCTCCGACTTTTTTGTTGAAAAAATACAAAATATGTGTTATAATTACAAAAATTCGTTTCGCGCGTATTGGGGGTGATTGGATGTTCCTGCGCTATCTTTTTGTGTTTTTCCTGTCCATGGTGCCGCTGGTGGAGCTTCGCGGCGCGATTCCCATTGCCGTTGGAATGGGGATTGAACCGGTGCATGCCATTGTTGTCTGCGCGGTGGGAAATCTGATCCCCGTACCGGTGATTTATTTTTTCGCCCGGAAATTCCTGATTTGGGGACTGGACAAAAGGTACATCGGCGGCATCTGCCGCTTCTTCCATGACAAGGGGGAGAAAGCCGGCGCCAAGCTGTCCAGCAAGGCCGGAAAAGTCGGGCTGATGCTGGCTCTGGCCCTGTTCGTGGGCATTCCCATCCCCGGCACCGGCGCCTGGACGGGCACCCTGGGGGCCAGCTTTTTGAACATGGGGGTCAAGGAGACCGCTTTCTCCGTCTGTGCCGGAGTTGCCCTGGCGGCGGTGATCATGACCTCCGTGAGCATGGTCGGACTGCATGTATTTGGCCTGTAAAGGCATGAAATAAGGAGGAAAACAGTATGGCTGACTGCCTTTTCTGCAAAATCATCGCGGGGGATATCCCCTCCACCAAGGTGTATGAGGACGATTGTGTGTTCGCTTTCCGGGACATTGCGCCCCAGGCGCCCACCCACATTCTGGTGATTCCCAAGACCCACATCTCCGGCTGCAACGGC
>JBJDYM010000316.1:0-3809 GCA_051867315.1 Faecousia sp.
AACGCGTAATTCTACGTTTTTCCCTCTTGACTACGGTCACTTCATAACAGGGAATGAATTTTTCCATGGTTGACCTCCTTGCTTTTTCAATTGATTCTATCAGAAAAACCGCCGGACGTCAAATCATATTGGGAGGAAGGTTCTGAGAAAATGAAAATACGCCCCTATGGTCCCGGCGACTGTGCCGGGCTGGCAAAGCTCTTTTATGATACCGTCCATTCGGTATGTGCCGCCGATTATCCCCCCCGGCAGCTGGACGCCTGGGCTGCGGGGGACTTGGATTTGGAGGCCTGGAATGATTCCTTCCTGACACACCATACCGTGGTGGCGGAAAAGGACGGGATGCTGCTTGGATTTGGGGATATGGACTGCAGCGGGTACCTGGACCGGCTGTACGTCCACAGGGATCATCAGCGTCAAGGCGTTGCCACTGCGATTTGTGATGCACTGGAACAGGCTTCCGCTGCTGAAAAATTCGTCACCCACGCCTCCATCACGGCAAAGCCCTTCTTTGAGCATCGGGGCTATACGGCCGTGCGGGAACAACAGGTGGAGCGCAGGGGCGCGATGCTGACCAATTTTGTGATGGAAAAACCGGGAAAGGATGTGCTTGCGGCAATGGAACAGGAAATGCTGGATGTGGTGGACGAAAAGGGGGTGCCTACCGGGGAAATCGTCCCCCGGGATAAGGCCCATGGGGAGGGAATCCGGCACAGAACCTCCCATGTGTGGCTGGTCAGGGAGCGGGACGGAAACATCCAGATCCTCCTGCAAAAACGGTGCCTGCAGAAGGACTCCTGGCCCGGCTGCTATGACATCTCCAGCGCCGGGCATATCCCGGCGGGAGTGGACTTTGTTCCCTCCGCCCTCCGGGAGCTGAAGGAAGAGCTGGGCGTACAGGCCGCGCCGGAGGAGCTGATTTTCTGCGGAAACAGGAGCATCTGCGCCGACGGGGAATTCCACGGCCGTCCCTTCCACGACAGGCAGTATTCCCGGGTCTTTGCCCTCCGGCGGGACCGGGAGGAAAGGGATTTCGTGCTCCAAAAGGAAGAAATCGACTCCGTCCGCTGGATGGAGCTGGAAGCCTGCATCCAGGCAGTGAAGAACAATACGATTCCCCACTGCATCTACCCGGAAGAGCTGGAAATGGTCAGGGCGGCGGTGGAGAAAAAATAATGGGCCTATCGGTTCCATTCAGCATCCCGACAAATTGGTGTTTGTGGGGTTCTTGCCCTCCCCTCTGTGGCCGAGAAAAGCGAGGTCGGGTTAACAATTTAGATTATCGGCATTAATAAGCATGCCGATAATCTAAAAACCGATAGGCCCAAAAAATAAAGTGAACATCAGATTCAGCCCGGGAAAGTGGGCAATTGGGGGGCGGTTTTCGCCGCCCCGTTTCTATTTCCGATTGCTGCAAATGCCTCTTTGCACCGCAATGGTGGCCAAAGTATCCCCCAACTGGGTCAGAACCGCTGCCAGCAGGCTCAGTTCATCCTCATTCAGCCTGCACGCCAGAGCATTGGCCAGGGCCGTAACGGAAGCGGTCAGTTCACATGGATTCACAGGCAGCTCACCTCCTTCCCCATTATATGACCGAACAGCCCATTAAAAATCCCCACAGCAGGCTTTCGTGTGCTGTTTTCCTCGTCAAAAAGCAGTTTTTATGCTGATTACGATCTGGAGTAAATATTTTCATTAGAGAATCCCCATTCAAAGCCCACAGCTGCCGCCAAAAGCAGCGGGAGCCACAGCATTAACGCTGATTTTGCAGAAAATTATGTCCGTTTTTCAGCGGGACCGCCACACACCAAGGACGCTGCCGTGGAATATAATCAAACGACGGCAGGACGCCCGCCGACAAAAGACTTCACAAAAAAACTATTGACAAACCACCCCACCCATGGTACAATATCCGGGAGTTCAGCAATCCCCCTATATCGCGGAGTAGAGCAGTTGGAAGCTCGTCGGGCTCATAACCCGGAGGTCGTAGGTTCGAGTCCTGCCTCCGCAACCAAAAAACCTCTTGAAATCTTCGAATTTCGAGAGGTTTTTATTTATATTTGGCTAGTTTGCTTTGGAAAAAGTTTGGAGTAATTTTTGAGAAATCTCTGCAAATTCTGTTTGACCCATATTCTGACCCATAATAGGTTATCACGCAACGGACAAAGCAGCATTTTTTGGGCTTGCTATGGCCGAGGAATCAAAAAATCTTAGAAATCCATGAAACTTTTTGAAATATTTTTACTGCCCCGCTTTGACCCATGGGTCAAATTTCTGTGTCCACTTTTTGGGGTACACCATTGTCATTATAAAATACGCCCTCTTCCGGCGCTGGCTTTGCTTCACCACTGGGAGAGGGCTTTTTTGTTTATTTCTTTTTGTTAGATGCTGTTTGGCGGTACGGTATGTGACTGTTCGGCGATACCATTACGAACCAATTGCGCGGATTATTTTATCAGCCAATCCCCATAGTGCTCCGATCAGGGAAATGAAAATACAGGCAGGAACCGCAAGAATTCCTATCAGCAGTAGTGTCAGCCACATAATGATCGAGATGAATGTAGACTTGAATTTTGCAATAACACTTGATTTGTGCTGATGCAGTGAGGTCGCATATTTTACATCAATCATTCTGAGTACCACTGACGATGGAGAAGTAAGCGTTGGAAGTAACTTTATAGATGACGGCATAGAACACACCGAACACCAGAACTGTCACAGCCATAACAATCAGCATCAGCGGAACATTTCTCAGATTGAACAGCGCCAGCAGCTTCTGCACCATGGGAAACGCAAAGCTCAGATGCAACGCCGCGGTCAGCAGGGGCAGGAAGAATACTGTCAGCATCTGGGAATTGATGCTCTTGCGGATGTCCGACGTGGTCATGCCCACCTTCTGCATGATCTCAAACCGCGCCTGATCCTCATAGCCTTCCGAAATCTGTTTGTAGTAGATGATGAGTACCGTGGCCAACAGGAAAACGATGGACAGGATAATCCCCAGGAAGAAGATTCCACCATAGGTACCGTAGAAATCATCCCGTTCCGACTCCCGGCATTCCACAGAAGCGGCATAGAACCCGCCGGCACCGGAAAGATCTATATCCCTGATACGCTGGCGGATGGCGCGGGACAATTCGATTTTCTCCTCGGCTGGTGCGTCGATGTCAAAGCTGTAAGTAAGCTCCGGGCGGCAGAGGCAGTTGATATTGCCCAGTTCAGCATTCAAGGAATCTATTATGCTTTCCAGATCGTTGACCACAATAAATACCGTGGGGATCATATTCAGCGCCGCATCGCCGCTGCCCATAAAATCATCCAACTGTTTTTTGACTTCCAGTACGGTTCCATCCGTCATGGTGATGATGGGGTCATCATAGGTTCGGCGGACACAGTGGAGCAGCACCTGGTTTTCTTCCAGCGTTTCCTTTTCGTCCATACAGCGGTTATAGTCCCCCAGAGGTACGAAATACACGGCGCACACATAGTCCATGGAATTCAAATCGGCTTGATCCACCAGCTCCCTGTCTGCGATCAGCTTTCCGCTATTCAGCATGGCGGTGACATTGGTGCTGAGATACTGCTGCATATTTTGCGTTTCGATGCCAAAGCTGTCAATAACTGCATTGACCTCATTTACCAGCATATCCGCTTTTTCTGCTGTATAGCCCGCCTCTGGATCGCCGGAAAGATAGTCAACAGAAAGGTTGATATCCTTGGGATACCGGGTGTTGAGACTGTCCTCCGCACCAAAATACAGGCTGCCGGCGCCCAGCATCATCACCAGCACCATGGTGCTCAAAATGCAG
>JBJDYM010000317.1:0-3803 GCA_051867315.1 Faecousia sp.
CCGCCGTGCTGGTGTTTGTCTATGAGGCCCGTCCCGAACTGCTGATGGATGTGGACACCAACGACACCGCTGTTCAGAGCAAGTGCTCGCTGAAAACCACCATTGTGATTCTGGCTGTTGTAGTCGCCATTGTGGGAGGCGGACTGAGCCTGGTAGCCAGCTCCAATCCCGACGGTCTGGAGTGGTCCATGTTCGGCAACGCCGAATCCGGTTACAGTGAGAACATGGGCCTGGACGAGGAAGACTATGGTATTTCCAGCGGCGCCGCTGAGGTAGCCGGTTCCATCCAGGAAAAGACGGCGTTCCTGCCGGATTACGCCTTCGCGGGCAGCGACAGTGCGGCAGGTACCACCGTTTCCGGCCTGCTGGGTTCCGCCATCGTGGCCGGGGTCGCGCTGCTGATCTGCATGGCAGGCGGCTTCTTCCGCAAGAAAAAAGAGACTGCTAAGGCATAAATGAATTAAAAATGCAAGTCCCTCCGTGCTTCGCACGGAGGGACATTTTCTGTGGAAATCATATTTGAAACCGGTCATAGCTTTCATAGCAATCCAGACACAGCTTTCTGCCTCCGCTCAACCGAATCCAATTTGCACCCGTGGTTTCTCCACAGCAATCACAGGAATAGGACTCAAACAGTCTTGCTTTTTCCGGCAGCGGAATCGTGGCTGGTTTCACGTCGAACAGTTCTTTCGGCTCGTGGTTCTGATAATACGCGAAAGATTCCTGTCGGGTCAGATTCTCCGGGCCGGGCTTCAGCACCAGGCGCACAGACTTTCCGGTTTTTCGGTTGTAAAAGGAAAACGCCTGCTTTCCCCGGATATGGAACAGCAGGTTCCCTTTGCCCACGGAGCATCCAAGCAGCACCTGAATCGCGTCTACGCCGCAGGCATCGTTCTCGGTAATGCAAACCACCTGCTCGTCATCTGAAAAATTCAGCTCCAGCAGCTCCTTCGCATACAGTGCTGCTTTGTAGCCGATGGTCAGACCGCCGCATTCATGACCGTGGAAGGCCACGCATCTTTCCCAATCTGTCATGGATATCCCCCTTTTGAAGCGCACAAACATCCAATCGTATCACAATGTATCGACGGTCAGCTCTTTCCAAATGGCATCCAGCCGGGCGTTTACCATATCAAAGTCTGTCACCACATCCATGATTTGCTGGTAGGCCCGGCCTTTGCCCGCTCCCTGAAGCTGATCCGCCAGTTCTGACAGCTCCTGCGCGTGGGCATCGTTGTGGCCTACCATGTACTTCATCAGCGCCAGCAGTTCGTCCATGGGTGCGGCGTCGCCG
Source organism: Faecousia sp. (assembly GCA_051867315.1). Lineage (GTDB taxonomy): Bacteria > Bacillota > Clostridia > Oscillospirales > Oscillospiraceae > Faecousia. The sequence goes on from JBJDYM010000317.1 coordinate 1,295, forward strand.
TGGCTGTGCTCATGCTCGTGCTCATGGTCGTGACCATGCATATGACTGTGAGTATGACCGTCGTGGGTGTGGGTCACTGTCTCCCACTTGACACCGGACACCTGATACATTTTCCGATTGGAGATGATAACCTCCACCTGGAAATAGGGATCGAACAACTTTTTTAGTTGGTCCGCCTGCATCAGGCCGTTGGAAACCTTACTGGCGGAACCGGAATGGTGGCTGTCGATGGCCTCCCGGCTGGCTCCGTGAGCGATGGTCAGTCTGCCGCCCTCCTTCAAAAGCCCTGCCAGGGTTCGGATCAAGCGCTGGGGATTGGGGAAGTGGGGGAAGGCATTGTACACCACAATCCGATCAAACTGCCGATCAAAGACGGCTTCCTCCACGTCGCCGCAGATCACCCTTACCTTGGGCTCTCCCCCGAACTTTTCCGCCGCGATCTTTGCCATTTCCGGAGAAATGTCGATGGCGGTGACGCTGGCCGCGTTTCGCTCCAGATAGTAAGGGATCATCACTCCGGTGCCGCAGGCCACGTCCAGAATATGGAGGCCCTCCGTCACCTCGGCATTGTCCAGGATTCTTCCGATAATTTCATCACTTTTGACCATTTCGGCGTCCCAGCTTGGGGCGCAGCGGTCAAAGAATGCAATGACATCCTTCTTTTCCATTTTCTATCCTCCGTTTTTTCTTGTAAGCATATCACAACCCGGGAACAAGCGCAAGTATGGGAAAAAGCAGCCCTCCGGGGAAGGCTGCTTTTCTTCCAATCTTAGCCGAAGAAGGTCGCGGTGTCGATCTTTTGGTAGCCGCCAAAGCTGGACGGACACGCAGCGATCTCCTCTGCCAGCTCCTGGCCCAGAAACGCCTTGGTGACCTCATTGGTCTTGGCGGTCAGGTCGATATCCTCGAACAGCTCCGGATACACCGTCTTTGCCACGAACCATGTGTTGATCAGAGCGATCTCATAGTTGGTGTAGTAGGCGTTATAGGCCATCTCCAGATAGACCTCGCCCTCCTGCCAGGCCTTGCACGTATCGAACATGGTGGGGTCCTCCTGGTACAGGGGTGCAATGTTCTTCACAGCCGCCGCGTCCAGGATCATGATGTCCATCTCGTTGCCCAGGGCCACAAAGGCTTCCTCCTCGATGGACTGAATACCGTCGGTAGACAGTCCGGTGACGATGTTTCGGACACCTGCCACGTTGAGAGAAACGTAGTTCTGGGCAGTCATCAGGTGGTTGGTGGTGCCCCAGTTGCCCAGACCGCAGATATAGACGCCGGGCTTGTCTTCCTCAGCAAGACCTGCGGTTCTGGCGGTGATCTCTGCCGCCTCGCTTTCCACGAAGGAGACCAGGGTATCCGCCTTTTCTTCTTCGCAGAAGATGGTGCCCAACAGCTTCATGGAACCGGCAAAGGAATCGTCAAACACACCCTTGGGACCGGCCTTCAGGGTAATGACGGGCACACCCAGCTGCTCCTGCAGGGCGTCCTCCTTCTCCACATCCTCGTACTCGGAAATCACGATGTCGGGAGCGCAGGACAGAATTTTCTCTGCCTCAGCGGTCTGGGCCTGGGGGCCGCCGACACCGCAGGAGGGCAGGGTGGAAAAGACGTCGCCATAGGCCAGCACATAGGGCCTTGCCACGGAGTCAAACATCTTGGGACGGTCTTCCAAAGTGGTGTTGTCAATATCCTCCACGCCGCACAGCAGGTTCACGTCCGCGATATAGGTGTACATTCTCAAAGCACCTGCGCCAATGCAGACCACTCTTTCGTAGCTGCCGGGGTTGACAGTCACTTCCCGACCGATCATATCCGTAATGGTGATCTCCGCGGGAGCGGCCTCCGTTGTTTCCGGAGCGGCAGTTTCGGGGGCGGCAGTTGTCTGTACCTCCGCGACGGTCTGGGGAGCGGTTTCCGTGCCCTTTGCGCCACAGGCGCAGAGCGTCAGCGCCATGGTCAGTGCCAGCACAAGGGCGATCAGCTTTTTCATTCTCATTTCCGATTTCCTCCTAAGATCACTTTTTGATTTTCTATCTCAACAATTCTGACATCAATGTCAAAAATGTCTTTGATCACGTCTTCCCGGATGATCTCTTTTCCTCCGGCGTATTTTACTACGCCGTTTTTCAGGAAAAAGAACTTATCTCCAAAGTACATGGCCTGGTTCAGGTCATGCAGGGAGCTTAAAATGGCGATATTCTTTTCTTTCGCCAGCTTTTTGGCTTCGTCGATAATGAGCTGCTCGTTGGCAATGTCTAAGTTCCCCGTGGGCTCGTCAAACACCATCAGCTTCGGCTCCTGGGCCATGGCCCGGGCAATGGCGATCTTCTGCCGCTCGCCGCCGGACAGCTCCTCCACATTCCGCTGGGCAAAGGCTTCCAGGTGCATGTCCGCCATGATCTTCTCCGCGGCAAGGTAGTCGTCCTGGCTGGCCTTCAAACCGAAGTAGGATACCCGTCCCATCAGAATGGAATCAAATACGCTGAGGGCGCCGAAATGGATATCC
>JBJDYM010000318.1:0-3739 GCA_051867315.1 Faecousia sp.
GTGCGGATGGAGCCCTATGTGCCCAGCTTCTTTGCCTGGGAGGGGCTGCTGGCCGGGGATGTGAAGCTCCCCGCCAATCCCCTGGCCCCGGTGCTGATCGCACCCAACATCGGCTCCTACGTGGGCGGCGACATTACCGCCGGCACCCTGGCCGCCGGGCTGTGGGATCAGGACGAAATGAGCCTGTTCATCGACCTGGGCACCAACGGCGAAATCGTGTTCGGCAACCGGGACTTTATGATGAGCTGCGCCTGCTCCGCCGGCCCCGCCTTTGAGGGCGGCGACATCTCCTGCGGCATGCGGGCCACCGACGGGGCCATCGAAGCCTGCACGGTGGACAAATACACCATGGAGCCCCAGCTCTCCATCGTGGGCGACCCGGGCCAGCGTCCGGTGGGCATCTGCGGCTCCGGCATCATCGACATCATCTCCGAGCTCTTCCGCTGCGGCATCATCAACGCCAAGGGCCTGTTCATCCGGGAGGGCGACCGGGTCAGGCGGGATGCCCACGGCATGGGCCGCTACGTCATCGCCGAAGCCGCGGAGTCCGAAACGGGCCGGGAGGTGTCCATCAACGAGGTGGACATCGACAATTTCATCCGGGCCAAGGGGGCCATTTTCTCCGCCATCTCCACCCTGCTTTCCAGCGTGGACATGAGCGTGGAGGTCATCGACCGGGTATACGTGGCCGGCGGCATCGGCTCCGGCATCAATATGAAAAACGCGGTGAACATCGGCATGTTCCCGGACGTGGAGCTGGAGAAATTCCGCTACATCGGCAATTCCTCCCTGGCCGGGGCCTATGCCATGGTCATGAGCGACGAGGCCAACAGCAAGCTCTCCGAAATTGCCGCCAACATGACCTATCTGGAGCTGAGCACCCATCCGGGCTACATGGATTCCTTCGTGGCCGCCTGCTTCCTGCCCCACACCGATGCCAGTCTGTTCCCCAACTGCGAAGCAGGATTTTAACAGGCGACCTCTGAAAACTACTTTTTGACATAAGGAGGAATAACGGTGTTACAGGGAACCCATCACGTTGCGGTGATTTGCTCCGATGAGGGGAAGACACTGGATTTTTATGTGAACAAACTGGGCTTCACGCTGGAAAGGGAGTGCTGGCGGGAGCCCCAGGGGGACTATCTGCGGATGCTGCGCCATGGGGATACCGTGATCGAGCTGTTTGTCAAGCCCAACGCCCCCCAGCGGCCCAGTGACCCGGAAGCTCTGGGCCTGCGGCATCTGGCTTTCCGGGTGGAGAATGTTGATGAAGCCGTGGAATGGCTGAACGCCCGGGGCATTGAGACGGAGCCCGTCCGCGAAGACTCTTATAACGGGGGCAGATTGACATTCTTCCACGATCCCGACGGCCTGCCGCTGGAAGTGCACGAATAACGAGGTAACTATGGAAATTGAGAACCACAAAGAAGAAGTACCCTTTGCCCACTATGAGCAGCTGCATCGCAGCCTGAACCCCCAGGACGCTCTGACCCGTCTGGAGGACATCGAATGGGACGGGAAGGAATTCACCCTGAAACTCCTGGGCCGCTCCTTCGCCATCGCCCACCCGGATTATGCCATCCGGGCCCTGGACGGCGGCGCGGTACCTCCGCTGCCCACCCAGACCTTTTTGCTCCGCTACCTGCTGGAGAGCAAAAAAATTACCTGGACAGGGACCTGGAAGACCTTCCGGGAAATGCCCTGGGGAGAAATGTACATCAAGCCCTACACCGGCCGGGTGCTGACCCGGGCCGCCTTCACCTTCGGCACCCGGATCGATGCCTTCCGGGCCGCCTGTGAAAAAATGGGCGCCACCCCCCTGCCCCACGGTGACGCAGGCTACCAGTTTGATCTGATCGGGGACTACCGGATGCAGATTCTGGTGTGGGAGGGAGACGAGGAATTCCCCCCCAGCGCCCAGGTGCTCTACTCCGACAATTTCGCCCAGGGCTTCGCCGCTGAAGACCGGGTGGTGGCGGGAGATATTTTGATTTCCGCCGTAAAATCCTATTTTTAAGGAAGCTCTGTTGTATTAGGGAAGCTCTGATTAAATACCCATGCTGCGCACCTTAGCACCACGAGGAATGAAAGTCATCAAAATGTTTGAATTTTGCCATTGTTTTTGAGACTTTCACAGTAAATCGGCAAGAGCTGACGGCGAGGGATTTTGGCTCAGCCGAAATCTCCTGCTGTCGACTCTTGCCGATTTATTTTATATCTTTTCCCTACGCTGGCATATCCTTCCTGCAATAAACTACGAAAAATTACGAAACATTCATTTGCATTTTGAAAAAGGATGCCATATAATGAAAAAAAGCCGGATTTCCGGCGCAGGAGGTGATGGGTGTGGCGACCATGGATGATATCGCCAAACGGCTGGGGATTTCCAAGGGCACGGTGTCCAAGGCCTTCAGCGGGGCCGGGGACGTGAGCGAGGCCATGCGCCGGGCGGTGCTGGAAACGGCGGTGGAGCTGGGCTACACCAGACTGCCCCGGTCCTGCCAGCCAACCCGGCTGTGCGTGTTCATCGAGAACATGTCCTATGAGCACCCCAATGATTTCGGCTGGGATCTGGTGACGGGCTTCCGCAAGCTGGCGGAGCCCGACGGCTGCGTTGTGGACCTGATCCCCCTCAGCCAGGAGCTGCAAAAGCAGAACCGCTACGACGAATACATGCTGCGGCACAATTACCAGGGTGCCTTCTTCCTGGGCATCTCCTTCTCCGATGTCTGGATGGCGGAGTTCCGCACCTGCCGCACCCCCACCGTGCTGCTGGACAACAGCACCCAATACAACAGCGTGGTCTCCCAGGTGGGCATCGACAATGACGAAGCCATGGAGGCCGCCATCGACAGGCTGAAGAACCTGGGCCACCGGAAAATCGGCTACATCAGCGGCGGCCTGGGCTCCTACATCTACCAGGAACGTTACCTGGCCTTCTTCCGGGCTCTGCGCAAGCACAAGCTGGAGGAGGACCGCCTGCTGGCGGGCCACTCCTGCTCCGTCGACGAATGCCTGGACTCCCACCTGCCCCGTCTGCTGGCCCAGGGCTGTACCGCCCTGATCTGCAGCCACGATCTGCTGGCCCGGGACGTGATGACCCGCTGCCAGCGCAGCGGCATCCGGGTCCCGGAGGATTTAAGCATCCTGGGCATTGACGATCTTCCCCTCTGCCAGGCCACCGCTCCAACTCTCTCCTCCATCCGCCAGGACCGGACAGAGCTGGGCAAAAGCGCCTACTACGCCCTTTCCAGCCAGATCCGTCAAATCCACATCAGCTGCCTGAAGCTCCACCCGGAGGTGATCCTCAGGGAATCCGTGGGCCCTGCCCTGTGAAGCCCGCTGCGGCCGGGAGGGAGCTGCGTTGGCGTTGATCACTGAAAATTCATGCATTATCAGGAAATTTTTCATATTTATGGGATAATCTATTCATGGTTGGAACATTTTAAAGGCATTTTAGGGAAGCTCTGATGAAATCGGCAAGAGCTGACGGCGAGGGATTTTGGCTCAGCCGAAAGTACCAAACCCCCGGGAATACTTTGTGTATTTCTGGGGTTTGGTACTGCGCGGATGGGGCAAAAGACCCGCCGCCCAGCCGCAGACGATTGATTCAGAGGTTCCATAGAAAGGAAGAGGACGATGAACGAGGTAAAGAAACCGAAAAAGCCGTTGATCTACTACTACTTTGTGGTGCTTCTGTGTGTCATGCTGTTCAACTGGCTGGTGATGCCCCGGGTTT
>JBJDYM010000319.1:0-3709 GCA_051867315.1 Faecousia sp.
TCCGGTGACCGCCAGGAACACATCGTCCATCTTGCCCTTGGTAATTTCAAAATCGGCAAACAGCTCCGGGTATTTCAGAATCAGCTCCCTGGCCGCGGCAGTATCGGGCACCGACACCCGGTAGGCATCCCGGATGGGCGCATAGGGCGCGCCCAGCTTCCTGATCTGATCTTCCTGCTGGCCGTAGATGGTGATGAAATCACCGGTGTAGGTGTTTTTCAACGTCAGCGGCGTTCCCTCGGCGGCGATCTGGCCGTGGTCCAGGATCACCACGAAGTCCGCGTCCGCCGCTTCCTCCATGTAATGGGTGGTGAGAAACACCGTCATGTTCTCTCTGCGGCGCAGATCGGCGATAACCTGCCAGAGGCTGCTTCTGGTCTGGGGGTCCAGACCAGTGGTGGGTTCGTCCAGAATGAGGATCTTGGGCCGGTGGAGCAGGGCTCTTGCAATGTCGATCCTGCGGCGCTGGCCGCCGGAGAGCTTCCCAACGGGACGTTTCAGCAGGTCCTCGAAGGACAAAAGCTCCGCCAGCTCCTCCAGCCTCTGCCGGAACTCCCCGCCCCGGATGCCGTACAGCGCCGCCCGGCTTTGCAGATTGTCCCGGACGGAAAGGTCCTTGTCCAGCACCGAATTCTGGAACACCACTCCCAGACTCCGTTTGATGGCATCGGGCCGGGTGTCCAAATCAGTGCCGCAGACCCGGACGCTGCCGCTGTCCTTGGAAAGCTGACCGCAGAGGATGTTGATGGTGGTGGATTTTCCCGCCCCGTTGACCCCCAGGAAGGCGAACAGCTCGCCCTCCTTCACCCGGAAGCTCAGATCCTGCACCGCCTTCACATCCCCAAAGGATTTGCAAAGATGCGTGATTTCAATAACGTTTTCCATACTCATTTCCCCCTCCATATTCCGGCTCCTCCGGGATCAGCACCGCCGCCACCAGATAGGCCAGAATGCCGCTGCCGCCCAGGCAGCAGAAAATAATCCAGCCCAGGCGGATCAGCACCGGGTCAACGGAAAAGTAGGATGCGATGCCGGAGCAAACACCCACCAGCACTCTGCCCGCTCTGGGGCGATAAAGACGTTTCGTCATAATAATCCCTTCCTTCTCGGTTTGTCCCTATTGTACACTGGAATTTCATTTCAGGATAGTGCCTTTTTCCATCTGAATGTGTCCATTTTACAGGTGTCAGAAATGTAGGTGTTCCCACCTTGTACGCTGCATTTTGGGACAAAAAACGGCCCGCCGAAAGGACCGTCCTGTGTTTATGAGCGCCAGGGACGTTTGCTTCCGTGCCAGCCGTGCTTCTCCCAATAGCCGTAGTCCGGCTCCATGGGGGCAAAATGCTTGTGGGCAAAGCGCATGATGGAAAACCACATTCTCGCCCGGGGGTTGCAGCCGGTCTGACCGGCGTTTTTTCGGATTTTACCGGCCAGAGCCGTGGTTTTTCTTTGGATCTTTTTTCGAATGCCCAAGGGAATCTCTTCGGGCTTGGTGGCCTGGACGCCGACGCCCAACCGGTATACCTTGCGGATACCCCACATCTCCAGACTGTCGGCCATGTCACGGGTGGTGCTTTTCATACCGCCGCCGGCAGCGGTTGCAATGGCCACCGCCTGCTTCCGGCTCATCTCGGGCCGGGGCCGGTGCACCACCCACCAGGTTCCAAAATGGTCCAAAAAGCTCATCATCTGCCCTGCGGCGTGGTAGACATAAACCGGGCTGTCCAGGATGATCAGCTCCGCCTCCAGCATGGCATTGGCCAGAGGCTCCAGCATTTTATAATGGGGACAATGGGTCAGATCGTTTCTGAAGCAGGTGGTGCAGCCCATGCAGGGCTTGTCAAAGTCCCGGGGCAAATAGAATTCCCTGATCTCGCCGCCTACCTTTTGCGCCAGCTCTGTGGAAATCATATGGGTGCTGCCTCTGTGATTCTGTCCGTGAATCAGAACAATTTTCATTTTGATACCTCCAAAAAGTCCCGCCGGTACTGGGAGGGCGTGACACCCTCCGCTTTTTTAAACACCTTGGTAAACACCCGGTAATCCCCGAAGCCAAGCTGCTCCGAAATCTCCCCAATGGACAGTGCCGTGGAAAGCAGCAGCTTTTTCGCCCGCTCCATCCGGATGTTGGTCAGATAGGCCAGGAAGTTTACCCCGATCTCGCTTTTGAATAACTGGCTGATATACTGAGCGCTGAGATGGAATTCCTCCGAAAGGACGCTCAAACTGATATCCTCGTCCAGATGCTCCTGCAGATATCGGGTGATGGCCACAATGGGGCGCTCCTCCGCCTGGGCTTCCGCCGGGGAGAGCTGCCGCTGAAACAGGGCGATTTTCAGATTGTCAATGCAGGCACCGAATTCCTCGTAGTTCACGGGCTTCAGGATATAGTCCGTGATTTTCAGCCGCAGGGCTTCCCGGCAATAGGAAAAATCGTCGTAGCCCGACACAATGACAAAGGCAATTTCCGGATGCTTCATGCGGCTGCACTGGATCACTTTCAGACCATTCATAATGGGGATGTTGATGTCCATGATCACGATGTCCGGCTTCAAGCTGTCAATTTGGGCCAGCGCTTCCATGCCGTCGGCGGCCTCGCCCACCACCTGGCAGTCGTGGGCTTCCCAGTCGAACAGGTGCTTGAAGCCCTCCCGGATCATGATTTCATCATCCACCAAAAGGACCCGCAGTTTTTTCATTTGGATTCCTCCCCCAACGGCAGCCGAATATGGGCCGTCACGCCGCCTGTTTCATTCTCCGTGTACCAAAGACCGTATTTCTGGCCGCAGAGCAGCTTGATTCGTTTTTGAACATTCAATATTCCAATGCTGTTTCCCGTCAGCTTCGGCGCCTGCTTGGCATAGGAACGAAGCATTTTGTCAACGGCCTCCTTTTTCCCCTCTTCAAAGCCGGTGCCCGTGTCCCGGACGCAGATCTCCAGTTGCTCTTCTCCGATCCTCCGGGCGGAAATGGCGACCTCGCCCCGGTAGCCCTTGTTTTTCAGGCCATGGAGCAGACTGTTTTCCACAATGGGCTGCATGATGAAATTGGGTACCTGTACCCCGCCCAGCTCCGGGTCAATGTCGTATTCGCACCGAAGGTCCGGATAACGATAACACATCAGCTCCATGTAGGCTTCCAGCAGCTCCATTTCATCATCCAATGTGACCATGGGCCGGTCCACCTTGACGCTGAGCCGGAAAAAATCCACCAGGCGCATCAATAGCTCCGCTACCTTTTTGTCCCCATTCAGCTGGGCCTGGATGCGGATGGTATCCAGGGTGTTATACAGAAAATGGGGGTTGACCTGGCTTTTTAAGTACAGCATGGACATTTTCTGCTCCGTCAGCTCCGCCCGGAGAATGTCCGGGTTTTCCAGGATCAGATAAAAGGCCAGGGTGATCAGGGTGATACCCATTCCGCTGATCAGCCAGGTGTGGTTGATTGCCTGAAGCGTGGTTCCGATCAGCTCCACCGCCGAGGCAATCAGGATGGCGTTTTTCTCCTTCTTTTCAATTTCCTTCCAGTTGGAAAGCAGCAGCCCCGTACCCAGAAGGAAATAAAACGCAACGCTGAGATAGCAGAAGGTCACGTGGATGCCGTCGGAGTAATTTCCCTGGGGGGTGACCGCATAGTGAATGGGCAGCAGCATATCCCCCAGCTCCGCCACCACCAGGTAAATCCTGGCCACCGGGTCAAGCCGCCGGGG
>JBJDYM010000320.1:0-3660 GCA_051867315.1 Faecousia sp.
CCTTTGAGAACATGGGCGCCCAGCTGATCCGGGAAGTCGCCACCAAGACCAACGACGTGGCCGGCGACGGCACCACCACCGCCACCCTGCTGGCCCAGGCCATCACCCGGGAGGGTCTGAAGAACCTGTCCGCCGGCGCCAACCCCATGGTCATGCGCAAGGGCATCGAGAAGGCCGTTGCCGCCGCCGTGGAGGCCATTAAGGCCGATTCCGTGCCCGTCAGCGGCTCGGAAGACATCGCCCGGGTCGGCACCGTTTCCTCCGGCGACGAGTCCATCGGCAAGCTGATCGCCGACGCCATGGAGAAGGTGGGCACCGAGGGCATCATCACCATCGAGGAGAGCAAGACCGCCGAGACCGGTCTGGACGTGGTGGAAGGCATGCAGTTCGACCGGGGCTATATCTCCCCCTATATGGTCACCGACACCGACAAGATGGAAGCCGTGCTGGATGACGCCTACCTGCTGATCACCGACAAGAAGATCGCCTCCATCCAGGAGCTGCTGCCCATTCTGGAGCCCGTGGTCAAGTCCGGCCGGAAGCTGATCATCATCGCCGAGGATGTGGAGGGCGACGCCCTGGCCACCCTGCTGGTCAACCGGCTCCAGGGCCGCTTCAACATCGTCTGCGTCAAGGCCCCCGGCTTCGGCGACCGCCGCAAGGAGATGCTTCAGGATATCGCCGTGCTCACTGGCGGCACCGTGATTTCCAGCGAGCTGAACATGGAGCTGGCCGACGCCCAGATGAGCGACCTGGGCCACTGCCGCCAGGTTGTGGTCACCAAGGACACCACCACCATTGTGGACGGTGACGGCGCGCCCGCCGACATCGAGGCCCGGGCCCACATGATCCGCTCCGCCATCGCCACCACCACCTCCGACTATGACCGGGAGAAGCTCCAGGAGCGCCTGGCCAAGCTCAGCGGCGGCGTGGCCGTGATTAAGGTTGGCGCCCAAACTGAGACCGCCATGAAGGAGCGGAAGCTGAGAGTGGAGGACGCTCTGAACGCCACCCGCGCCGCTGTGGAAGAGGGCATTGTGGCCGGCGGCGGTACTGCTCAGGTCAATGCCATCCCCGCTGTGGAGGCCCTGATCGCCACGTTGCACGGCGACGAGAAGACCGGCGCCCGGATCATCGCCACCGCATTGCAGGCGCCTGTCCGCCAGATTGCCGAGAACGCCGGCGTGGACGGCTCCGTGGTTTACGAGAAGATCCGCTCCTCCGGAAAGGTGGGCTTCGGCTACGACGCTTACAACGAGGCCTATGTGGACATGATCCCCGCCGGTATCGTGGACCCCACCAAGGTGACCCGCTCCAGCCTGGAGAACGCCGCTTCCATCGCCTCCTGCGTGCTGACCACCGAGAGCCTGGTGGTGGACAAGCCCGATCCCGCTGCCGACGCAGCCGCCCAGGCTGCTGCTGCGCAGGCCGGCGGAATGTATTGATATTCCCATACGGCAAAATTTCAGGGGTACCCGCAAGGGTGCCCCTGTTTTTTGATTTTCCTGTTTACATAATTTCAAAAAAGTTGACATAATAACTTAAAAAATGCCAAAAATTTGACTTTTTGAGCAAAATATGTTACAATTATTCCGGTTCAAGATGGAACCGCCATTTTTCTCCGGCACCGCCCAAATGTTTTTCCCATCCCCATCAATTCGACGGCATATTCGCCGGCGGAACGTTATAATAGAGCCAAAACAGAAGGAGATGATATCATGGATCAAATAAAGAATGAAGAATCCAAACAAGAGCCCAAGGCAGAGCCCTCCCGGAGAAGGCGGCGGAAAAAGCAGACCTTTCCCATTCCCGCGTTTCTCACCCGGCTTGGAGAGGATGTGCGCTGGTACTACGATATCCGGCTGTGGTCGCCGCTGATTTTGGTGCTGCTGATTCTGGCCCTCCTTCCGGGAAAGAAAGAGACACAGGAGCCTGTGGAAACCACGCCGGCCATCTCCGCCGTGGAAACCCAGCCGGAGGAGGATACCACCCCCACCGAAGAGCCCATCATCCCTGAGGCGGAGGCCCTGGCGCGGCTGGCGGAGAGCGTGGGCGCGGGGCGTTCGGACAATGTAAAGACCATCATCATGTGGGTGGCCATCAACCGCTCGGAGGACCGGAGCAACGGCTACGGCCAGAGCCTGCTGGATGAGATCGCCCGGCCCAACCAGTGGCAGGGCTATGACGAAAATACCGCCTACACTCAGGGTACCTACGAAATGGCAAAATCCGTCCTGGAAACCCAGGCCCGGGGCGGCCTGCGGCCCCTGGATTCGGACATGCTCTGGTTCGTGCTGAACGACGACGGCTCCATCACTCTGCGCAACCAGTTCACCGCCACCGCCAACCAGAAATGGCGGGAGAAGACCGTGAAATAATACGATAAGACGCGAAAAAAGCATCCGTGCGGGGATTGCCTGTACGGATGCTTTTTTTGCTGATAAATACCGCCAAAATTTTTTGTTTTGGGGTCTTCCCAAAAACGGTCAATGGGATATAATGGGAATTGAACAAAACGGTCAACGGAGGGACGGCATGAACGAAAAGTATTTTTCCCTTCCCGCAGAAAAGCAGCAGCGGATCCTCAACGCCGGGTTCTATGTGTTCTCCCAGAATTCCTACAAGAAAAGCTCCATGAACGAGATCGCCCAGCAGGCCCAAATCAGCAAGTCATTGCTGTTCTTTTATTTCCGGAACAAGCGGGAGCTGTACTTATTCCTGTGGGATGCCGCCTGCAAGCTGACTGTGGAATTCCTGACGGCCTCCCGTTGCTACGAGCCGGGGGACCTGTTTCAGATGATGGAGCGGGGCATGAACGCTAAGCTGGATCTGATGGAGCAGTATCCCTACATCGCCAATTTCGCCATCCGGGCCTTTTTCGAAAAGAACGAACAGGTCTCCGGGGAGATTCAGGCCAGCTACCGCAGGGCTTTTTCCCAAAAGGCGACACAGGCCCTGTCCCAGGTGGACCCAAAGGATTTTATCCCCGGCCTGGATCTGGGGATGATGTACCGGCAGATGTTTTTGGCCTCGGAGGGCTACCTGTGGGAAATGATGCAGCAGGGCGGCCTGGACCGGGAGCGGATGCGCCAGGATTTTGCCGGGCTGCTGGAATTCTGGAAATCAATCTACTACAGTGAGGAGAAGAAGCATGAATGCCATTGAAACCAATCATTTGACCAAATTCTACGGCTCCGCCCGGGGCATCGAGAATTTGGAGCTGACCGTGGAGCAGGGGGATTTCTTCGGCTTCATCGGCCCCAACGGCGCGGGGAAAAGCACCACCATCCGCACCCTGCTGGGGCTGATTTCCCCCACCCGTGGCGATGCGAAGGTGCTGGGGCTGGACATCCGGAAGGACCGGACGGAAATTCTCGCCCGGGTGGGCTATCTGCCCTCGGAGATCACCTTCTACCCCGGGATGAAGGTAAAGGACGTGCTGCGCCTGTCCGCCGGGCTGCGCCGGAAAAGCTGTAAACAAGAGGCGGATGCCCTCTGCCAGCGGCTCCAGGTGGACCAAAACCGGAAGGTGGAGGACCTGTCCCTGGGCAACCGGAAGAAGGTGGGCATCGTCTGCGCCCTGCAGCACAATCCGGAGCTTCTGGTTCTGGACGAGGCCACCAGCGGCCTGGACCCGCTGATGCAGCGGGAGTTTTTTGA
>JBJDYM010000321.1:0-3652 GCA_051867315.1 Faecousia sp.
GATGACAAAGAAAACATGCGGCAGATACTCCGGAGTGTGTTCGATGCCCTGAACGAAAAAGGCTACAATCCAATCAACCAAATCGTGGGGTATCTGCTGACGGAGGACCCCACCTACATCACCAACTACGGCAGCGCCCGCAGCATGATCTGCAAGATCGACCGGGATGAGCTGATGCAGGTCCTGGTTCGGGAATACCTTTTCAAAGACGAATGATCCCCGCCAAGAGGCTTTTGCCACAGCAAAAGCCTCTTGTTATGTAACTTGTTATGTAACTTGAAAACTTCATACTTCCTCCGTTTTTTTCCAAAAATACTTGTATCATAATTGTAAATTCTTTCCGTTTCACCCTGTTTCGGCTGATTAGGGGTTGACACAGAAGTAACAATATGTTACAATCTGACTACATTTTTCAGGAGGTTTCTTTCATGGCTGATGAAAAAACAGTTTTGACGTACAAGGGTCGTCCGCTGATGCGCAAGGACAACCTGGTGTATTACGGCTCCATGGCCGATAGTCACATCGTGATGCTGCAGGTTCTGGAGACCAAGAAGGTAAACGACACCGACATTGCAACCCGGGTCTCCGTTCAGCTCCAGCTGACCGACCCAAGCGCAAGAAGCAGGGACCGGGTTGTAAAGAAGAGCGAAAAAGACGGCTTCTACACGGCCCTGGATGTGGGCTGCGTCTGGCTTGAGCGTGCTCTGGCCGGAAAATAAAGTTTTCTGATTCCCAGCGACGGAGGTAACGTATGAAATTTTCCACGCGGGTCACAGCTCTGGCTGTGACTCTGATGATTCTGATCAGCACCCTTTCCATCACCGCATTCGCCGAAGGCAGTATTGTATACGGCATTGGCTTTGTCAATGCCTCCGGCCTGAATCTGCGGTCGCAGCCTTCCACCGATTCTTCCATCCTCGCCACCGCCTATTCCGGCGAGTGTGTGGTGGTTCTCGGGCAGGAGGACGGCTGGTACCATGTCAACTACAATTTGCAGGAAGGCTACATGAGCGCCGACTACCTCACCGTCTCCACGACAGAGAACGCGGAGCTGGGCTACGGCATTGTAACCGGCTCCGGCGTGAATCTGCGCAGCGGCCCCAGCACCTCCCACGCCAAGGTGGGCACCGCCTCCTATGGCGACAAATGCTACATAATCGGCCTGAATCAGGGCTGGTACAAGGTGCTTTACGGTTCGGATACCTGCTATATCCGCAGTGATTATCTGAGCCTGAGTGAAATTCCTTACGAAAACCGTGCCTCTTCCAACACCCCCAAATATTTCCGGCAGGGCAAGGCCATCGGCACTGTTCCCGGCAGCTCCGCAGCGAATCAGACGGTTGAAGTTTCTTCCTCCGCCTCTTCCGCCACCGGCGCACAGATTCTGGCGAAGGCGACCCAGTATCTGGGCACTCCCTATGTCTACGGCGGCGCCTCCCCCAGCGGGTTTGACTGCTCCGGCTTTGTATACTACGTGTACGGCACCTTCGGTATTTCCGTGGGCCGGACGCCCGATGCCCAGTACAGCGCCGGTACCGTGGTGGACAAGGCCAACCTGCAGCCCGGCGACATCGTGCTTTTTGCGAATACATACAGCAGCGGCATCTCCCACTCCGGCATTTACGCAGGGAACGGCCAGTTCATCCACT
Organism: Faecousia sp.; assembly: GCA_051867315.1. GTDB lineage: Bacteria > Bacillota > Clostridia > Oscillospirales > Oscillospiraceae > Faecousia. Next base: position 1,650 of record JBJDYM010000321.1, read on the forward strand.
CCCCCAATTCCCGCAGCACCGTCTCCTATTCCGATTTGACCAGCGGCTACTGGAGTGAGCATTTCTACTGCGGCGTTCGGGTTGTGTAATATCTCAAATCTCATCCGGCATGAAAATGCCGGATGTTTTTTTGTTTAAGCAGCAGGATTATGGGTATAATGATGTGCAAATTGTTTTCAGGAAGGAACGGTCACATGGCAAAATTCAAACGCGGGAAAAGCAGCTTTTTGTTCACCAACAAGCCGGTGATTTCCTCATGGGCCAGTATCGCCGGGAAAAAGGAATCGGAAGGGCCTCTGGGACACTGCTTTGACAAGACCTCCACGGATACCTTTTTCGGGCAGAAAACCTGGGAACAGGCGGAAAAGAAAATGCAGGAGCTGGCTCTGAAAACCATGGCGGAAAAGGCCGGACTGCACACCTGGGAGATCGATTTGGTCTTCTCCGGCGATTTGCTGAATCAGTGCATCGGCTCCTCCTTTTCCCTGCGGAACATGAACATCCCCCATCTGGGGCTTTACGGCGCCTGCTCCACCATGGCGGAGAGCCTGCTGCTGGCAGCCCTGACCGTGGACGGCGGATATGCCGACCGGGTGGCAGCACTGACCTCCTCCCATTTTGCATCCTCCGAGCGGCAGTACCGCTTTCCCCTGGGCTACGGCGGCCAGCGGACACCCACTGCTCAATGGACCGTCACCGGCTCCGGCTCCGCTCTGGTCACAGTGGAGGGAACCGGGCCCCGGATTCTCTCCGGAACCGTGGGTACCGTTCGGGATTTGGGCATCAAGGATGCAGCAAACATGGGCGCCGCCATGGCCCCGGCAGCCTATGCCACCATCAAGGCCCATTTGGAGGATATGAAGCTGACACCCAAGGATTATGACATGATCGTCACCGGGGATCTGGGCCAGGTGGGCAAGGAGCTGCTGCTGGAGCTTGGAAAACGGGACGGATTGGAGCTGGGGGACAAGGTTTCCGACTGCGGCACCATGGTGTTTGACAATACGGTGCAGGATGTGCATGCCGGCGGCTCCGGCTGCGGATGCAGCGCCATCACGCTCTGCTCTTACCTGCTGGGAGAGCTTTCCCAGGGCAAGCTGAAAAAAATCCTGTTCTGCGGCACCGGGGCTCTGCTCTCCCCCACCTCCACCCAGCAGGGGCTGCCCATTCCCGGCGTTTGCCACGCCGTTGCCATTGAAGGAGGGATGAGCTGAATGGATTACCTGAAAGCATTTCTCATCGGCGGACTGTTCTGCCTCATCGGACAGATTTTAATTGACAAAACGAAGCTGACCCCTGCCCGGATTCTGGTGGGGTATGTGGTGGCTGGGGTGATATTAGGCGCTTTTGGCCTCTATCAGCCCATTATCGACTTTGCGGGCGCCGGGGCATCCGTGCCGCTGACGGGCTTTGGCGCTACCCTGGCCAAGGGGGTCAAGGAGGCGGTGGATGAAAACGGCGCGCTGGGGATTCTCACCGGCGGACTGAAGGCCACCGCAGGCGGCATTTCCGCTGCCATCATTTTTGGCTTACTCGCCGGAATTCTTTTCAAACCCAAGGATAAATCCTAAATTTCGGGGCAATCTATCTCTGCGGGAAAACCGCAACCAAATTTAGGAGGAAATCAAGATGAATAACCAGAATCAGAACAAGAATCAGGAGAACAGCCAGCAGAACTGCGGCGGCCGGAACCAGAATCAGAACCAGAACCAGAACAATCAGCAGAGCAACCAGCAGAGCCGCTGAGCACAGGGGGCTGAACGCCCCCGTAAAGAAAAGACCATGGAAGCTCGTTCCATGGTCTTTTCTTATTGGCCTTTCCCGGGAACCGCCCCAGGATGAAGGATCGATAACAGGCGATCATCGTAATCCGCCAGGGGAATGGCAAATTGATGTTTGGCGCACCCTTGGCTCCCCCTCTGGGGGAGCCAAGGGTGCGTTAAATAAACAATTTTCCGGGGGCTGGTGGGAGCTGATGCACGAAAAAACTACCCATTTTTTCC
>JBJDYM010000322.1:0-12422 GCA_051867315.1 Faecousia sp.
GCTCCCGGTTCAGAATCTCCATTTCCTCCGGCGTAAGGCTGTACTTCCCCAGCATCCCCTCCGGATTCCACCGGATCAGAACTCCGCCCATATCAAATACAAGATTGGAAATCATAAATTCGCCTCATTTCTTTTCGTTTTTCGGAACGGCAAATTGTTGTTTGGCGGGCAGGGCCCGCGGCCAATTCGTTACGAACCTTGGGCAATCAACCCACAACTCCTGGGCCCCTCGACCGGTACTGCCCCAGCAAATTGGGGATTGACGGGCAGGGCCCGCGGCCAATTCGTTACGAACCTTGGGCAATCAACCCACAACTCCTGGGCCCCTCGACCAGTACTGCCCCAGCAAATTGGGGATTGACGGGCAGGGCCCGCGGCCAATTCGTTACGAACCTTGGGCAATCAACCCACAACTCCTGGGCCCCTCGACCGGTACTGCCCAGCAAATTGGTGTTTAACGCACCCTTGGTGGTCGCCGGTTCGGAGGAACAGAGCCCCAGAAATCGGAACATTGTGCCGCTTATGCGACGACAACCCGCCAAACAACAATTTGCCTCCCTGCTATATCGGGTTACCATGTCACCCATCTTATCACATTTTCCTTCACAATACAACAAAAAGCTCCCGAAGGAGCTTTTGTTTTGGGTCACCAGAGGGTATTGGAGGGATTGGGGTAGCCGAATTTTTCTTTCAGCAGGGCGTAGTATTCGTTGGGGTCGCCGTTCTGCTCGTAGCGCCAGGGGTAGTTATAGGGATTATCATCCTTGGCATCGCCGGTGTGCTGCACCAGGCAGTCGGGGTGGAGCTGGTCGAACCGGGTCCGCTCCTCCTCGCTGGTCTGGGAGCGGGCGTCCACCAGGACCTGGAGGTTCAGATTGTCCAGGGGGGACAGATCGGAGACCTTGGTATAGGCGATGTTCAGCCGCTGCAAATTCTCACAGCCTGCCAGGGGCGTCAGGTCCGTGACATAGCCGCAGTAGGCAAGCTCCAGAAATTCCAGATTGGGGCAGGCAGCAAAGGGGCTCAGATCGGAAACCATGGAGCCGGAGAGGATCACCGCCCGGAGATTGGGCATTCCCGCCACAAAGTCGCACTGCTTCAGCACTTCATTGTGGCCGAAGTCCAAAAACTCCGCGTCCTCGCAGTAGATCAGATTGGTGCTGTTGTAGTCGTACAGGCCGTAGACATGGCGGATTACCTTCCGGTCCGTCAGGCAGCCGCCCTCGCCGAACCAGATCCGCCAGACCACCTTGGTGGCGCCCCGGAACTCGTCCCGCACCGCAGCCAGCTCCTCGTTGGTGAAATGGCAGTTGTCCAGCACCAGGCGTTCACAGCCCCGCATGACGGTCAGGGCGGTACGCAGGGTTTCCAGCGCCCCTTCCTGATTGCCGATATATTTGTTGGCATAGCTCACTTCCTCATCGGTGGTGGAAACCCGCTGGCCGAAGAGGTCGAAGGAGAAATGCAGCAGTGCCTGGGGAACAAGCAATTGCAGCTGAGCGGCCTGGTCCAGGGTGAAGGCCGTGGTATCCTCCCCGGTCATCAGGTAGATATGCTCCAGCTTGGGCAGGAAGCGCAGCATTTCGGCCGAGGCAAGCACCGTTTCAGGGTCCAGGGCGGATACATCCAGCTCCACCGTATCGCCGTCACAGAGGATGCCGCAGAAATTGACGCTGCAGTCGATCTGAATGCCGGGATATTCCTCCTGCAGCGTCCGGATGTCCTCCGGGGTCAGGGTGGTCTGCCGGAAATACAGGCTCTGCAAATTGGGCAGGTATTGCAGATTCTGCCGGAGAACGGAATAGTCAAAATCCTCCGGGTTCAGCTCCAGCGCCGCCGCATCCGGTGCCGCCGCCGTGCTGCCCAGGCGCACCAGATAATGCACCTGAACCTGGGGATTTCTTGCCGCATAGGCCTGGATGGCACCGTAGCACTCGCTGCCGGTAAGATCCGCCTCCACCAGGTCGGGGTAGTTCTGTTCCAATTCCAGCAGGGACTGCTCCGTGACCACCATGGCGATCCGTTCCACCTTGGGCTCCGTGGTGGTTTCCGCAATGGGCAGCGCTTCCCTGCCGCACCCACAAAGAAGCAGCGCCAGCAGCGCTGCCATGGCGGTTTTTGCAACCAATTTCATGGTTCTTGCCTCCATCATAGACATTTTCTAGTAGTATACCACATCAGGAAGAAAAATACAATGGGCACCATCCAGCTGATACGCTGAAGCTTCTTGTTCGCGTCCTCTAAATCCAGCTGGAGCTTCTGGATCTCCAGCTCCTTCCGCTCCAGCTCCACATAGGATGGATACCGGCTGAAGAAGCGCATCTCATCGGAGCCGAAGCTGATGTAATCCCCGTTGCTGTTCTTTTGTTTTCATCGTTCACATGAAATTTACATCTGATTCTTGTTTTTTCCTCCATTTTCCGTTATGATGGAACCAGAAACGACATACCCTATAATTACGGAGAGGAGAATCAATATGTCGATACTGCATGTAGGCAAAAGCAATTTTCAAAGCATTGTGAAAGAGAGCGAAAAACCCGTCCTGGTGGACTTCTGGGCCAGCTGGTGCGGCCCCTGCCGGATGATCGCGCCGGTGCTGGAGGAAGTGGCTGCCGAACGCCCGGATATCCAGGTCTGCAAGGTGAATGTGGACGAAGAGCAGGAGCTGGCCATTTCCTATGGGGTAGCCAGCATCCCCACCCTGCTGGTGTTCAAAAACGGCCAGGTGGTGAACAAATCCATCGGCGCCGTGCCCAAGGCGGAAATTCTCGAAATGCTGTAAAACAATCCGTCCCACCCCAAAAAACGGGTGGGACGGATTTTTCGGATCGGTATGCGGAAAAATTGCTGTTTGACGCACTGGCGCGGCAGCGCCCATGGCTCCTCTGTGTAAAGGGAGCTGTCAGCGAAGCTCTATTGGCTGTTTGCCGCCATTTTTCGGAAAATAATGGGAAACGCCACAAATTCGGCGATGGCGGTGAGAATCCAGGAGATGGGATAGGAGGAATACAGGCACTCCGGGGTGTGCAGCGCGGGGATCTGGAACACGGTGAAAATCCACAGCAGCCGGGAGCCGCAGATGCCCAGCACCGAAATCAGCATGGAGATGGTGGAGGCCCCCATGCCCCGCAGGGAACCCGCCGCCGCGTCCAGCAGGCCGTAGAGGAAATAGGGCGCGGAGGTGAAGAACACCCGGGTCATGCCGATTGCCAATGCCTCCGGCGAATCGGTGATGTAAATGCTCAGCAGCGGCCGGCGGAAAATGGTCACCGCCCCGCCCACGATCAGCCCCGCCAGGGAGGCATACAGCACGCACAGGCGGAAGATCTTCTTCACCCGGCGGAATTGCTGGGCGCCCACATTCTGGCCGATGTAATTCACAGCCGCCTGGTGGAAGCCGTTCACCGTAGAAAAGCAGAAGCCCTCGATGTTGGAAACCGCCGCATTGCCGGAGACCAGCACCTCGCCGAAGGAGTTCATGGCGGACTGGATGATCACATTGGACAGGGAAAATGTAGCCCCCTGGATGCCTGCGGGCAGGCCGATGCGGAGGATCTTTTTCAGCTGGGGCAGATAAAACCGCATTTTTGTGGGATAGAAACGGATGTCATCCTTTCGGTGCATCAAAACCGCCGTCACCGCCAGGGCGGACAGGGCCTGGGAAATCACCGTGGCCAGAGCGACTCCCGCCACATTCATATGGAATACCGCTACAAAAACCACGTTCAGGATCACATTGATGACCCCGGCGGCCATGAGAATCACCATGGGGCTCTGGGTGTCCCCCGCGGCCCGAAGGATGGAGGTGCAGTAGTTATACACCATGGTAAAGGTGATGCCGCCGAAATAGATGCGCATATAGGTGCTGGACAGGGGCAGCACATTTTCCGGGGTGTCCATCCAGCGCAGGAAGGTGGGAGAATAGATCACGCCCACCACCGTGAGCACCCCGCCGCCAACCAATGCAGTCAGCAGGGCCGTATGCACCGTGCGGTGCACCACCTGGGCCTCCCGGCTGCCGATGGCATGGGCCACCGCCACGCCCGCACCCACGGACAATCCCATAAACAAATTGATGATCAGATTGGTAATGGCACCCGTGACGCCCACCGCCGCCACGGAAACGCTGCCGCAGAACCTTCCCACTACCACCAGATCCGCCGCGTTGAACAATAGCTGCAAATAGCTGGTGAGGATGATGGGAATCGTATACAGCAGGATGTTCATCGCCAGCGGGCCCTGGAGCATGTTCCTTTCTGTCTGTTTCATATCAAATCATGCACTTCCTACAATTATACTCAGCGCAACGAATTATACTCCCCTTTTGTAGGGAAGTCAAAGCACATTCCCGCCGTTTTTTTGCTGGAAAGCCCCTGTTTTTTCGGTAAAAATGCCCCCGATGGCCGGGGGCATTAAAAATGCGGAGAGCTCAGAATTTACCGCTCCTGCCGGAGTGGCTGCCGGAGGAATAGTGGTGGGAACGGCTGGAGCCGCCGGAGCTGCGGGAGCCGGAGGACTGGGTCTGCCGGGGGCGGCGGGAAACGGAGCGGTGCAGGAACATATCCGACCGGCGGCGCAGATTCAGGCTGCCCTGAACCACATACTGGTTGGCATCCCGTTTGACGCCTGCCGAGTGCATGGGGGCGCTGGTCAGCAGACCTGCCAGCAATGCCGCAATGGCGCCGGGAATCAACGCAACGGCGGGAGAAAGCTTCTCCTCATCCGCCGAGCTGGGCATTCCCTGGCCCACGGGCTCCCCGTTCCGGGCCGCTTCCAGATACTCCTCGCAGGTGTTCAGGTATTCATTGAAGCCGCTGTAGAAATCGTTGCCCCGGAAATGGAGCAGGAACCGGTTCTCCATCCAGTCCCGTCCGGCTTCGGTGAAAATGGTATCCGCCCGCTTGCTGTTGAAGTCCAGGTCGTAATCTCTTTCCGCCATGCTGAGCATCAGCATGGTGCCGGCACGGTCGTCGCCAAAACCAAACTCATTGTCGTCATAATACCGGACGGCAAATTTCTCGATGTTGGAGGAACTGGTATAATCCTGAAAATCCTCCAGCGTGACGATGTACACACCGAAATCATATTCTTCACTGATGGCCGCCGCCCGCTGCTCCAGAGCCTGGCGCTGGGCATCGGTGAACAGGCCCGCCTCGTCGGTGACGTGATCCGTGGGGGATGCAAAGGCGGTAAGGGTGAAGCATGCAAGCAGCAGCAGTGCCGCCACAATGCCGGAAAAACGTCTGTTTTTCATATCCGCACCTCCTTACAGCAGGAACAGCAGCGACACCGCCGCCGCTGCGGCAAAGGCGCCGACGCAGTACAGGGCCAGCTTGCCCTTGTCAATGGGCAGATCACCGATGAGCTTGCCGGTCTGGCCGTTCATGGCGAACAGGAAATTCTTCCCCTTCCACTGGGTGGAAAGCATCCACACGGGAAGCAGCGCGTATTTGACCTTGCCGGGGTGGACGGTCACATCCTTCTGGGTGGTGACACAGGAGGCATAGCCCACCACGGTATTGCGCATGGCGTCCTCAATGCTGGCCGTGCAGCGCTGGTTGGCCCGCCGGGCGCATTCCTCCTTGGAAACGTCGTACCGGTCCGCCAGGAAACCGGGCAGATAGGACAGCGAGAAGGGCTTCAGCTCCTCAAACTGATAGGGCTCGATGGCATCCATGTGGCCGTCGGGCATCTGGGAGGAGCCGTCCACCGGCACGTTCTCAAAATCCAGGGTTCCCGCCCGGTGCACCAGGAAATGGTCGGTCTCGGTGATGTATTCCTTGGGGGTGGTGCGGGTATGGACCCGGGTGGTTTTGAAGGTCATGTCCGCGCTGACCTGGGCATCATACAGCCAGAAGGGCACGTAGACCCCCTTGATCTCCTGGATGTGGTTTTCCGCCTTGAAGGCCTTGGGCAGCAGGGGCTTGCCCTGATAATGCTTTTTCAGCGCCGCCACGGCGGCGGTTTTGTCCACCTTGAAGGGGATGATCAGATCCGGTTTCTTGCTGCCGGACAGCTTCCCGGGGATGACGGAGGGATTGCCGCAATAGGGGCAGGAGGTGGCGGCGGTGGTCTCGTCACAGATCAGCTCCGCGCCGCAGGAGGGACAGTTATAGGCGTGGAGGTCTTCATCCTCTCCGTCCCAGTCCGCTCCGGCGGAATCCATGTCCCACTGGCCCTGCCGGATGTGCTCCTCGGCCTCTTTTTCCTCCAGTTCCCGGGTGGCATCCTCCGCGTGGGCGTTCTTCTCGGCGAACATGTACTCAATGTCTTCCACCGAGAAGCGGCTGCCGCAGTAGTCGCACTCCAGCACACCGGATTCACTGCCGAAATGCAGCGGACCGGTGCAGGATGGGCACTGGTAATTGGTAATTTCATTGGCCATTTGGTAATGCTCCTTTCCTTGTCCTGGCAACACGGCGCTGTACGGCAGCCGTACAGCGCCGCAATTCAGACGATGATGTCCTCGTCGCCGAACTTATCGCCGCACTCCGGGCAGAATCTGGGGGGATTCTTGGGGTCCTCGGGCACCCAGCCGCACTTGTCGCACTTGTACTGGGGAACCCCGGCGGGCTTCCGGGCGCCGCATTCCGAGCAGAACTTGCCCTGGTTCACCGCGCCGCAGCTGCACTTCCAGCCGGCGGCGGGCTCGGGCTTTTTCGCGCCGCACTCCGGGCAGAATTTCCCGGTGGCGGTGGCGCCGCAGCTGCACTTCCAGCCTCCGGCGGCGGGAGCGGGAGCCGCCTGCTGGGCCTGCTGCTGACCCATCTGGAACAGCTGGGCCGCGTTGGTGCCGCCGCCCATGCCCTGGGCCATCCCCATGCCCATGAAGCCGGTCATGGCGCCGGCGGAGTTGCCGGCGGCAGTCTTCATGGCGTCGCCCCGGGCCATCACATCGTAGGCCGCGGCCATGTTGGGATTGGAGTAGACGGCGGTGCGCTGCATGTCCTTGAGCATCTTCTCGTCTTCCTCGGAGGCCTTCACGCTGGAAACGCCGAAGGAGACGATCTCAATGCCCCGCAGATTGCGCCACTTATTGGACAGCACCTCGTTCAGCGCGTCGGCCAGCTCCATGGTGTGGCCGGGCAGGCTGCTGTAGCGGATGCCCATTTCGGAAATCTTTGCAAAAGCGGGCTGCAGCGCGGTGAGCAGCTCGGTCTTCATCTGGCTCTCCAGCCGGTCCCGGGTGTAGCTGCCGCTGAAATTGCCGCACACATTGGTGTAGAACAGCAGCGGGTCGCAGATATGGAAGCTGTACTCGCCGAAGCAGCGGATGGAGATCTCCCAATCCAGGTTGATGTTCCGGTCCACCACCCGGAAGGGCACGGGGCTGGGGGTGCCGTACTTGTTGCCCACCAGTTCCTTCAGATTGAAATAATACACTCTCTGGTCCTTGCCGGTGTCGCCGCCGAAGGTAAAGCGCTTGCCCACGGTCTTGAAGGTCTCTAAGATGCTCTCGCCCAGATTGCCGGAGAAGATGGAAGGCTCCGTGGAGGCATCATAGGTGAACTCGCCGGGCTCCGCGGTGAATTCCACCACCTTGCCCTGATCCACGATCATCATGCACTGGCCGTCGGCAACGGCGATGACACTGCCATTGGAAATCAGATTGTCGGACCCTTTTTTGTTGGAGGAACGGCTGGATACCCGCTTCTGCCCCTGGACGCCCAGGACGGTTTCGGGAATCGCCTCACAGTAAAAATACTCCTTCCACTGGTCGGCCAGAACGCCGCCGGCGGAACCCACAAGTGCTTTTATCAGACCCATAATCTTGACACTCCTTTTTCAATCATACCAGTACCTGTCAGGAAACCAAACAGGGCACCTTTTCTTGTATATTACATAATTTATACAAAAATTGCAAGAGCAAAAGCCCGTATTTTTATTCTATTCCGGAAATCATATCGTTAAGAATTGCTGCAATTTCCACAAGGCCCTGTTCATCCGTCCGGGTGAAGCGGCCGGGGAGGGGGCTGTCGATGTCCAGCACGCCCCAGATCTGCCCGCGACGGTACAGGGGCAGCACGATTTCCGAATTGGAGGCGCCGTCACAGGCGATGTGGCCGGGAAACGCATGGACATTCTCCACCCGCTGCACCTTCGCTTCCGCCACCGCCGTACCGCATACCCCTTTTCCCACGGGGATCTGAATGCAGGCAGGCTTTCCCTGGAAGGGTCCCAGCACCAGGCGGCCGTCGATCATCTGATAAAAGCCCACCCAATTGATATCCTCCAGCTCCTGCCACAGCAGGGCCGAAGCGTTGGCCAAATTGGCGGTGAGATAGGGCACGCCCTCCAAAAGGGAGGATAGCTTTGCCGCCAGCGCATCATAATTACCGTTCATGACCGTTCCTCTTTTCCGAAAAGTATCCTCTTTTTATTCTACCCGATTGTGTCAATTTTCGCAACCTTTTTTTGACAAACAGGCCATACTCTTCCTGATTTTTCGACTTTTTCAGCGGTTACAATCCGTCAACTGCGGCATAGTAATGATGCAGGAAATGGAGGGCTGAACATGAGACGAATGGCAATTTCTGCCGCGCTGGCAGTTTTTTTAATGGTACTCTTCCCTTTCTCCGCCCTGGCGGAGCCGCTGCTGGTGCCGGTGGGACAGACCGTGGGGCTGCAGCTGCGGGACAACACCGTGACCATCGCCGCCTTTGACGACGCGCTGGGCACCCAGGCCAGAGATGCCGGGCTGAAAATCGGAGATATCATCGTAAAGGTGAACGGAAAGAATGTGCATAACACGGATGAGATTCGGGAAGTCCTGGACGCCGCCGGGGACACCGCCTCCCTGCTCATCCGCCGGGGCAGCAAGGAACTGGAAATTCCCGTGAAGATCACCCCCACGGACAGCGGGGCCAAGCTGGGGGTCTATTTAAAGCAGGGCATTTCCGGCATCGGCACCGTCACCTGGTACGACCCCTCCACCGGGCAGTTCGGCGCCCTGGGGCACGGGGTCAACGGCAGCAGCGGGGTGCTGCTGAAAATGGCCCAGGGCACCACCTACCCCGCCCAGGTCCAGTCCGTCACCAAGGGAAAAAGCGGCCGTCCGGGCCAGCTCAAGGGCAGCTGTGACAATATGGACGCCTGCGGGGAGCTGCTGCGCAACACGCCCCAGGGGGTGTTCGGGAAATCCCGCCAGGGCTGGCTGGGAGAGCCCATTCCCATCGCCGACGCTTCCCAGGTGCACCCGGGACAGGCCTGCATCCGCTCCACCGTCAGCGGCTGCGCCACCGGGGACTACTCCGTGGAAATTCTGAAGGTCTACCCCGCCACCCGGGCCGACGGCCGAAATCTTCTGCTGAAAATCACCGACCCCACATTGCTGGAGGCCACCGGCGGCATCGTCCAGGGCATGTCCGGCAGCCCCATCATCCAGGACGGCAAGCTGGTGGGAGCCGTGACCCACGTGCTGGTGAACGATCCCACCGTGGGCTACGGAATTTATATTCAAAATATGCTGGATGCAGCGTCGTAAGGGAGGGATGCACCATGGATTCCGGCAGCGTACCCATCGGCTTTGGCCTGGCTCTTGCCATGAATGAGCCCGCAATGCAGGCCTACGCCAAAATGACCGAAGCGCAGAAGCAGGCCATTCTGAACCAGGCCCATCAGGCCCGCAGCAAACGGCAGATGCAGGATATCGTGGCAGCCATTGCCGCCGGTCAAATATAGCCGCAAAGGCCACGGAACCCGATTTCAGGTTCCGTGGCCTTTTCATGTGGGCGCATCCGGTTTCGGGACGCAGGGTGTCCGAATTTGCCTGACGCACATCGGACCAGTTTCCGCTTACGCCCAGACCCGGCGCATCATGTCCGCGCCCATCTCATCCATGATCCGAAGAATCCGGATCAGCATTTCAAAGGCGATTTCCGCCGGCTCTTCATTTTTCGAGGGCAAGTCAACCTCCAGCTGCAAGGTATTGTCGTTGCCGTTGACAACGAATTTCACGAAGCGATATTTACTGTTGCATTCGTTGGCAAACAGAATCATATCCGTCTTCTTTTCCTCCGGGAATTTTACCAGATCAAACGCCCTCACGGCCACATCATTATCATCATCCAAAGAGATAAACTGGATTTTGTATGTGACATACTTGCCGTTGATGCCGCAGATCAGGCGGGAAGAGGTGTCGGATTCGATGGTGTCGAACTTGAAATTTCTGCTCTCGAGCATCTGCGCGATTTCCTGTGTTGCTTTGTGTACCATAGTAATTCCTCCAATATCATTATATTTTATCACCCATCACATTCCGGTGACCAAAATGCAGGTCTGATACCAGACTTTCATGAAAAGTCGCAAAGATTTCCGAGGATGATTTGCGTAAAACAAGGCGGCGGATGCAGCTTGGCTGACGCCAGGCAAGTTAGGGAACGCAGTTTTACAAAAATCAGACCGGAAAGATTGTGAGATTTTAATGAAAGAATCGTATGAAATGTAATCGGTCATATTTCTCCTTTCGGACGGGGTCGGAGTTTCTCCGCCCTGCATTTCCACCCGCCATCAGGCCGGCCCGGATGGTTTTCGCCCTCCCGGGTCTTTGCGTCCACGCCCCAGAAGGTGTCGTGCCAGGTGTTGCCTTCCTCCAGCACCAGATCGCCGGCAGCCAGAAGCTGCTGCTTCAGATCCTCATTCTGAGTGAACTTGGCTCGAACGATTTCCTCCATGATGGGCAGCTTCCCATTTTCCCAGTCAGGACGAAGTTCCGCATCATAGCGTTCTCACTACTTCTATCAATTGCGGTTCAAAATAGTCATGGACATCACTGGAGCCGCCAATCGTATAGCGATACAGCACTTCTACTTTTTTCCCGGTGATGGAAGCAATTTCTACGCTGTATTCCTTCTCACCATCTTCAACAAAGAATGCGGTGTTCCCTTCGTATTCCTCCGGGATCAGGCTGAAGCGCCGGATGACACGCTCCAGTTCCTCTTCGGACAGCTGAGCCTCCACATCAATCAGATACAGATTTGCATGCTTCTTTTCCCCAAGCCAGCCAAATTTCGGGGATCGATATTCTGCCGTTCCAATGAAACGCAGCTTGTGAAGTTCCTGCATAGCATAATTAACATCGAAGTCTGCGGAAACAGCGATCCATGTTTCCTCCCGGGGAAAGGCATCCAGATCAATGCGGACAAAGGTCTCCCAGGCGCCACGCTTTGGCGCTGCGGGAAAATAGGGGATACCGTTATCGCGTACACTGAAAGGAAACAACTTGCTTTGCGCAACACCATTGTTTTTTGACACCGTAAGCACATAACCCAGCCGGGAGAGCTGACTGGTCGTACCGCCCTTAAGCCGGTAATACAGCGCAGCACTGTCTGTACCTTCCATGCGGAGTGACTTTTCAAACGCTTGCAGCGTCTGATTATACTCCCTATCTGAAAGCGCGGGACCATCATAGGGCTTATACAGGTACAGGGGCTGTTTTGCCAACGCGATTCCTTTACGATCGGCCTTTTCCAGACAGGCAACGCCCTTTTGCATATCCTGTTTGCAAACCGATCCTTCGCAAAGCATTACGCCTAACATCAAACTCGCTTCACCATTCCCGGCTTCATCTGCCTGACGCAGCCACTGAATGGCCTGTGTATAATCCGGGGCCAAATCTTCCTTGATATTCCACGGAAGAATTGTGCCACCGGAAAGCATGAGCTGCGCGAAGTTCGACTGTTTCACCTGACGAAATGACTTGGTCAGATAAAGCAACGCAATTTTGAACATTGCTTCCGAAGATCCCAGCTCAGCAGCCGACTGATACTGTGCAAACGCTTTCTCCAATTCTCCATTGGACTCCGATACCTGGGCATTTTTCAGTAAATACCGAATCTTTAAGGTTCTTATCATATGCTTTTCCTCCCGAAAGGCTGGTTCTGTTTCTGCAGCCAACCACTTGTGCTTTCTCTATTGCCGGAATTATTCGAGTCAGGATATTCTTCTTTTGCCTATCCTTTCCGTGCTTGCGAAAGGAAATCATACCACATCCGTTAGGCTTCCTGGTCGCCCGACGAGCGACATTCGCTTTCATTTTCAAACACCTGAATGGTGGCCTCGATGGAATCCACCACGCTTACCATGTGGTATTTCAGCACGAACAGGATGTCCGCATCCTCGGGGTAAACTGTCTTGGCCTTTCGCAGCAGGGGCAGGACATAGTGCCGGGTTTCTTCTATGTAGGACTTCAGCTTCTCCACCGAGAAGGTGCCTGCCATGCTGGACACATTGTGACAGCGGTCAATGAGCTTGGTCAGCGCCGCCTCCCTACAGCCGAGCAGCAGATTGTAGTAGCGGTTTTTGGCGATTTCCTTGGTTTCACCCTCCATCACCCGGAAGGTCATCAGATCCACCGCCCGCTTTACCTGGTCGCTCACCGGCAGCTCCGCAAGGCTCACGCCGCAGTCCTCACAGACATCGTG
>JBJDYM010000323.1:0-3641 GCA_051867315.1 Faecousia sp.
AAAAATGAATTGGAAAACGAGATGGGACAAAGATGGCTTCGGGAGATTGAGAAGTTCCTGCCGAAGGGGAGAAGTCTGAACATTCTGGATGTAGGCACCGGCACCGGATTCTTCGCGGTGCTGCTTGCGCAGCAGGGACACCGGGTGGAGGGCATCGACCTGACCCCCGCCATGCTGGAGGAAGCCCGGATTCTGGCAAAGCAGTGGAATCTCGATATCACTTTCCGGGAGATGGATGCGCAAAATCTGGATTACACAGAGGATTCTTTCGATGTGGTTATCAGCCGGAATCTGACGTGGACGCTGCCGAACCCGGAGCAGGCTTATGCCGAATGGTTCCGGGTGCTGAAACCCAGCGGGGTGCTCCTGAACTTTGACGCGGAGTATGCCTCCCATGTGCGCAGCCACAGCGTCCAGAACCGAAAGGTCGCCCCAGACAGCCCTTACGGTCATGTGGGTATGACGGACGCTCTACAGCAGGAGAACGATGATATCACTCTTTCTATGGACATTGGGCAGGCGCGCCCGGAATGGGACGAACAGGTATTGACCCGTGTGGGCTTTCAAGGCTGTCAAACGGATACGCAGGTTGGGAAACGTCTGCTGGGCGAACTGGACTTAACCACCGCTCCCATGTTTGGCATCTTCGCTAAGAAATGATCCTTGAATGACAAAACAATCGGAGGTGCCACACAGGTGCCTCCGATCATTTATGCATGGAAGCCAATCGATGCAGCTTTGGTGGGATCGATGGCTGAAAAAAACATATTTTTGTAGAAAACGAACAGAATCCAGCCGTGTGTTTCCGTTTCAGGCTCCCGGAATCCGGGGTTTGCACATGATTTTTTGTATATATCACACAAAAAATCCCCCTGCCGGGGATGGGGATAAACGAAGAAAAGCAATCCCCCTGGGGGGCTTCCATGGCAATCTATAACGTGTTAAAATGCTGATGAACCAAACAGATACACTCATTTTTCCTACCTAATCCATGAAAAACGCCGCGCTATGGGGAAGTAGCGGGGCGTTTTTCATAACTCCGATATTTGAGGTTACGATAATGAAACAGTTTGCAAGCTACGAAGAAGAAAACATCCACTACTGGACGAACCGGGCTTCCGGCTATTCCGGCGTCAATCAGGAGGAGCTGACATCCAGTCAGAAAACCGTCTGGCGAGTGCTTATCTCCCGGCGTATCGCCGCCCGGTTTCCGGGGAAGAAGCCCTTTCAGATTCGGGTGCTGGATGTGGGCACCGGTCCGGGCTTTTTCGCCATTATTCTGGCGGAGCTGGGCTATCAGGTGACTGCTGTGGACTATACTGCGTCCATGCTTGAAGAAGCCAGACGAAACGCAGGTTCCCTTGCGAAAGAGATCGACTTCCGGAAGATGAACGCGGAGGAACTGACCTTCCCCACTGCTTCCTTTGATGTGCTGGTGACCCGGAATGTGACATGGAATCTTCCCAACCCGGAGAAGGCCTACGCCCAGTGGATGCGGGTGCTGACCCCTGGTGGTTTGCTGCTGAACTTTGATGCCAACTGGTATCGCTATCTCTGGGACGAGGAAGCACAGCTGGGTCACGCACAGGATAGAGAAAACCTCCAGTCATCGGATGTCCGGGACGAAACCGCCGGAACGGATGTGAACGCCATGGAGCGAATAGCCCGACAAGCCCCGCTGTCTGCCCGACACCGCCCGGCGTGGGATCTGGACGTGCTTCGCAGACTTGGAATGCAGGCTGCCGCCGATACGGAAGTTTGGAAACAGGTCTGGACGAAGGAAGAGCGGATCAACAACGCTTCCACGCCTATGTTCTTAGTGGAAGGCTTGAAGGGCGGCGAGTCGCCGCTGACAATGCGTTATGAACTCGGACAGTAGACGTTACACCATTGGGGGCCACTCGGTAACGATTCATGGCAGGACACGTAGCCCCACCGTAAGGATATAGAAATCATGAAAAAATATATCATTCACAGATTCCTACAACTGATTCCCGTCCTCATCGGCATCACCTTTCTTTCCTTCGCCATGATGCGCATTGCCGGCAGTGATGCCATTATTGAGCTTTACGGCGACAAGGGCGCGGTGGCGCAGGAGATCATTGAGGCGAAACGAGCCGAACTAGGACTGGACAAGCCCTTCCTCACACAGTACCTTGCTTGGGTGGGTGGCATGATGCGCGGTGACATGGGTGTCAGCTACGTTTCCGGGAGAGAGGTGTTCAGCACCTTTATTTCCAAGCTCCCGGCAACGCTGCTGCTCACCGCCCTGTCCATCGGAATGACGGTGGTCATTTCCATCCCGCTGGGGGTTCTGGCGGCGGTGCGGCATGACAGGTTCACAGATTACTTCCTGCGGTTTTTCAGCTTCGTGGGCAATAGCCTGCCTAACTTCTTTGTAGCACTGCTCCTCATGCAGGTTTTCTCCATCAAACTGAAATGGCTTCCCGTGATCTCCAAAGGGCTGAGTATCCAGAGCGCCATGCTGCCCACCCTGACCCTCGCCATTGCCATGTCCGCCAAATATATGCGGCAGGTGCGGGCAACGGTGTTGGAGGAACTGAACAAGGATTATGTGATTGGCGCAAAGGCAAGAGGAGTCCGCAGTTCTGTGGTTCTCTGGAAAAGCGTCCTGAAATCCTCCATGCTGACCATCATCACGTTGCTTGCACTGTCTATTGGCAACCTTTTGGGCGGCACGGCAATCATCGAGAGCATTTTCATGTGGGACGGCGTGGGGAAGCTGGCGGTGGATGCCATCACCATGCGGGACTACCCCATGATTCAGGCCTACGTGGTCTGGATGGCGATTATTTATGTGATGGTAAACCTGATTACCGACCTTCTCTACCATGCCCTAGACCCGAGAATCCGACTGGGGGTGAGCGAAGGATGAGTGAAGTCACCATTCGCAGGCAGAAAATCAGAAAGGACAGCGTAAAAATACGACTGATTATCTTCGGTGTCCTCGCGCTGCTGCTCATTGTCTGCTCCATTTTCTCGGAGCATCTGACCCCTTATGACCCCTATTTGCAGGATTTGAGCGTTGCCAAGCAGGCCCCCAGCCGCGAGCATCTTCTGGGCACCGACCGCTACGGCAGGGATATGCTGTCCCGGATCATCGTAGGCAGCCGGGCCAGTATCTTCTCAACGCTTCTGCTGGTAGCCATCATCACCGTGTTGGGTACTGCCGTGGGTGTGTTCTGCGGCTGGAGCGGAAAGCTCCTGGATACGGTGCTCATGCGCATTTCCGATATGTTCCTGGCCTTTCCCGGTCTGGTGTTCGCCCTGGCGGTTGCCGGCTGCTTAGGCGGCGGACTGCAAAACGCCATCATTGCGCTGGCGGCGATTTCCTGGCCCAAATACGCCCGCATCGCCCGGAGCCAGACCCTGGCCCAGAAGGAAACGGCGTGGATGAAGGCAGCGAAGCTCTCCGGCAGCAGCACGGTCAAGCTCATTTTTAAGCATATCCTTCCCAATATCATCGGTCCGATTTTGGTGACCTCCATGCTGGACATCGGCACCATGATGATGGAGCTGGCGGCGCTGAGCTTCCTGGGGCTGGGCGCGAAGCCGCCCATTGCCGAATGGGGCAGCATGATGAGCGACACCCGGAGCCTGATGACCACCTCGCCGTGGAT
>JBJDYM010000324.1:0-3638 GCA_051867315.1 Faecousia sp.
ATGGAATGAATCTGGCTGCTGTCACCGGAGATTTTGAAGCCAACGCCCAGCATCAGCATGGCCATGGGCGCATTGGCGTTTCCAAGCAAACTGGCAAAGTCAACGACCGGCGACGGAAGACGCACATGCAGCAGGGCCAACAGCGCCATGGTGATGTAAGTCACGAAGGGCACGGATTTGAAAAGGTCCCGGAGGATCTTCACCACGGAAAATTTCTCCCCCCGCTGCACCATGGCGGCCACACTGTAGGATACCCCCAGGCAGATGAAGGCGTTGCCGGTATCGAACAGGCTGGTGGTCACCACACCGGCGGGGCCAAGGAAGCCCTGGGCAAAGGGCAGAGTAAAATTGCCGATGTTGTAGCCGGAGATATTCAGAATGGAAAACGCCTTCTGCTGCTTGCCCTTCCCCATGGAGATCAGGTAGCCGATCCCAATATAGGCAATGCCAAGGGAAAAGCCGAACACACTGAGAAGCAGCATGGAAGGATCAATTACCTTATCGGAAAAGCTATAGACAATGGATGCCGGGAGGGTAATCCGTAGGACGATCTTTGAAATGATCTGAAAATCCCCTTCCTTGAAAAAACCAACCCGTCGAAGGGTCCACCCCAGGAGGATGATTGCCACAAAGCAACCTGCTTTGGTTAAAATTGCTGCCATAATCCTTACCCTCTCTATCGAAGAACATCCGGCGCAAAAAAAGACGACTGCTTTCGCAATCGTCTCATTTTGTGGCGGAGAAGGAGGGATTTGAACCCTCGATACCCTTTTGGGGTATACACGATTTCCAATCGTGCGCGCTCGGCCAGCTACGCGACTTCTCCATACTCAGCTCTCGCTGCCAGCTAGGATATAATACATCACGGAACCAGTTTTGTCAATTCTTTTTTTCAAATTGTGAAAAGTTTTTTTCATACCGCAAGGTATAAGCCCGGTTGTTCACACTGCCGTCAATATAGGCCGCATAATCCTGAAATACCTGAAAACCGCAGGCATAATGTGTTTTCAGCGAGGCTTCATTCCGCTTGCTCACATGAGAGTAAAGCCGGACGCTTCCCAGCTGCTCCAGCATCTGCTGCACCGCCTGAATCAGCCGGACAGCATAGCCCTTCCTGCGCTCGCCGGGAGCTGTCTCCAGGGCCTCCAGCAGAAGGCCGTCGCTGTAAGGCTCCAGCCGGAGGGCGCTGATGTACTGGCCACTCTCCTCCCAGACGCAGTACATGGCCCCGGGATGGGCGAAAAAGCTGTCATGCAGATAAGAATAAAAATCCTCCTCTGACAGCAGTATCTGCCTGTCCTCCGGTTCCTCCGGTGCAAGAAACGCACCATGCTCCCGGTTGGCATCCAGGTATACCTGCATGAGCTTTGAGAAGGAGAACTCATTCATTTTTCTTACGACTAAGAGCATGGCAGCCTCCATTTTTTGTAACTTTTTTGCTTCGGTGCAAAATGGAAGCCTGTGGAAAAGTGTTATGTATACACAGTTTTTCACATTTTCCACAGGTTTATTCACAGCGTTCATCGGATAATCTGTCTGTTTTTTGAAGATTTTATTAAAATTATTTCAAAACGGTTACTTTTCCGTTACAAGACCATTTGGACTTTGGTTACAGCGCTTCCCCCAAAATCGACTTGGTCGCATAGGCATTCAGACTCATGTCCGCCAGGTTTCCGGCAAGGAATTCATAGTACGCCTGAGCGCCGATCATAGCCCCGTTATCTCCGCAGAGGCTCAGCGGCGGCAGATAGACCTGGGCATTCAGCCTCACCGCCGCCTCCAAGATGTCATGGCGAATTCTGGAATTGGCGGCCACGCCCCCGGCCACCGCGATCTTTCGATATCCGGTCTGCTCCATAGCCATCACCACCCTGGGCACCAGGGTATCGGAGACAGCAGCGGAAAAGCCGGCGCAGAGGCTGGGGATATCCAGCTGCTCTCCCACCTGCTCCGCGTGGTGAATCAGGTTCAGCGCCGCCGTTTTCAGGCCGGAGAAGCTCATGTTGTAGGGATTATCCCCGGGCTTGCTTCTGGGAAGGACATACTTTTTGTCATCCCCCTGCCCGGCCATTTTATCCAGGGCCGCGCCGCCGGGATAGGGCATGCCCAGCACCCGGGCCACCTTGTCGAAGCACTCCCCTGCCGCGTCATCCAGGGAGGTGCCCAGGATGTTCATATCGGTATAGTCCTTCACTTCCACGATCATGGTATGGCCGCCGGAAACCACCAGGCACAAAAAGGGCGGCTCCAGCTCCGGGTAAGCAAGGTAGTTGGCCGCGATGTGGCCCCGGATATGGTGCACCGGAATCAGGGGCTTGCCCATGGAAAAAGCAGCCGCCTTGGCAAAATTCACACCCACCAGCACCGCACCGATGAGGCCGGGGGCATAGGTCACCGCCACGGCATCAAGGTCCTGCCTTCTCAATCCGGTTTGGAGGAGGGCCTGGTCGGCCAGGCCGGAAATGGCCTCAATGTGCTTGCGGGATGCAATCTCCGGCACCACGCCGCCATAGATCCGATGCAGATCCACCTGGGAGGCAATGCAGTCCGTGAGGATCTCTCTTCCATCCCGGACGATGGCAACGGCGGTCTCGTCGCAGGAGGATTCCACAGCCAAAATATTCAAACTTGCCACTCCTTTCTCAGAATGAGGGCATCCTCTTTGGGATTTCGGTAATAATTGGGTCTTCTTCCCACCTGGAAAAAGCCCAGCTTTTCATAGAGCCGGATTGCTGGAAGATTGGAGGCCCGTACTTCAAGGGTCAGGCAGTGGCTTTCCTGTCGCTTCAATTCCTCCACCAGGGCGGAAATCAGCGCTTCGGCAATTCCCCTTCTTCTGGCCTGCGGGGATACAGCCACATTCATCATGTCCGTCTCTCCCAACACCGTCTGGGAGCCCACATAGCCCAACACGGTACCGTCCTCCACACATACCAGCCACAAAGAAAGTGGATTGTCCAGTTCTCCGGCAACACTGCTTTCGCTCCAGGGATCGGAAAAGCAAATCTGTTCCAGCGCGGCAACCTGGGAAACGTGCTGCCGGGTCATCTGTATGATTTCCATCATTTGGCCTCATACCAGCTTTTCCCGAATTTTGCTTCCGCAGTCAGAGGGACGCTGAGGGACGCCACCTGCTCCATTTCCCGGCTGACCAGCTCAGCCACCTGGGGAGCAATCCCCTCCGGGCACTCCACAATCAGCTCGTCGTGGACCTGGAGCAGCAGCTCCGCCTCCGGGAAAGCTTCGCGCAATGCGGTTTCCACCCGAATCATGGCCAGCTTGATCAGATCGGCGGCGGTACCCTGGATGGGGGTGTTCAGCGCAATCCGCTCTGCACCCTGCCGGACATTGAAATTGCTGCTCTTCAACTCCGGGATATACCGTTTGCGGCCGTAGAGGGTCTGGGTATACCCGCGCTCCCGGGCATCGGAAACCACCATTTTCATATAGTCCCGCACCCCGTGATAGGTGGCCAGATATTGGTCGATATATTCCCGGGCCTCATAGCGGCTGACTCCGATGTCCTCCGCCAGGGAGAATTCTGAAATTCCATACACAATGCCGAAGTTCACCGCCTTTGCATGGCGGCGCTGCAAAGGGGTTACAGCCTCCTGATCCACCCCGAACACCTGGGCGGC
>JBJDYM010000325.1:0-3632 GCA_051867315.1 Faecousia sp.
GAGGAGATCGGAAAGCGCCAGGGGGTCATGTTCGCCTCCCTGATCATGTTCATCAAATCCGGCAAGCTGGATCAGGTAATTGCCTATCCGGAAAGGATTGAGAGCACGGACTTTCAGGCAAAAGAACATCCCTTTCAGGTGTAAAAGGAAGTATGGAAGTGGAGAAGAAGGAAGTGCAGGTGCGGCCGGCCACCTTTGAAGAGCTGGCAAGAATCAATGAAATTCGCCGGTATGTGAACGATGTCCATGTGGCGGGCCGTCCCGATACTTTCCGCCCGGGCTTCTGTCCGGAATTGGAGCAGGTGCTCTACAAACGGTTTGAAACAGAAAACTGGGTGATTCTGGCTGCGGTGCTGGATGGGAAAATTGCCGGCTTTGCCTCGGTGGAATATCTGGACCGGCCGGAATCCCCTTACAACCTGGCCCGGAAAATGTACCATGTGGAGGAATTCGGCGTAGACCCGGCCTTCCACCGCAAAGGGGTGGCCACGGCCCTGGTGGAATACATGAAGCGGGATGCCGCCCAGCGGGGATACCCCAGAATTGAGCTGGACATGTGGGAATTCAATCAGGGCGCGTTAGCGTTCTATGAAAATGTGGGCTTTACCACCTACCGGCGGTATATGGAGCTGTGGGTGGAATGAGAAAGGAGAGAAAATATGCGGCTGATTCTGAGTTCTGCGGGACTGGAAAATGAGGTGCTTCAGGCCCATTTTCTGAAGCTTTTGGACAAGGACGTGGAGAATGTGCATCCGCTGTTTATCCCCACGGCGGCCATCGACCCCGGGGCCATTGCGGTGCTGCCAAAATGCATGAACGACCTCTTAAAATGCGGCATTCCGGAAGAAAACATCATGGTTTTCGATTTGCACAAGGGAATGTGTTTGCCGGAGCTGGAGCAATTTGATCTGGTGTATCTCTGCGGCGGTCGCACCTCTTATCTGCTGCAAAGAATCAACGATACCGGCTTCCGGGATACCCTTTTAGACTATATCCGGGAGGATGGGCTGGTGCTGGGGGTCAGCGCCGGGAGCATTATTTTTGCCAATAATTTGCCGGACAATCTGGGACTTCTGGACGCCAAATTGGATGTCCATTGCCAGTCCGGCGAAACACCGGGCCCCCTCGACCCCAAGTCCCACATCCATTTGACCAACGACTGCGCCCTTTTGCTGGACGGAGAACGGATAACCGTCATTGGAATCTGATTACATTTAAAGGAGAAATGGAAATGTTTCTTGCCACGGCATTTGCTCCATGCGAGGTTTGAGGACGACGCATGGAGGATGAGGAGTCCTCAAGCTTTGCTTTTTCAATAATTTCATATTATTAAAGGAGCAAAGAAAATGAAAAATACCATATCCGAACTGAAAACCTTTCTGACCCTTTGGGCTACCCAATCCCTTTCTCAGCTGGGCAGCGCCATGACGGGCTTTGCGCTGACGCTGTGGCTGTACCAGAAGACCGGCTCTGCCTTGCAGACGGCGCTGCTGCACATCTGTTCCTATGCCCCTTACGTGCTGCTGAGCATTTTCGCCGGTACCCTCAGCGACCGGTGGGACAAGAAAATGACCATGCTGGCCTGCGATTCCTTCGCCGCCTGCTGCACCCTGGGGGTGCTGGTTCTGCTGAAAACGGATGCCCTGCGGCCCGTCCACCTGTACATTCTGAACGCCCTGACGGGACTGATGAACACGGTGCAGCAGCCTGCCTCGGAGGTGGCCATGACCCTGATCACCCCCAAGAAATACTACCAGAAAACCAGCGGCCTCATGTCCTTTTCCAATTCTCTGGTGACCATTCTGAATCCTGTGCTGGCCACCGCCGTGTTCGCCTTCACCGGGATGGACGGGGTGATTCTTCTGGATTTGGCAAGCTTCCTGCTGGCCTTTGTGGTGCTGGCGGTGTTTATCAAAATTCCGGGTCAGCAACCCACGGAAAAGCGCCGGGGAAGTGTCCTTCGGGAATCCAGGGCAGGGCTTGCCTACTTGAAAGAAAACAGGATGATTCTCGATCTCATTTTGTTTCTGGCCGGGGTGAACCTGGTTGCCTCCGCCTTTGACGCGGTGCTCCCGGCCCTGATTCTGCCGAGGAAGACCGGCGGTGAGACGGTGCTGGGGATGGTTACCTCCTGCGCCGGGATTGCGACCCTGATTGGCAGTGTAATCGTCACCCTGCTGCCCGCTCCCAGGAACCGGGTCCGGGTGGTGTATCTGACCATGCTGTTTTCCTTGAGTACAGAAAATTTTGTGATGGCCCTCACGGAATCTCCCGCTGTGTGGTGTGCGGCTCAGCTGCTGGGGTGGACGGTGGTGCCCATCATGGGAGCCAGCCTGAATGTGATTCTGCGCAGCACCATTCCGGTGGAAATGCAGGGGCGGGTCTATGCCTGCCGGAACACGCTGCAGTTTTTCACCATCCCCATCGGCTTCTTTCTGGGAGGGCTGCTGGTGGATGCGGTCTGCGAGCCCATCATGACGAAAAACGTGCGCTGGCTTACCGCACTGTTCGGCAGCGGCAAGGGCTCCGGCGCGGCCATGATGAGTTTTTTGCTGGGCATTACCGGAACACTGATTTGTTTGTATTTCGGAAAAAGACTGAAAAAATATCATTTTGAGGAAAGTGTATGATTGTAAAAGCGGAAGAAAAGGACGCACCGGCTGTGGCCGCTCTGGCGCTGGCTCTGTGGCCCGGCCACTGCGCCCGGGAGCTGGAGGCGGAATACGGTTCGCTGCTGCCGGAGCGGGAGGCTGCCGTGTTTTTGAAGCTGGAGGAGGGCGTTCCCGTGGGCTTTGCCCAGTGCCAGCTCCGGCATGACTATGTGGAGGGAACCGAATCCAGCCCCGTGGGCTATTTGGAGGGCATCTATGTGGCCCCGGCCTGCCGCCATCGGGGAATCGCCGGGGCGTTGCTGGGTGCGTGCGAAGCCTGGGCCAGAGAAATGGGCTGCATGGAATTTGCCAGCGACTGCGCGCTGACCAATTTGGACAGCCTGGCCTTTCACAAAAGTGTGGGCTTTGAAGAGGCGGGGCGCATTATTTGCTTCACAAAGAAATTATGAGCCGAGGTGAAATCAACATGACGGACAGCGAACTTTGGACGGCATTCTGCAAGGCATCCAAGCTCCCCCCTTCCACCCCCTATGAGGCGTGGGCCTTCGGAGGCGCGCCGGATCAGCTGGCGGCACTGGTGCTGGAAGGAACCAAAACTGCCACTGCCTCCGGTTATGACTTATACGCTTTGGATGACCAGGAGCCCATGCCCCGGGTGGGAGACTACAGCGTCATTCTGGACAGCAAAGAAAACGCCCTTTGCGTGATCCGTACCACGGCTCTTGCGGTGCTTCCCTTCTCTCAGGTGGGGGAGGACCAGGCATGGAAGGAAGGAGAGGGAGACAGAAGCCTGGACTACTGGCGGCAGGTGCATTGGGACTTCTTTACAGAGGAATACAGGCGCTGCGGTCTGACCTTTACGGAGAACAGTCCCATCCTCTGCGAGGAATTTGAGCTGGTATACAAACCCTGATGGGGTCCGCTGCGGGAATCAAAATGCGGGGTGGAAAGCCATTGCCATCCGGTACAGAATCGGAAAAGCTGAAAAACCGGGCAGGGGAGCGTATCCCTTGCCCGGTA
>JBJDYM010000326.1:0-3609 GCA_051867315.1 Faecousia sp.
GCCGCCCACTGCTGGTCATAGCGGCGCTGGTCCTCGTCGAATTCCTGCTGCCACTTCCAGTCGGCGATCTCATCCCGGTAGGCGTTGTAATCGCTGTCCCTGGTGTCGGTGTAGACCTTCCACAGCTGTTCAGCCTCCTGCTGCCAGGCCGCCAGGGCATCCTGGTAGCGCGCGTACTCCTGCTGCTGGGCCCCGGAGAGCAGGTCATATTTCTGCTGCAGGCCCTGGGTTTGGAGCTGATACTGATTCATCGCCAGGTTGTACAGCTCCGGGATTCGATCGGTCAGGCTCTCCAGCTGCCGGTTGTAGGCCTGCTGGCCCACGGACTGAGCATAGGAGTTACCGTAGCCCCCGGTGAGGGCCGCCGCCTGACCTGCCGCGTCCGCCATGGCCAGGCGGCCGTTCTGGATGGCCTGGCTGCGGTAGCGCTGGTAGAGGGCATCCCCATCCAGATTGTAATGAAACTCCTCCCGGTTCAGGATTCGGTCCATCACCTGCTTCAGCTGTTCCTCGTAGGAGGACACATATTCCCCCGGCTTTGCATTCTTTTGTTCCTGTACCGCCGCCTCCGCATCCAAAACCTTTTGGGAGGCGGTGTATTCCTTTTTCTCTGCCATGTTTTCTCCTTTCTTATCGGATGCTCAGGTG
Source organism: Faecousia sp. (assembly GCA_051867315.1). GTDB lineage: Bacteria > Bacillota > Clostridia > Oscillospirales > Oscillospiraceae > Faecousia. The sequence continues at coordinate 649 of JBJDYM010000326.1, forward strand.
GCCGTCCGCTCCCTGCTCCCAGATGTAGTCCCCCAGAGCCAGCCGCTGCACGGCAAGGCTGTCAGCAGTCATCTGCGCCACGGTGGCGGCGGTGACGTACATCCGCCGGTCGCTGATGTAGGCCACCTCCACATCGTTGCTGTCGTAGAAGGAAAGCTTCTCGGAGGTGAGCCGGGCGTATTTGCGGAAGCGGATCACTCCGTTTTCCCACTCCTGCTGGCCGATTTCCACACCGTAGATGCTCTGTCCGTCCGCCCCCTCGGCAAGCAGTCCCGTGCGGATGGTGGCGCTGACCTCCAGCACCGCCGACTGCAGCTCCGCCACCGTCGATTCCAGCTGCTGCAGATTGGCAAATTTCTGCTCAATTTTCTGGGAATTGGCGGTGATGCGCTGCTCCGTCTCCTGCCGGAAGATGCCGAACTGGGACTGGGCCACATAGAGCCCGGTCAGATATTTTTCCACCTCCTGCTGGAAATGCTGGGTCAGATCGGCGCTTTTGATAATCAGCGCCTTGATGGCGGCGAAATTCACGGTGGTTTCCGCCTTTTCCGCCGTCCCGGCCCCCTGGGCGGAAGCAGCGGTCTGCTCCCGGGAAACCGTGTCAAAGGCAAATTGCAGCTGCTGGGCCAGGGTGTACAAATAACTCTGGATGCGGCGCAGCTGCTCCGCCTCCGTGCCCCCGGAAAGCTCCGGGAGCCGAATCTCCACCGCCGTCAAAACACATCACTCCCCTGTTCCAAGGTTCTGGTCAGGTCGTAAAGCCGCATGTCTCCCGTGCCCTCCAGCCGCAGCCGGAGATGGTCACACCGGCGCACCGCCGCCGGCACCGTCACGGAGCCCATGGGGCCTCCCTGTAGCTGTGCCAGAGGATGCCACACCGTTTCCTCGTCATACCGGACGGAAAGCTGCGCCGTCGCCCCCGGGGCAAGATACAGCCGCAGGGTCAGCCGGGAGAGGTACTTGTTGTCCGGGCTTTCGGTACCCAAATCTCCGGTTTGGGCCATCCAGGCCACCTCTTCCTCCGGCGTGCCGGTGCCCAGCTCGCCGATGATCCGCCCGGTATCGTCCAGAAAATACAGCTCCTCCCGGCAGGAGCAGAAGCACCGGGCGTGGGTGCCGTCCTCCCGGTGCCAGAGATTGCGCACCGTGTCGTAAACGAACAGGTGGTATGCGCCTTCCGCATCCGCCATGGAAATGTAGTATTTCCCTCCCTGAGCCCCTGCCGCCGCGTCCCGGTAGGCCGCACCGGCCAGAGCCATGGAAATATCCACGGGCAGAGCACCGTCATAGCCGCACACCCCGGTGGGGGACTTGTAATAGAGCACCTCGCCCACAATGGCCAGACTCTCCTCGCTGCCCCGCTGCACACCCCGGCAGGGGGTGGTCTGCAGCCGGTAATTGGCGGGATAATTGCCGTAGATTTTGTGCAGACAGTTCTCCCGGAAGAACAGGGGATAGCCCATGTGTGCGATGGCCCCGGTGAAGGGGCCCTCCGCGCCCAGGCTCATGGCATAGCTGTCCGTGGTCACCCCCTGGAAGCAGCTCCAGTTCTTGAAATCCCCCAGCTTGCTGGCATAGATCTCATTGACGATCTCCCCCTGGCGGTTGGGGCCGTAGCGGCAGCCCCAGAGCCGGTTGTCACATTCGATCACAAAGTCCATCTCCGGCAGAACCCGGCTGACGGTGATGGGTTCCTCCCAGCTAAGCGCCTCCTCCAGCAGCCCGGACACCACCAGGTAATCCGTATCCCGGCAGCTGATGACGCATTGCGCCGCCACCTGCTCCGGGGCTCCGGTGATGGACACGCCGTCCCCCTCCCGGAAGGCCGCGCCGATGCCCGGGGCGGAGAGCTTGACGAAGGTTGTATCCACGCTGATCCACATTGCGGTGCCCGCCGACCACTGCAAAAGGGCCGGGGGCTGCTGGGAGGTATCCAGCCACAGCGCCATGTTCTCCGGCTCCTGGGGCTCCTCCGGCTGGCGGTAGGCAGGCAGCAGCAGGGTTCCGTCCGCGGCGGCGGGCGTGAGGGTCACGGTACCCTCCGTGGTGAACTCCGCCTCCAAATTGCCGAAATCCGTCAAATCCAGGGTATTGATGTACTTTTTGTCCGGGAAGATCACCACATACACTCCCATGGACACCAAGCGCTTGGGGCAGTCCTCCTCCCGCTCCGAAAGGTTCATCTCCACCTCGTACCCGTTTACCACGAATTTGGAGCCGTCCACCCAGCACAGGCTGTCCCTGGCAATCAGCCCCTGGGCATTTTTCGGTTGGGCGAACACCCCCCGTTTGCGCCGGGAGGACAGCAGCGGATAATGGTCGGAGCACAGATTCTCCATTGCCGCAAATTCCCCGGCGCCAATGCGGCAGTTCCCATTATAGCCCCCGAACACCGAAAGGATCTCCCGGCTGGAGGGCACCTCCTTCAGCTCAACAAAGCGCATCCGATCCCCTCCTAAAAGAAATTCCTGCGGCCCACCGCCGGAGCGCCCCGGCGGACCTGGTTGGCGTATTCCTGCCAGAGGGCGGTGAACAGGGCCATGGCGTTGTTGTATTTCAGATATTCCTGATTGGTGTAGTCGATCTGGGCCTCCAGCCAGCGCAGATAGAGCCCGTCATAGGGCGCGGGGACGGACAGCACCGTCTCCGGCTCCACCACCGTCTCTCCCGGCTCCAAACCGCACCGGGCCAGCAGCTGGGCGGCCATCTTCTCCACCTGACTGAGCCAGAAAAGCTTGTCCTCCTGGGAGCAGACGTTGTGCTTTTTCCCGTCCACCCAGTTGATCACATCCTGGGCCGTCATGCTCAGACCTTCTTTTCCAGCTGCTCCAGGGGCTTGGAGGCCTGCTCCTCAAATTCCAGGGCCTGGGCCAGCATCTTCTCCTGGCGCTGCAGCACCTTCACCACATTCCAGGGCAGCTCCACCTCCACACCCCTGGCGATCTGCCAGGTCCGGCCGTT
>JBJDYM010000327.1:0-3594 GCA_051867315.1 Faecousia sp.
TGGCCCCCGGCGAAAGCTGGAGCACCACCCTGAAAACCCGGTTTGCCCGGTAAAATCGGCCGCTTGACAGTCCCACCATCCGTGTTATAATAAGCATAGAAAAGGGCGCTGCCGACAGACGGTCAGCTCCCCGCTCGCGTTACAAAGAAGTAACCGCCAAGTTGGTAGCTGGGGCGGTTACTTCCTTTTTATCTGAATAATCAGACTGATAAGACTGATGACCATTGTACAGAACATGAACAAATCTGTATATGTAACCAAATCAGCCACCCCCTTTCCGTGAAGGACAGGGGGCAAAGAAGCTCACCCCCTGTACCGGGGGGAGAAAACCGCCTACCGCGTTCAGGCAACGCCCCGGTTCCGAAGAACCATGACTATTTTATCAGATGATACATGAACCGGCAATCAGGACGTTACCCTTTGGTCAGTTTTTATCCAAAAGTTTTCAAAAAAGTCTTGACAAAACCCCCACCCCCGGGTATAATAAGGAAGCTGATTTCGGCGGTGCCGAGATCATTTGACCACACATGGCGGCATAACTCAGTTGGTAGAGTAGCCGGTTCATACCCGGTATGTCATCTGTTCGAATCAGATTGCCGCTACCAGGCCCGTTGGTCAAGCGGTTAAGACACCGCCCTTTCACGGCGGTAACATGGGTTCGATTCCCGTACGGGTCACCATGAGAAACAGCTCGCTGCAGTCGCAGCGGGCTGTTATTTTTTTCAGAATACGCTCCCCAGATTGAATTCGTGGGCCTCCTTCACCGCCAGAATGCGGCGGTTCAGGTCCTGACAGGCGGCGCGGAATTCGGTTCCATCCCGCTCTTCGGCATACGCCTCCAGCATGGCGAACAGGCTTTCAATGTCCTCCAATGGCTGATGGTCCGCCAGCGATGCCACAAAGGTGCGGTTTTCCTCCCAGGCGTTCCGGGCTCCGGCCAGGGCGGCCCCGGCTTTGGGCCAGTCGTCCTGAGCCGCATACCTCTCCGCCTGAGCCACCTCCGCCGCAATGGGCTTTTGAATGGCGGACATCCGAACCTGGGAAAAGATGCACACCGCCAGCAGCACAATCAGCAGCCCCACGCCGATGCGAAACCGGTTCATGACTGCCCCTCCTTTCCGATGAACAGCACCTGCTGCCCCACAATGGCCAGCAGAAAGGTATCCTCCACCTTGGCATCATGCTGCCGGAGGGTCTCCCGCACCCAGGCAGCGTCCTTGCCGGAGAGGCTCAGGTTTTCGTCCAGCAGTGCCCCGTCCTCAATGATGGTCACCGGAAGCTGGGCCGGCTTGACCTGCACTCCCGCGTCCTTGGCGGTGGGAGGCGTGTTCTCCGGATAGGGGAACACGGACAGGGTGCCGTTGGTCTCCAAAATGGCGTACTGCACCTGCTGGGGGTTCAGCACGTCCTTCTGCCGCAGGTGCCCCATCAGTTCGTCCAGGGTGATCCGGGTCTGCCGGAGCCGGTGCTGCATAATCCGGCCGTTTTCAATGAGAATCACCGGCTTTCCGCAGAGAACCCGCCGGAACCAGGTGCTTCGCAGGGTGCCCCAGGACAGCACCAGCTCCAGGCCCAGCACCGTCAGAATGGGCACCAGCCCGGAAAACAGCGGGATGCCTCCGTCCTGCATGGGGATGGCCGCCAGGTTGGCCACCAGCATGGTCACCACAAACTCCGCCGGCTCCATCTCCCCAATCTGCCGCTTGCCCATCAGCCGCACCACCAAAATCAGCACAAGGTACAAAATCAGGGTACGAAAATAGGATAAAATCACGTTTTTTCACCTCAAAAGCAGTATCCCCCTTTTTGGGAAACATATCCCCGCTGCCGGGGACATACACTCATGGCAAAAGGAGGATTTCGGGATGGGAAAACGGGATTGGATCATACTCATTTTCGCCCTGGTTCTGGCGGCGGCCGCGGCGGTGGGCGTGCTCCGGGGCACGGTGCTGGAAACCGGCTCCTGGGGCCTGAGCTTTCGGGAGTCGGGGACGGCCCCCATCGGCAACGCCGGGGTGGATCAGCTCCAAAAATACGACGCGGCCTACCTGGGCAACACCTCCGAAAAGGTGCTGTATCTGACCTTTGATGCCGGCTACGAAAACGGGTGCACGGAACAAATTCTGGACACCCTGAAAAAGCACAATGTCCCTGCGGCCTTCTTCCTGGTGGGCAACTACATCGAAAAGAACGCCGACCTGGTCCGCCGGATGGTGGCGGAGGGGCACACCGTGGGCAACCACACCATGCACCACTACGACATGAGCAAGATCTCCGACCCCGCCGCCTTTGCCAAGGAACTGCAGGATCTGGAGGAAATCTATCAGCAGACCGTGGGCGCGCCCATGGAAAAATACTACCGGCCGCCCCAGGGCATCTACAGCGAGGAAAACCTCCGCCAGGCCAAGGAGCTGGGGTACAAAACCGTATTCTGGAGCCTGGCCTACGTGGACTGGAAGAACGACGCCCAGCCCACCGCCGAGGCGGCCTTCGCCAAGCTCCTGCCCCGCACCCACCCGGGAGCGGTGGTGCTGCTGCACTCCACCAGCAAAACCAACGCCGCCATTTTAGACGAGCTCCTCACCCGCTGGGAGCAGCAGGGCTACCGCTTCGCCCCCATTTCCGAACTGTTCCAGGCAGATACGGCCGGGTAAACGTCTCACCGTAGGACACTGTCCGCCTCCACCCCACTCAGCAAATGGTGTTTGCAGCGCCACGGTTGGCTGAACGGAACCATGCCGGTCACAACCGCACCAACCGTAGGGGAGGCGATCAGCCTCCCGCCAGGTTGGATACCTGCGTGTTCTGTTGAATGGTACAACGCCCGACATGGTACGCTCTTCGTCCGATCTGATTCGTAATTGTGGAGCTGTACCGCGCATGAGGCGAATTGCCTCCCCTGCAACGGTGGCGTGCTACGAAATGTTACTCAGTTAAAGGACAATCAAGCTGCGTATAACCGAAACAACAATTTGTCAATGTGCTTCCGCGAGCCGATGGCCTAAACACCAATTTGACGGCGTGGCGGAGCGCGAAGCTTTCCCCTCCGGGGGAGCGGGGGAAAGGAAAACCGACCAGGGGAAAAATCCCTGGTCGGCGATTTTTATTTTGCGAATTCCACGGCCTTGGTCTCCCGGATGACGTTGACCTTGATCTGGCCGGGATATTCCAGCTCGGCTTCGATCTTCTTGGCAATGTCCCGGGCCAGAAGGATCATGCTGTCCTCGGTGACCTCCTCGGGCTTGACCATGATCCGGACCTCCCGGCCGGCCTGGATGGCATAGGCCTTGTCCACGCCGGGATAGGAGCCGGTGAGCTCCTCCAGCTTCTGCAGCCGGCGGATATAATTTTCCACATTTTCTCTCCGGGCGCCGGGACGGGCGGCGGAGATGGCATCGGCGGCCTGGACCAGCACGGCGATGACGGTTTTGGGCTCCACGTCGCCGTGGTGGGCCTCAATGGCGTTGACGACGACGGGATTTTCCTTGAATTTCCTTGCCAGATCCGCGCCCAGCTGCACATGGCTGCCCTCCACCTCATGGTCGATGGACTTGCCCAGGTCATGCAGCAGGCCTGCCCGCTTGGCCATGGCCA
>JBJDYM010000328.1:0-3578 GCA_051867315.1 Faecousia sp.
AAGCGGGCCTTCAGCTCCACCAGCACCAGGACGCTTTTCCCGTTTTCCGCCGCCTCAATCAGGCTCTCCACAATCTTGCTGTGCCGTGCCACCCGGTACAGGGTCATTTTGATGGAAACCACATTGGGATCGTTCGCCGCCTCCTGAAGAAAATCCAGGAAGGGCTTGATGCTCTCAAAGGGATAGGACAGCAGCTTGTCCTTCTCCCGAATCTGCTGAAGCACGGAACAATTGGGGCGGAACTGGGCGGAGCGCTGGGGAAAGCGCTTCTCATAAAACAGCTCCGTCCGCTGGCGCAGAATATCCTGAATCTGAAACAGGAAGCCCAGATCCAGGGGGGAACGGCACCGAAAGACGGAATCGGCTTTGACCTCGGTGTAGGCACACAGGGTTTTCACGATGTCACCGTCCAGCTCCCGGGACAGCTCCAGCCGGACCGGGGCCAGCCGTCTGCGGCGTTTGATGAGCTTCGCCATAAATTCCCGGTAGTCCAAATCCTCATCGTAGAGGGCATCGGCATCGATGTCCGCGTTCCGGGTTACCCGAATCAGGGATTTGGATACCACCCGGCAGCTGCTGAACACCTTGGGCAGGAAATGGAGAATCAATTCCTCGGACAGCATATAGGCCCCCGGCTGTCCCGGCACCTGGATGAGCCGGGGAATCACGCCGGTGCCGCAGGGGACAATGCCCAGCTTCTCCTGGCCGTTTTTCCCCGCCAGGACACCAACGGCATAGATTTCCTTGTTCTGCAGGAAGGGAAAGGGCTGCCTCCTGCTCACCATGGTGGGAGAGGTCAGCGGTGCAATCTCGGTATCGAAATAGCGTTCCAGCTCGCTGCTTTCCCGGCTGCCCAGCTTCTGAAAGTTTACCAGCCGCACACCGTATTTTTCCAGCTGCGCCATCAGCTCGGCATAGGCGGCATCCTTCCGCCGGTTCAGCCGGGCCACTGTTTTGGTGATGGCCTTGATCTGCTCCTCGGCGGTCATGTTGGTTTTGTTGTCCCGCATGGTTTTGGACAGCAGCATCTGATCTTCCAGGGAACCCACCCGCACCATAAAGAACTCGTCCAGATTGCTCTGATAGATGGAAGCAAAGGTCAGCCGCTCGCACAGCGGAACCGACTGACTCTCCGCTTCCTCCAGAACCCGCTCGTTGAATTTCAGCCAGGAAAGCTCCCGGTTTATGTATGTATTCATTCTGCGCCACTCCATCATTCGACTGTTTTCCCTATTATATAAAACCAGGAAAAACAGTGATATCACGGTTTGGTAAAATCTATGTCAAATTCCGGTAAAATGCGCCCTCTCTGCCGCCCGCCGTCTGTTAATGCTTTACAAACTTCTTTCATTCATTTTACAGTTTCATGGTAGCCGGAATTGGCCGCCCTGTGATAGACTGGTGGACGACAGAAAGAGAGGCTTTGAAAATGGATATTCTGCTTCAAGGCGTCACCAAGGCCTTCGGCGGCAAAACGGTGATCCAGCCCACCACTCTTCGGATCGACAGTGGCTGCTTTACCACCCTGCTGGGTCCCTCCGGCTGCGGCAAAACCACCCTGCTGCGGATGATCGCCGGGTTGGAAACGCCGGACGGAGGCACCATCCACTTTGGGGACCGGTGCGTTTTTTCCGCGGAAGATGGAATTGACGTACCCCCAGAAAAGCGGGGGCTGGGATTCGTCTTTCAGGACTTTGCCCTCTGGCCCCACATGAGCGTGTTTGAAAACGTGGCCTTCGGTCTGCGCTCCTCCGGGAATACGGAGAACCTGGAGCAAAAGGTGACGGAGGCCCTGCAGGCGGTGCAGCTGGACAATTTCGCCCGCCGTTACCCCCACCAGCTCTCCGGTGGGCAGCAGCAGCGGGTGGCCTTTGCCCGGGCCATCGTCATAGAGCCCCAGTGCATCCTGTTCGATGAGCCCCTGTCCGCCCTGGATGCCCAGCTGAGGGAACAGATGCGGACAGAGCTGCGGGAGCTGACGGTCAAGCTGGGGATTACCTCCGTTTTTGTCACCCACGATCAGACGGAGGCCATGAGCATGAGCGACAAAATCGCCGTTCTCTCCGGCGGAATCGTAGAGCAGTATGACCGCCCGGAGGAGGTCTACGCCGCGCCGAAAACGGAATTTGTGGCCCGCTTTGTGGGTTCCTCCAACTGGATTGATGAACACCACATGTTCCGGCCGGAAAAAGCCTCCCTGCAATTTTGTGACCATGCCCTGCGGTTTGAAACCAAGGTCCTGTCCGTCCAGTTTCTGGGCGGCTGCTATCAGCTGGGGCTCAAATACGGGGAGCAGAGCTGGGTGCTGCCCTGCGAGAAAAGGATGTCGATAGGGGCTGTGCTCCCTATTTACATAGATCACCGGGATATTATCACACTTTGAAAAGAGAAAAAGAGGTATTGAACATGAAAAAACTGATTTCCCTTGTTCTGGCCTGCGCCCTGTGCCTGGCCGTCTGCGGCACTGCCGCCTTTGCAGATTCCCCCGCCTCCTCCGGGAAGGTGACTGTGTATATGCCCTCTCCCGCCGGACTGGCCGACAAGCTGGCCGCCGGATTCACCGCCGCCACCGGCATCGAGGTAGAGCAGTTCCAGGGCACCACCGGCGAGATTCTGGCCCGCCTGGAAGCTGAGGAGGCCAACCCCGTGGCCGACGTGGTCATTCTGGCGTCCTGGTCTGACGGCCTTTCCATGAAGCAGAGCGGTAAGCTGGTTTCCTATACCCCTGCCAACGCCGACAAGGTGGTAAGCGGCTGGATTGACGAAGACTCCATGCTGTTCGGCTACAGCGCCTCCGCCGTGGGTGTCATTTACAACACCACCCTGATCCCGGAGCTGTCCGCCGACTGGGCGGAACTGGGGGATGCCCAGTACAAAGATCAGCTGGCGATCCCCGATCCTGAGAAATCCGGTTCCTGCAAGGACTTTGTGGCTGGCTATGTAAATTCCTTCGGCTGGGATGATTTCCAGGCCATGGCAGACAACGGTATGATCGTGCCCGGCGCCAACAAAGTCGCGCTGGAAGCCGTTACCACCGGTGAGGTGGGAATCCTGGTGGCCGGTGTGGACTACAACGCCTACTCCTCCATGGCAAAGGGGGAGCCCCTGAGCATCTACTATCCCGCCGGCGGCACCGTGGTGAATCCCCGCCCGGCCATGATTCTGAACACTGCCCCCAATGCGGACAATGCCAAGGCCTTCATTGACTATCTGTTCTCCGACGAGGCCCAGCAGCTGGTGGCCGACGCTTATCTGCTGCCCGGCCGCAGTGACGTGAAGTGCGAGAACCGCACCAATCTGGAGGACATTCCCCAAATTTCCTGCGACTGGGATGCCATGATGGAGATTTCCTCTGATTCCGCCGCCAAGATCAACGCCATCTGCAAGTAAGCGGAGGACCCCATGGACATCGGATTGAAGAAACGGCTGCCTTTGATTCTTTTGGCTGCGATTCTGTGCTTTCTGATTGTCTGCCCTTTAATCATGATTTTTGCCAAGGCGGTCATTGTGGATGGCCGCCTTGACTTCTATTCTGCGTGGCAGACGCTGACAGAAAGCGAAAACGCGGTGATGATCGG